>JARIBV010000051.1 GCA_029257335.1 Faecousia sp.
TAGGTCTCATAGGTACGAATACCACGCTCGCAGAGAATCACCTGCTCGTTTCCTTCGGACATAATATATTCCGCACTCATAAGCCACTCTTTGATGGTTCCGCAGAGCCCACGCTTCAATAAAATTGGTTTTCTGAGCTTTCCCACTTCTTTGAGCAGATCGAAGTTCTGCATATTTCTGGCGCCGATCTGGATAATATCCACATCTGCAAAGAGGGGAAGCTGATTGATATTCATGACCTCCGTAATAATCGGAAGTCCGGTTTCACGCTTGGCTTGCACAAGCATTTCAATACCCAGCGCCCCCAAACCTTGAAAGTCATACGGGGACGTTCTGGGCTTAAATGCACCGCCGCGGAGAACAGAGGCGCCTGCCTCTTTCACAGCTTTGGCAACGCCAATAATCTGCTCGTGGGTTTCAACGGAGCATGGTCCTGCAATCAGACAGAAATGACCGCCTCCCAGCTTTACGGAGTTCCCAACGGAAATGACGGTATCCCGGGGCTGAAATTCACGACTGCTGCGTTTAAAGGGTTCTGTCACGCGCTTTACAGACTGCACAATACTCAAACTGCCCAGAAGGTCCATCTCACCATCACCGATTTCTCCCACCAATCCCAGAACTATGTAGCCATCTTCCTGGGACAATGTGGTTTGTACCCCACGGCTTCGGAGCCATTGGATCAGTGCATCGATCTGCTTTTGCGGGGTTCCGGCCTTTATAATTGCAATCATGTGGTATCTCCTTTCCTGGTAGAAAAAGACCACACAGAAGTGATTCCGTGTGGTCATAAGAAACAGTTCTATGTGCCTGAAGCAATTCCAGTCCCGGCTCTGTACACGCAAAGGGAAATAACCAAGCGCCTCAGAAACAGGTACTGTGATTGCAAATCTTCACTTATATTCTGCGTTATAACACCAACGATACCACGATTTTCAGCCGTTGTCAATATTCCGTTGCGGCATCCTCTGAAATATAGAAGATTTTTTATTCAGAAATAGGCCATGCCCGGGACAGCCGCAATGGCGCAAAGAAAAGCAGCCTCCAAAACGAAAAGGTTTCAGAGACTGCTTTGTAACAAACTAGGATTTTCGTTCCGTGGTGTGAGCCACACTTTCACGAACCAAAGCCCGCTTGAGCCGTGCCTCTGCAAGCTTCAGATCCATTTGGGATGCAGATTTGCTTTGAAGCACTTGGTTGGCCCGTTCCTGAGAGGCAAGGGCACGATCAGTGTCGATGTCTTCAGCCCACTCAAAAGTAGTGGCTACCAGTGTCACCAGATCCTTACGCACCGAAAGCATACCGCCGATACAGGCAGCATACCGGGTGCCGTCTTGTGTCACTACAGACGCTCTTCCCATGCCCAGGGAAGTTACCAGATCCACATGACCTGCCATGATTCCTAGATCACCTACAGTGGTTCGGACTGTGAGGCGGAGTGCCTCTCCATCGTAACTCAGGCCATCCGGTGTGACGATCTTCAGGTGAAAGGCATTCATGGCAATCACCCCTGGGCGGCCTTGGCCACCACATCATCGATGGAACCTGCAAACAGGAAGGCAGATTCAGGAAGCGCATCATGCTTGCCCTCGATGATTTCCTTGAAACCACGGATGGTTTCCTTGAGGGGCACATACTTACCCTTCATACCGGTGAAGTCCTCTGCAACGGTGAAGGGCTGGGACAGAAAACGCTGCACTTTACGGGCACGGTTTACCACCAGCTTGTCCTCTTCGGAAAGCTCATCCATGCCCATAATGGCGATGATATCCTGAAGCTCCTTGTAACGCTGAAGGATGCGCTGCACATCCCGGGCAACCTCGTAATGCTCGCGGCCCAGAACCTCAGGGGTGAGGATACGGGAGCCGGAGTTCAGAGGATCAACAGCGGGGTAGATACCCAGAGAAGCAATGCCGCGATCCAGAACGGTGGTTGCATCCAGGTGTGCATAGGTAGTGGCAGGGGCGGGGTCGGTCAGGTCGTCAGCAGGGACATAGACTGCCTGAACGGAGGTAATAGAACCATCCTTGGTGGAGGTAATTCTCTCCTGAAGGGCACCCATTTCTGTTGCCAGAGTGGGCTGATAACCCACGGCAGAGGGCATACGGCCCAGCAGTGCGGAAACCTCAGAACCAGCCTGAGTGAAACGGAAGATGTTGTCGATAAAGAGCAGAACATCCTGATGCTTCACATCCCGGAAATACTCGGCCATTGTAAGGCCGGACAGACCGACACGCATTCTGGCTCCGGGGGGTTCGTTCATCTGACCATAGACCAAGGCGGTCTTGCTCAGAACGCCGGATTCCTTCATTTCATTGTAAAGGTCGTTACCCTCACGGGTACGCTCGCCGACACCGGTGAAAACAGACAGGCCGCCGTGCTCCTTTGCAACGTTGTTAATCAGCTCCATAATGAGAACGGTTTTACCAACGCCAGCACCGCCAAAGAGGCCGATTTTGCCGCCCTTTGCGTAGGGGCAGATCAAGTCAACAACCTTGATGCCGGTTTCCAGGATCTCAGTTGTAGTGGACTGCTCATCATAGCTGGGGGCAGGACGGTGGATGGGCCAGCGCTCAGCGGTTTTGGGAGCGGGCTGATTATCAACGGGCTGACCTAACAGGTTGAAGATACGGCCCAGGCAATCCTCGCCTACAGGAACCGTAATGGGAGAACCGGTATCCGTGGCAGGGACGCCCCGCTGGAGACCGTCAGTAGAATTCATAGCGACAGCACGCACCACATTATCGCCCAAATGCTGCGCAACCTCGGCCACGATGGTCTCCTCGCCATTGGGGATCTCGATGGCACTCAGCAGCTCAGGCAAATGGCCTTCGGGGAACCGAATATCCAGAACAGGGCCGATAACCTGGGTGACTGTACCAATATTTTTAGCCATTGGCTCAACTCCTTGCGTGGAAGATCGGGTCAGGCTTCTGCGCCTGCCACGATCTCCGTGATCTCCTGTGTAATCGCACCCTGTCGGGCGCGGTTAAACTGGAGGTTCAGATTTTCAATCATCTCATCGGCGTTCTTAGTGGCGGCATCCATAGCGGTACGCCGTGCGGCCAGCTCACTGGCTACAGACTCGCAGAGTGCGCCATAGACCACGCCGCCCAAATACTCCGGAATGATGGTTTCAAACACGGTCTGAGGATCGGGTTCATAGAGAAGCTCCTGTTCCTCAGGACGATCCTTGCCGCTGGTAAGAGACAAGGGAAGAAGAGGCAGCATTGCGGGAGACTGGGAAAGAACAGAGATAAAGTTTGTAAATGCGACAAAGACCTCATCGAAAGAACCGGCCAGATATTCCTTTGCCAGTTGCTTGGAGAGCGTAAAGCAGTCGCTGATAGAGACATCTGCCGCCTCGGCATACTGCTCAGTCAGAAGCTGGACATCCCGATTTTTGAAATACTCCACGGCCTTTTTGCCTACGGGCAAGATGCAGTAATCTTTGCCGGCTAACTCCTGTGTAACCAGCTTAAAGATGTTGCTGTTATAGCCACCGGCCAGTCCACGATCGCCGGCAATTACAATGCAGCAGACTTTCTTGACTTCACGGCGAGCCAGATAAGGCGAGGTGAAGTTAGAACGGGAGCCTGCAATGCGGGCGATGGTATGATAGAGAATTTCAAAATAGGGACGACTGTCCTGAATCCGATCCTGTGCTCGGCGGAGCTTGGAGGCGGCCACCATTTCCATGGCCCGAGTAATCTGCCGGGTGCTCTCCATGCTGCGGATGCGCTGTTTGATGTCTTTGGTAGAAACGCCCGCCATGGGTCAGCCTCCTTACTTAGATGTGGAACGGAACTGGTCCGTAAAGGTGGAGAGGAAGGAGCGAAGTGCTTCCTCATTTTCAGGGGTCAGCTGCTTGGTTTCGCGGATAGAGTTCAGGATCTCCGGATGCATGTCCTCCAGCTGCCGGTACAAAGTGGCCTCATAATCAGCCACATCGGCAACGGGAATCTTTTCCAGATATCCCTTAGTAACAGCATAAAGAATGCAGACCTGCTGGGCAACCTCTACAGGTGCACCGTTTTTCTGTTTCAGAACCTCCACGATGCGCTCGCCCTGGGCCAGTCGTGACTTGGTGTCGGAATCCAGGTCAGAACCAAACTGCGCAAAGCTTTGCAGCTCGCGGTACTGAGAGTACAGTAGCTTTAGGGAGCCTGCAACCTTTTTCATGGCCTTGATCTGAGCGGCACCGCCAACACGGGAGACGGAAATACCGGGGTTAACAGCGGGCATAACACCGGAGTTGAAGAGCTCGGTTTCCAGGAAAATCTGGCCGTCTGTAATGGAAATCACGTTGGTGGGAATATAGGCAGATACATCGCCCGCCTGCGTCTCAATGATGGGCAGGGCAGTGAGGCTGCCGCCGCCGTATTCAGGAGCCAGCCGTGCGGCACGCTCCAAAAGACGAGAGTGCAGATAGAATACATCGCCGGGGTAGGCTTCGCGTCCGGGGGGACGGCGAATCAGCAGGGAAATGGCACGATATGCCACAGCGTGCTTGCTGAGATCATCGTAAACAACAAGGACATCTTTCCCCTGAGCCATGAAATACTCACCCATGGTACAGCCGGAATAGGGGGCAATATACTGCATGGGGGCCTGCTCAGAAGCAGTTGCAGAAACCACAATGGTATAGTCCATAGCGCCGTTCATCTCCAGACTGCTTACAATCTGAGAGACCGTGGAACGCTTCTGACCGATGGCAACATAGATACAGATTACATCCTTGCCTTTCTGGTTCAGAATGGTATCTGTAGCAATGGTGGTTTTACCGGTCTGGCGGTCACCGATGATCAGCTCACGCTGGCCGCGGCCAATGGGGATCATAGAGTCGATGGCCTTGATACCGGTCTGCAGGGGGACAGAAACGGACTTTCTTTCAATGATACCGGGAGCCTTCTGCTCGATGGGGCGTGTCTCCTTGCAGGAGATGGGCCCCTTTCCGTCAATGGGATTGCCCAGGGCATCCACAACGCGGCCAATCAGCTCCTGGCCAACAGGCACAGACACGACTTCGCCGGTACGGCGGACAATACTGCCCTCGGAGACACCGGCATCAGAACCCAGCATAACCACACTGACGTAGTCCTCTTCCAGGTTCAGAGCCATACCAACGGCACCGCTTTCAAACCGCAGCAGCTCATTGGAACGGCACTGATCCAAACCGTGGACCTTGGCAATGCCGTCGCCCACCTGGATCACATATCCGATCTCATCCTGCTTGGTTTTAGCACCATAATTTTTAATTTGGTCTTTGATTACTTTTGTAATCTCGTCGGTTTTCAGGTTCATTCGTTCACCTTCTTCATACGATCACACCGGCCAGACTCCGGCGCAGGTCATCCAGTCTGGAGCGGACGCTGTCGTCCAGCTGCACTCCGCCAAAACGCAGGGTGATGCCGCCCATAATCTGAGTATCGATCTCATTGGACAACACAACCTGTTTTTTGGTCATGGAGCTGAGTTTCTCTGTTAAAAGTGTTTTTTGGCTGTCGCTCATGGGAACGGCAGTCAGTGCAGTGGCACGCAGAATCCCATGGGCTTTGTCATACAGATCACCGTATGCCTTTGCGCATGAGTCATATTGTTTGACGGCGTGCTTTTCGCAGAGAATCTTTAAAAAATTCAAATGGTACGGACTAAGGCCTTTAAAGGCATCGTCCAACAAGGCCAGCCGCTGGAGCTTGGGCAGGGAATGGGAGTCCAGAAGCGTCACATAAGTAGGCTCCTGCTCAAAGATTGCCTTTACTTGAGCGATTTCGTTCAAAATGTCGGCGTCTTTTCCTTGCTCGCAGGCAAGCTCGAACAGGGCGCGGCCATAATCATGTTCGTGAATCATGGTTATTCACCTAAATCCTTGATGAAAGAGTCGATAAGACGGGCATGCTTTTTGCTGTCAATGTCCTCCTGGAGAACAGCAGAAGCAATTCCCAGGGCCATGTCAGAAACCTGATCTTTCAGGCTGTTCATTGCCTGCTTCTTCTCCAGCTCGATCTGCTCCTGGGCTCTTTCCATAGTCCGTGCAGCTTTGGCCTGCGCATCCTGAAGAATGGCTTCTTCACGATCCTGGGCCTGCCGGGTGGCGGTGCGGATAATCTGCTCGCCTTCGGCAACTGCATCTTTCATCTTGGCATCGTACTGCTGACGCAGTTCTTCAGCCTGTTTCTTAGAATTGTCAGCATCGGCATAGAGATTGTCGATCTCCTGTTGGCGATCGTCAATCATCTGTTTTACCGGCTTAAAGAGGAATTTTTTCAGTATGGCGAATGTGATCAGCATGTTACAAAGACCAAACAATGCTGTCCAAAAGTTAACGCCTACCAAACTTTCGAATCCCTCCACGATGTATCACTCCTTTCGTTTTATATTGGAAGGTGTGATATTACAGGGTAAACAGAATCAGGATGGCAACAACCAGTGAATAAATACCGGTGGTCTCCGTAATGGCACAGCCCAGAATCATGTTGGTACGCAGGGTGCTTGCAGCCTCGGGCTGACGAGCCATGCCTTCCAGAGCCTTACCGACGGCGTTACCTTCGCCCATAGCGGGGCCGATAGCACCGATGCCCATGCACAGGCCAGCGCCAATGGCGCATGCTGCTTTAATGATTGCTTGTTCCATAATAAAGTTCCTCCTAAAATGTTTTACTAATATATGAGAATTTTTGGAAACACAAAATTAGTGCCCAGCGGCCTGCTCCTCGGGAGGAGGGCAAGCACTGCTGATATAGACCATGCTCAGCAGGCAGAACACAAATGCCTGAATGCCGCCGGAGAAAATATCGAAATACAGAGACAAAATGGCAGGAATACCAACCTGCAAAATGGGAACGCCGGTAAGGATGCCCTCCAGCTCAAGAAATGCAAACGCACCCAGAACAGAGAGGATGATTCCCAGAAGCTTGAAAAGAAACTTCTTTTTCTGAATTCCGAAAATCAGCAGCAGAACACCCGTTGCCAGAACAACCAGACATACCGCAATGCCGTTGGAAGAAATGGCATTGAGCACCACAGCGGACAAGGTGGAAAGTGCTGCATAGAGCACGGTCACGATAATGCCGCCGCCAATCACATTGCCGAAGTGACGGAATGCCATGGCAATGGGCTGTGCAATCTCGGAAACCAGGTTCATAGGTGTCATCACAAAAATAGGTTCGGTGAACCCTTTGAGCCAGCCGAGAAATCCGTTGTTCTTAATGGTATGATACCAGATCAAAACACTGGTCATCAAAGCCCATGTAAGGGTGATGCTGAGGTCGGCGGTAGTAGATTTAAAGAAACCTGTCATACCAATGAGCGAGCCCAGCAGGGAAGAGAGGAACAAGGTTCCAATGTAGGGGGCCCAGTGCGCATTATGTGCTCCCATGGTTTCGGTCACCATGTTATACAACATGGATACGCCTTTTTCTACCAGCACCTGTGCACGACCGGGACGCTTTTTCAGCTTCTTTCCCAGCAGGATTCCGGCGGTACATAAAATGATAGTGACCAGCAGATAGGATACAACGGTCTGCGTCACGGGAATACCGCCAAAAATAGGAATGTTAAAATAAATTTTTGGGCCATTGACTTCGATTGTCATGACTTCCGCTCACCAGCCTTTCGGAAAAATTCACTAAGTGTTAAAATAGGACGCTCAAAAATGAGCGGCAACACCAAAGCCAGGGGATGACAGAATTTGCTTTTCGCTGCAATAAACAGAATTGTAAACAGGATCAAATATCGCAGGAGCATGGAAATTTGCAGCAGCGACTGCCCACCCTTTACATTCTGATCTTGCGCCCGATCCGTCGCGATGCTGACAGTGACGGCCATAAAAAAGAAGTTGGCGACGGTCAATACAGCGCCTACAACTCCACCAAGAACAACAGAGCGATTAAAATGCCCTGCAAGGGCAAACAGTCCGATCATAATGGGAACGCAAATCAGTTCTCCCAGAAGAATGTATAATGTTTCAGTGTACACCGGATTTTTATTTTTCATGCAACCGCCTCTATCTTTGACTCAGGTGTGTTCATTGAAGGAAACAGGGGGCGGATCCTTCTTGGAAGCGTCCAGATTCTTTGTATGTCTGACGAAACTGACGCCTGCGGAAACGGAGCCGCTCAAACCCAGAAGCACACCGACGATCACCACCCATTTTCCAAGAGAAAAGTGGTTTTGCAGCCAAACAGAGCCCAAAGAGAAAACCAGCAGAGGGCTGATGACAGACATACCAAGCTGGGTCAGCCAGACCAAATCGCGTATCGTACCCAAAGGCAGGGCCTCCTTCTGCAAAGCTGTTTCAATCCCATAAACATGGATATTTTACCACAGACCCCCTAAAAATACAAGTGGACAAAGATGTAAAATTGTGGGTATTGAACGGGGCCATTTCCCGCAAAAATGACGATTCACAGGGGTGCGGCCATGGCAGAAGGGAGTATGAATGACATACTCCCTTCTGATGGTCTTGCTTATAAATCGCAGTTGTTGACCGTTCTGGGGAAGGGCACAACATCGCGAATGTTGCTCATGCCGGTAAGGTACATTACGCAGCGCTCAAAGCCAAGGCCGAAGCCTGCGTGGCGGGCAGAACCGTATTTGCGCAGATCCATATAGAAGCCGTAATCCTCTTCGTTGAGACCCAGCTCCCGGATGCGGTTCTGGAGAACCTCATAGTTGTCTTCACGCTGGCTGCCGCCAATGATCTCGCCGATACCGGGGACCAGGCAGTCCATAGCGGCTACGGTCTTTCCATCGGGATTTAGCTTCATATAGAATGCCTTGATCTCCTTGGGATAGTCTGTGACAAAGACGGGACGCTTAAAGACCTCTTCGGTGAGGTAGCGCTCATGCTCGGTCTGCAGATCGGTGCCCCAATGGACGGGGTATTCAAACTTGTCATTGTTCTTCTCTAGGATTTCCACGGCTTCCGTGTAAGTTACATGACCAAAGTCAGAGTTCAGCACATGGTGCAGACGATCCAGAAGGCCCTTGTCCACAAACTGATTAAAGAAGTTCATCTCTTCGGGAGCCCGCTCCAGAACAAAGGCGATGATGTATTTGATCATGTCCTCTGCCAGACGCATGTCATCTTTCAGATCTGCGAAAGCGATTTCGGGCTCGATCATCCAGAACTCGGCAGCATGGCGGGTGGTGTTGGAGTTTTCGGCGCGGAAGGTGGGGCCAAAGGTGTAGATGTTCTTGAAGGCCATGGCATAAGTCTCGCCGTTAAGCTGGCCGGAAACAGTCAGATTGGTGGGCTTGTTGAAGAAGTCCTTGGAGTAGTCTACTTTTCCGTCTTCCGTCATGGGGATGTTTTTCAGATCCATGGTAGTGACCTGGAACATCTCGCCTGCGCCTTCACAGTCGGAACCGGTAATGAGGGGCGTGTGGACATAGACGAAGTCTCG
>JARIBV010000049.1 GCA_029257335.1 Faecousia sp.
CTGGACACTCAGCTCCTTCACCATGCAGCCGCCATCAATAGCGAATAAGTGCCGCTAGTTGGCGTTTGCAAGCCGCAGATCAGACGAATCAGTGTTGTTTTGCCGGCTCCGTTTTTTCCAACAAAGCCATAAATAGAGCATTTGGGGACATGCATGGTAAGACCGTTCAGTGCCTGAAAGTTTTTATACTTTTTAGTCAGTCTATTGGTTTGCAAAATATAGTCCATACTGTGGTACCTCTTCTGAAAAAAGCCGGATCGACCGGAAACAGGACCGGTTCTGCGCCGCTTGAAATTCTCTATGTCATATGGTAGAGTAGACACAGTCCTTGCAGCAGGAGGTGCAATCCATGAAAGCCAACGAACCGAATGTCTTTATGCAAAAGGAAGGAACCTATCACCGCCATCCGGCGGGCGTTTTTGCAGCAAGTCTGATTTTCCTGCTTGGATTTGTATTCGTGTTGTCAGCACCTCGGGGACCGGCACCGCAAATACCTGCCGGTTATGCGCAGAATCCCTCTGCCGCAGAAACGGCCGACCCTGAATTTCTGCCGGAATCCATTTTTCCTTCTGAAGCGGCCCCTTGCTCTTCCAAGTTCTGCACCGCCTTATTAGAAAATATGACCCTGAATGAAAAGATCTATCAGCTCTTTCTGGTTCTTCCTGAAGATTTGGGGGGAAATCCCATCGCATTTGATGATGCAGCACGCAGTGCGCTGAATGCGTCACCTGTGGGCGGCATGGTCTTGTTTTCGGAAAACCTGAAAAACAGAGACCAGTGTATGAAAATGATTGACGATTATCAGAAAGCCTCTAAGATCCCCATGCTTATCGGTGTGGATGAAGAGGGCGGCAATGTCAGCCGTCTCGGCTCCGATCCAGCCATGGGCGTCCCATCCTACCCTCCGATGCAGGAGATTGGTATGACCATGGACCGGAATACCGCATACCGTATAGGGGTTACGCTGGGAACCGAGTTAAAAGCTCTGGGATTTAATCTGGACTTCGCACCTGTAGCAGATGTGAATACGAACCCCAATAATCCGGTCATCGGGTCCAGAGCCTTCAGCTCAGATGCTCAAATTGCTGCTGACATGGTTTCTTCCTGTGTCTGCGGTTTTTGTGATGCACAGATGATCTCCTGCATCAAGCACTTTCCCGGACACGGGGACACCCAGACAGATTCCCATTTTGGCAACGCCGCTACCCAGAAAACACTGCCTCAACTGCAACAGACGGAGTTTCTTCCTTTTCAGTCCGGCATTGCAGCAGGCGTTCCTGTTGTAATGGTGGGACACATCTCCTGCCCCGGTGTTACCGGAGAGCAGGTACCTGCTTCTCTATCTGTCGGAATTGTTACAGAGATCCTTCGCAATGAATTAGGCTTTCAAGGCGTGGTCATCACAGATGCCATGAATATGGGCGCCATTTCCCTGGCGTATCCCTGCGGAGAGGCCGCCGTTCTTGCCCTGGAAGCCGGCTGTGACATAATTTTGATCCCGGAGGATCTACAGGAAGCGGCTGAGGCTGTGAAACATGCATTGGCTTGCGGTCGACTGACCGAAGAGCGTCTGAATGAAAGCGTCCTTCGTATTTTGAAATTGAAACTGGAATACGGAATCATCTGCCAAGAGAACTGCGAAGGGATTTAAAAAGCAAGTATAAAAAAATAGGACAACATGCAGGAAGGAATGAGACAATGAAAGCATGGCATCATTTTTTAACCATCACAAAACATCGTTTTTTGGTAATGGTGAACTGTTTTAAGGTGGGGCTTTATTGGCAAGGTCTGACCCATGATCTCTCCAAGTACTCCCCTGCGGAATTCATTGTTGGATCTCGCTACTATCAGGGAAGCCGAAGCCCCAATGCGGCAGAACGGGAAGAGAAAGGATTTTCAACTGCGTGGATGCATCATAAGGGGCGAAATCGGCACCATTACGAGTATTGGACCGACCTGAATATGGAAACCCGCACCTATTGCCCGCTGGAGATGCCACGGCGATACCTTGCAGAAATGGTCATGGATCGCATTGCCGCAAGCAAAGTCTATAAAGGCGCAAGCTATACCGATGCCGCTCCCCTGGAATACATTTCCAAAGGACATGAAGCCCGCCTGATGCATCCGGAAACCAATCGGCAGCTTCTTGTGCTTCTTACCATGCTGCGGGATAAAGGAGAGAAAGAAACCTTCCGCTTCATCCGTCAAGTGGTTTTAAAAGACCTTCCCTTCTGATGAAACCCGGCATATCCATAAAAAAACATAGTACATAAAACCAGTACAATCAGCGCTTGCTCCGGTTGTGCTGGCTTTCTTATATGCGGAAGTCAGTATGATCTGCGCCATTGAGGAACCTGCATATCCCGTCAGCCTGTCTCATATCCTTTTGCAGGGGGTGTGGGACATGGTGATGTCTTATATATGGAGCGGGATGGTTTTGCTCTCACTTTTGTTTGCACTGGGGTCCGGACAGGGTGCCAGACTGACAGCTGCAATTTTAGAAGGGGCGCAGGGCGGTGTAACGCTTACCATATCCATGGCCGGAGCAATTTGCCTGTGGTCTGGTGTGGGACAAGTGATGAAGCAGGCAGGGCTCACCAGATACCTGGCAAAGCTGCTGTCTCCGGTTACCGGTCTGATTTTTCCCAGCACACGAAAAGATGGAGAAGCAAAAGAGTGGATCAGTGCCAACATTTGCGCCAACCTGTTGGGTCTTGGCAATGCTGCTACACCTATGGGAATCGCCGCAACCAAAAGACTCAGCCGTTTTTCGTCTCCGGGAGTAGCATCCCACGAGATGTGCCGCCTGATTGTAATGAACACTGCTTCCATCCAGCTGCTGCCCACCAATGTGGCAGCTGTCCGTGGAAGTTTGGGTTGCTGCAACCCATTCGATATTCTTCCGGCTGTGTGGGTAACATCTCTGTGCTCCGTTGCCGCAGGTCTGCTGGCTGCATTTTGGTTTGAGAGGATTGTAAGAGATGCATAATTACATCGTCCCAATATTACTTGGAGGAACTGCGATTTTTTCTTTAGCCAGGAAGCAAAGCCCCTACGATGCGCTCATAGAAGGCGGTACCCGGGGCCTGAAGCTGCTGGTCAGTATTCTCCCCTCTCTTGTACTGCTGCTGACTGCTGTGCGGATGCTTCAATCCAGTGGTGCCATGGAGGCACTGATCTGTCTATGCAGGCCGGTTCTTTCCCGGCTTGGAATTCCGGGAGAACTGGCTCCGCTTATTTTGGTTCGTCCCATCAGCGGAAGTGCCGCTCTGGCAGTTGGCGCAGACCTTATGGCACAGCATGGCCCGGACAGCTCCATTGGACGCTGCGCTGCGATTATGCTGGGCAGCACAGAAACGACATTCTACACAATCAGTGTTTATTTTGGGGCAGCAGGGATCAAAAAGACCCGATATGCCGTCCCCGCTGCCCTGTTTGCAGATCTTACCGGATTTGTGATGGCGGCTTTAACGGAACGCTTGTTTTTCTAAAAATTCTACTATACTTTTCAGTAAAAATTTGGTATACTGGAAGTTATGAATTCGATCAAGTGAGGAATACAATATGGAGAAAATCTTAACTCTCATTTCCAATAAAATGGCTGATGCCTTTGAGCAGGCTGGATACGACCGTTCCTATGGCCGTGTCACGGTCTCTAACCGGCCGGACCTGTGTGAATACCAGTGCAATGGTGCCATGGCAGCAGCCAAGGCATATCACAAAGCACCCATTCAGATTGCGCAGGCCGTGGCCGAGAAATTGGATGCCGCAGACTTTGAACTGGTAGATGCTGTTGCGCCCGGTTTCATCAATCTGCGCCTGTCCGGTGCGTTTTTGCAGAATTATCTCAGTGGTATGCGGGCTGATTCCGGCTTTGGTGTGGAGAAGGAAGCAACTCCTAAAACCATTGTGGTAGATTACGGCGGACCCAACGCTGCCAAGCCCCTGCA
>JARIBV010000068.1 GCA_029257335.1 Faecousia sp.
CGCGTAAGTAAGTTTGTCAACTACTTTTCTTAACTATTTTTCATTTGGGCAACTCTTTACTGTAATTTTACACCTATCGGGCAGACAGAATTCCCGAAAACCGCCTTGCTGCGCCCCTCATAAAAAATTGGGGCTGTGTAAAAACTCGTTTTTCTTAAAAACGGCAAAATAAATTCCAGCAGGAAACAGGGATACAGCCTGATTTCCTGCTGGACTTTTTAATTGTTATAGATTAAATAATGCTGAGACACGGACTTTTTGTACAGCCCCAATTTCTATCCTACATATTGGACTTAATGTGGTTAATTAAAATATCACCGGAAACCACCCGGTCTTCTGCGGCAAAGCCCTGTGCAAAATTATCCGTATAGAGAATCTGGGCATTGGGTGGGAACTCCTCGTCTCCCTCCCAAACCAGGATCTGCATAGAGTAGGGACCAATAATCTGAAATTCATATCCTGCATCGCCGTGAGAAAGCTTTTTGGCTCCCAGTTTTTCACAGGCTGCCCGGAATGCGTTGACTCTGGTGCCGAAGGTAAAGGCAGCCCGGGTCAGGCAGCGGCCCGTGTAGGGCTGAATATACAGCTCCCCCCAGGGCATTTCCCGGAAGGTTTTCCACTGGCCCATGGCAGGCACATCCTTCCCTTCCAAAAGGCACCGCAGCAAATAGGTCT
This sequence comes from Faecousia sp., assembly GCA_029257335.1. GTDB lineage: Bacteria > Bacillota > Clostridia > Oscillospirales > Oscillospiraceae > Faecousia. The sequence goes on from JARIBV010000068.1 coordinate 676, forward strand.
GGGTGGGGATGGAAGGCAGCGGCAGTTCATCCCGGACAGTGATGGCATAATCGGGCCAGGCAATGTCATAGGTCCGCCCCAGGAGGGTCATGGTAAACATTCCATTCTGAAAGCTCACCCATGGCAGACGGTTTTCTACTTCCTGAGGGTCGATTTCCCGGTATAATCCCTCATAATAGGAAAATGGTACTTCTTCTTTGTGGTTTTCAACCTGCATAGTCGCTCTCCTTTTTCTCTTACAGTTCCTGAACGCTGTTGGGGAACAGGCTCCGATTGGTATGAGGCAGGAAGCAGGCCGCCACGAAGGAATCCATATAGCCGGGGTGTGTGGACAGCTCCATGTAGGTCATATTCTTTGCCACCTCTTCCACCTTCTCCTCTGCCTGGTTGGACAGAGCCATGGCGTAAGCACCGGTCAGGGAGGAGTTTCCGATGTAGTGGAACTTCTCCAGAGGAATGTCAGGGAACATACCGATGTTCACAGCGTTTTTCATATTGATTCCGGAGCCAATGCCGCCGGCCACATAGACCGTTTCAATTTCCTCCGTTGTGAGGTCTACGGAATTAAGAAGCGTCTCAATGGCGGAGAAAATAGCACCCTTGGCACGGATGAAGTTATCAATATCCACCTCATTCAGGGAAATTTCACGCTCGGTAGCAGATTCCGCAGCCGTTGCCAGAATATATCGTCCCATGCCATACTTATCCCGGGCCACACGAGCACCGTCCCGGACAAACTGGCCCTTGGCGTTGATAACACCGCAGCGGAACAGCTCAGAAATGGTATCGATGATGCCGGAGCCGCACAGACCAACAGGTTTCTGCCCCTCACCGCCTACCACGGCAAAGGTAGGCTCCATAGTCTGCTTATCAATGACTGCCGCCTCAATGGCGCCGTCGGTAGCACGCATGCCGCAGGAAATGTCGCCGCCTTCAAAAGCAGGGCCGGCAGAACAGGCGCAGGACATTAGGAAATCCTGATTACCAAAGGCCAGCTCGCCATTGGTTCCCAAATCAATAAAGAGGCTGAACTCCGGCTTGCTCCAAATCAGGCTGGCAAAAACACCGGCGGTAATATCACCACCCACATAAGAGCCGATGTTGGGTGCAATAATCACAGGAGCCAGCGGGTTGGCAGGAAGCTTCAAATCCCGGGCCAGAAGTCCTTTCCAGGAGAAGAAGGAAGGGATATAAGGTTCCATGCGGACCGGCTCTGCATCCACCCCTACCAGGAGGTGGTTCATCGTGGTGTTGGCTGCAATGCAGATCTGGAAGATGCTTTTTGCCGAGATTTCCGCTGATTTGCACAGATTTGCCAGCACAGGGACCAGTGTTTCCTTAATTACGGCATCCTGGAGCTTCTTTTTGCCGCCGGGTTTGCCCTGCTCAATAATACGGTTGATGACATCGGCACCAAACCGAATCTGCCCGTTTCCGCTGGAACCCTTGGCCACAATTTTTCCGCTCTCCAAATCTGCCACCACCGCAGAAACCGTGGTGGTACCGATATCAATGGCGGCCGCATACATGGCGGTATCTTGGGGCGCACACAGATCCAGGACCTGAAAACGGCTGCCTTCCTTCTGACCCTTGGCGCAGATGTGAAAGCCATGTTCCCGGAGTGTGGAAGCCATTTTTATCATGACCTGAGCAGGGATCTCTACCTTCTCCACCTGAGCGGCTTCCTGGATGGCCCAGGTCAGTCGCTCAATATCAGGCATGGTGTCATCCAGAGTCGGCTCTGTCATGGTGAGGTCCAGCGCCGTAAAGTTGGTACCAAATGTGATCCCCGCTTCACAGACATCTTTCTGAATGGCATCAAACAGAGCCACTTCCTCAGGGGAGGACAGGTCCGCTGTCTTCATTCGGCTCTGGTAGGCAGAGGCAATATCGGGAACCAGGACCTCCAGATCTCCCACGACCTTGCAGCCGCAGGAGAGGCGCCATCCCTCCTCATATTCTTCCTGCGAAATGTGGCGGGAGGGAACGCTTTGGACTTCTCCGGACAAAATCTTCACCCGGCACTTGCCGCAGGAGCCGTTGCCGGAACAGGGTGCATCAATAGCCACATTGGCCCGACGGGCCAATTCCAGAAGGTTGTCACCGTCATTGGCATCTATGACGACGGGATTGCCACCTTCAATTTGAAAGGTGATTTTATACATGTCGATTTCCTCCTGATTTAAGTTTTTCAATGTTACACAGCTGCGATGCGGCACCGCAGACCATGCTGCTTCTTCTCCATCCGGATCACAGGCAGCTCATCGCCAGTTCCAGTCGCTGGCAAAGGGCCCCTGCAATATAATAGATCGTCTCATATCGTACAAATTCCAGTGTGTTTTTGTCCCATAGGATGGTCACGCTGGGGGGAAAATCCTCATCTCTGTGATAGAACTTCAGAGCCATCGTAAGGCCGGGCACCACAGGGATTTCATAGGCAATGTCTCCCAAATGCAGCTTTCTTCCTCCCAGTGCCTCGCAGGCTCTGGAAAAAAGCTCTGGTCTTTGGTCCGCTGCCTCTGCCAAGCACTTTGGTGACATGGAAAGTCCGCTGCCTGCCACATAGACACCGGGAAGACTGTGCGCCGGGCAGAACTCCCCGGAGGCAAGGGCCTGCGGCTTGCTGTCACAAAGCCAGTCGTACACCGAAAATGCCTCAGAGTAGTCTGCTTTCCAGCGTTGATTCTCCCATTGGAAGGTGATTTCCCCGGTTTTCAAGCTAACGGCGGTATTTGTTCCCAAAAACCGGAAGGTGATCTCTTCTGCGTTGGCGCATATTCCCGGCCTCTTTGCAAAGCTGTGGTGGTCTCGCTGCAAAAACGCTTGTCTGGCTCGATCCTGGGCCAATAAATAATTGTCCATATGATACCTCTTCCTTCGTTCTTCCACTCTCCCCTGGACATGGGCAATGCCTACGGGACAGAGGAAAAAACAGCCGGGAGGGAGAATTCCCTCCCGGCCACGGGGATTTCAAGTATGTTCTTACAGATCCAGGTAGGAGTCAGAGTACAGAACGTGATCCTTGAAGATATCACAGGACTTGATGGTCTCCATCAGGCGCAGGTCGCAGGGGTTCACGATAGCGGAGGTCAGACCCTGCATCATCGCCATAGCAACCAGAGCGGAGTCCATAATGGGACGAACGTTCTTGGGTGCACCATTGGAGTTGTTGGACAGGCCGCCGGTGGACTTCAGGCCCTCGTCGGCAAACAGCTTGATGGCGTTCAGAACATCCATCTGCTTGTCCTGCATGCCCTTGACAACCAGGAACAGGGGGTCGAACCACAGGTCGTCAGAGGTCATACCCAGAGACAGGCCGCGCTCGAGCATGTTGTGGCAGTGCTTCATGCGCTCTTCATTGTCCTTTGCAATGCCGTCAGCGGAGCAAAGAGCAATACAGATTGCATCGTTGGCAGCAGCCAGGTCAATGTAGGAGATACGGGAGCCTGCATCGGCAGAGTTGACGATGGGCTTGCCGTTAGAGCGGTTATAAACCTTGATGCCAGCCTCGATAGCCTTCTTGTTGGCAGTATCCAGAGCCAGAGGAACATTGTTGAAGTTCTCCTGTAGCAGCTTAACAGCCCACATCATACGCTCGGGACCGTCCTTCTCAGCAGGTCCGATGTTGACATCCAGGTAAGTAGCACCGGCAGCGATCTGCTCGGCAGCACGCTTCAGGATGGGAGCAGGATCACGCTCGTCCATAGCCTTACGGATAGCGGGAGAGATGCAGTGAATCCGCTCGCCGATGGTAACAAAGGTCTTAGCCTCGGGGTTGTGGCCCTTATATCTGACACCCATGTCAACCACTTCGATCTTGGGAACCTTGGTCTCCAGCAGCTCCTCGAAGGACAGTTCCTTGACTTCCTCAGCAGGAGTAGCAGCAGCGGCTCTTGCAGCAGCCTCAGCCTTAGCGGCCTCGACAGCGCCGGCGTATTCCTTGTCTTTGATGTACTTGGGCAGCTGAACAGCTTCCAGAGGACCAACGACAACATGCCAGTTGGGCAGTTTCTCCTGAATCTCGCCCTTCATAACGGCAACCTTGCCGGGGATGATCAGAGTACGGGACTTGATCTTATTCTCGATGTCGTTCTCTTCAAAGAACTTCTTGATGCTGCTGGAAGACAGCTTGCCGGCAGCCCAGGCAGTCAGAACGGACATGCCGGAAGCGTCAGTGATCAGCAGGTTCACAGGGCAGTTGCTGCGCTCCAGCTCGCCGGAGACCAGGAAGTAGGTCAGGGCGAAGTCAACGGTCAGGCAGCAAGGTGCATTCTCGTCAGCGCCGTTGATGGGGTAGATGGTAGCTTCCACCTTCATGGGCTTTTGAGGATCGGTGAAGATGTTCTGACGCAGGCCATACAGAGGCAGAGCCTGTGCATAGCTCATGTTCTCCATAACAATGATGGAACCGTACTTCTCCACAAACATGGTGGCATAGGCGGTCTGCAGACGAGAGTCACCCTTTGCGATGCGGGCCAGGTTGACAATGGAGGGATAGCCGAAGGAGCGGTCGCCGTCCTTCAGTGCGGTACGACGGACCAGAACCGCGTTGGCCAAGGTCTCCTTGGCAGTCTTGCCGGTGCAGTCCAGAACCAGGTTCTTGTTGCCGGCAGCTTCCAGCTTCTCAACCAGATCATGCAGATCGGACAGGTTCTCCGCATACAGGCCCAGGGTTACGCCGGCCTCGGTAGCCACAGCGTTCATGGCCTCCCAGTTCTCCAGAGTGCAGCCATCCAGGATGGGCTTCTGGTCCTTGCAGACTTCCAGAGCAGCCTTAGCAGCCTCTACATCCCAGCACTCCAGAATGATGGCGCGGTCGGCAGCAACAGCCTTCTTGACCAGCTCCACATACTTGTCCACGCCGTTGCCCACATAGGAGCAGAACAGAGCTTCCACGTACATTCTGGCACCGATACGCTCGTAGTCCACCTTCTTGATCTCGGCGATCTTTGCGTCGATCTCTTCAGGGGTCATGCAGGAGCACAGGGTAGCAGCAAACAGGTTCTGGTTGACCAGAGTCTTCTCATGGCGGAACAGCACAGTCTCGCCGCCCAGCTTGTGGGCATTGGCACCGGTGCCGAACTCCAGAGTCTTCATGGGAGGTGCAGTAGCCTCGGAGAGCTTTGCTACTGCATCAGGTGCAAAGTAGGGGCACTTGCTCAGTTCGAGAGCGCCCTGGGCAACTTTCATACAGAAAGCCATACAGGTGGGGCAGCCGCACTCCTTACAGTTTTTCTTAGGAGACAGCTTAAAAATGTCAAGACCTTTCAGAGCCATTATTATGTTCCTCCTTCCCGATTAAACAAGTTCAGTGATGAACTTCTTGATGGTGGCAATAGCAGCAGGATGGCGCATAATAACGGCATCGGCACCGCCGGTGAGGTTTGCGGCAGCAGTGGAAATCTCCATGCCAATGGCGCGCTCCTCCTGATTGCCCCACTCGGGAGCATCTTCTTCAGTAGCCACGGATTCCTTCACACCCCAGGTGTCAGCGGAGACAGGGGCAATAATGGGCATCTGCAGGTCAGCATCGGACTGAGCCAGAGCAGCGGCACGGACGCGGTCCAGAGTGGAAGCCACGTACTCGTAGCCATAGCCGACAGCAGCGGTACCGATGTTCATAACGATGGAGTCGGCGGCAACGCCCACACCCTTCATCATGATGTTCAGCTGCTTGGCCAGGTTGATGTCGTCAGCGGTCTCAGCGCCTACCTTCTGGCCATAAGCCAGAGCAGCGGAAGCGCCGACGGTCTTGTAGTTCTCTTCACGGGCGGACAGAACAACGATGTTCTTGCCCTGGAGTGCCTCGGAGATCTTAGCGAACAGCTCGCTGTCCTTCTCCACATTCTTGCAGCCCATGATAGCGATGGGCATGGTAACAGCCTCGGCAACAGCCTTGGCATCAGCCACGCAGTCCTCCACGGAGCGGTTTGCGCCGTTGGGGTCAGCGGACTCAAAGTGCAGAACCAGGAAGTCAGCGCCTTCCATGGTCTCAGCCTTCTTGGCAAAGTCGGCCATGGTCTCACAGCCGGCATAGAACTCCGTCAGGCCAGGAGCAGTCCACTCCTTGGCGGTATCGGTGATTTCCACACCGATCTTGGGAGCATTTTCGATGGCAGCATCGAAGCTATAGAAGGGCAGAACGTTCTGGCCACCCAGGACAACGGCCTTATCACCGGTGCCCAGAGTAACAGCGTTGATCTTTGCGTTGAACGCCTGCGTCTTGGGTGCGAAAGACATTATTGGTTTCCCCCTTGTGTAAAATGAAAAAATATATGATCCCGGCTTTTTGGCCGGAAAACAGCGAATTACAGTGCCAGATTATCCAGAATTTTTCCCAAAGCAACTTTCATGGCGTCATTATCCGGCAGCTTCGCAGAGGGCTGGCCGTCGCAATCGCAACGGAACACCGCCTCATCCTGAGGCAAAACGCCCAGCAGCGTCAGGCCGTGCTTCTCGATTTCCTCACGGACTCCGTCATCCAGAATACCCCCCGGTGCCCGGTTGACGATGAGACCCATAGAGTCATATTTAAGCTCCATCTCCTTTACCATATCGGCAATGCGGGCCACGGCCTGCACGCCCCGGCGGGAGCTGTCAGAAATCAGAAGCAGGGTGTTCACACGTGGCAGCGTACCCCGGGCCACATGTTCCATACCGGCCTCGTTATCCATCACAATGTAACGGTAGTTCTTGGCATACTTGTCAACCTGAGTCTTGAGGACACCGTTGACATAGCAGTAGCAGCCCTTGCCCTGTGTGCGGCCCATAACCAGCATGTCATAGTCATCCTCCTCCACAATGGCGGAGCTGAACTTAAACTCAGCATAGTCGGCCTTTGTCATGCCCGCAGGAATGACATTGCCCTTGAGCTCTGCCTGCGCCATTTCCTCACGGATCTGGCCAAGGCTGGTTTCTACTTCTACGCCCAGAACCTCATTCAGGTTGCTGTTGGCATCTGCGTCCACGACCAAGACGGGGCCCTGTTTCTTTTTGCACAGGTAGTCGATGATCATGCCGCAGGTAGTGGTCTTTCCCACGCCGCCCTTACCGGCAACGGCGATGGTGTGAGGTGTTGCCATAACTCGTGTCTCCTTTGATTTCGCAGTTAGGGCGTGTGGCGGAGACAAGCCTCCGCCACACGGGTCATTTCATGGGAATGATTAGATGAGGTCCAGCAGACCGGCTTCCTTCGCAATACGAGCCACATCGTCGAACTTATTGAGGGCATACAGATGGATGCCGTTGATGCCGCATGCGCGGTACTCGTCGATCTGGCGGATGGTGTACTCGATACCGGCCTCCTTGAAGCTGGCCTTCTTGCCGGCTACATCGGCATCGAAGGGCTCCTTGTCGAAGGGGTTGGGGAAGATCCAGTTCTTGGAGATGATCTCACACAGCTCACGGGGCATCACACAGCCGTTACGGGACAGAGCCATGTTGATGGTAGCAGCCTGATCCAGGATGGGCATGATACCCACATCCACAGGCATCCAGATGCCGGCAGCACGGATTGCATCCAGCCAGTAACGGAACTGGTCCATGTCCCAGCACAGCTGGGTCATGATGTAGTCGGCGCCGTTGTCCTGCTTCTGCTTCAGGAAAGCAATGTCAGCCTCCAGGCTGCGGCAGGCAATGTGGCCCTCGGGGGAGCCGGCAACAGCGATGGTGAACTTGTCACCGAACTCCTGACGGGCAAACTTCACCAGCTCAGTGGCGTAGTGCAGGTCGCCGCCGGTGCCGGTCCAGCCGAAGGGCAGGTCGCCGCGGAGAGCCAGCATGTGGTTGATGCCGTTGTCCAGGTAGGTCTGCAGCTGCTCTTTAATCCCCTCTTTGGTGTTGCCGATGCAGGTGAAGTGGGTCACAGGGATGGCCTTGCCATCATTCTGGATCTTCTTCAGAACTTCCAGATTCTTACCAACGTTGGTGCCGCCTGCGCCATAGGTGCAGGAGATGTAATCAGGGTTCAGAGTGTACAGCTGATCCAAAACGCCGCCTTCGCCGCACAGCTTTTCCATACCCACATCAGTCTTGGGAGGGAAAACCTCGAAGGAGAATGCATTGCGTCTTTCCAGAATCTCAGAAACGTTCATTGTAATTACCTCCTAAATAATTATAATTATGTTTACTGAACATTGGATAACCGTATGGGCACACTACGCCCATACCGATACGAATATATCGTAACACATACCGCTGACAATTTCAACCAGAATTTTCTCATTTTGGCGACATACATTGTCTTTTTCAATCCAATGTGAACAAAAAACACTGACTAATCCCATCGCAAACGGCGTAAACTTCTACATCTCCGTCAGGCAAAGTTTCCGTTCTGATCTCCTGGGCCTTTCCCTTGAGAAAGGTTCTGACATATTCTTCCGGGCTGTCTGTGTCCACTTCCTCAAAAAACACATCCCGCATCTGGTTTCTGGGACAGTGGTTGTTCATCTTGCGGACGACTTCATATCTTGGCATAAAATTCCCTCCGTTTTCTTTAAAGTATAATATAATTTTTCTTTGCACGAACCGGTAAAAAACGAAGGGCTGACTTGTTTTTCGGCAAGTCAGCCCTTCACGCCTTTATTCCGCTTTTTTGTGAAAGGAGATTGCCACGACCTTGGGGCCGGAATTGGCCGCAATCACGGCGCCGATCTGATAGGTAGCCGCAGGGCCATACCCCAGGTGCTGCTGCATCAGTTCCGCAGCCTCTTGAGCACATTGGGGATCGTTGCCGCAGATGACCTCATAGGCAGAACCGGGTTCCATGGCTGCCAGCGTCATATCCACCACCTTGGAAATCAGCTTGTTTTCCCCCCGACACTTTCCTGCGGTAACAATTTCGCCCCCATGGATTTTCATGATCGGCTTGAGGTTCAGCTTATCTCCCAGAAATGCAGCGGCGCTGGGAATCCGTCCGGACTTGGCCGCATAACGCAGGGTGTACATGCCAAAGAATATCTGCCGCTGTGGCAGGGTGGTTTCCAGATAGGAACACACATCCTCGGCACTCTTTCCCGCTTCCAGCAGTTTGGCAGCCTCCACCACAGGTGCGCCGTAAAGGGAAGAATAACCTGCGCCGTCAAAGCTGCGGATCTTCACCTTGCCCACATACTCCGGATGCTCTTCAAAAAACAGATCCATTGCCAGCAGAGAGTTTCCGTAGGTGGCAGAGCCTTTGTCATTGATGAGCACCAGAATGATATCCGTCACACCGGCCTGAGCCTCTTGCAGATAAATTTCCTGGAACTGAAAAGGCGTCACCTGGGCGGTCTTGGGGATCTCATCATACTGGTCCATCAGCTCATAAAAGCCCTGGTTGTCCAGTTCTACACGGCTGAGAAAGGAGCGATCTCCCAGAGCCACCTGAAAGGGAATGACCCGGATGCCATACCGGGTTTCGTCTGTATAGGAGATGTCGCTGGCGGCATCGGTAATGAGTTTAGTCAGAGACATAAAATAATCCTCTCGATTTTATTTGGGGATAGGGGTTTATTTTGGTCATTATAGTTGCAAGGATGGTGCATTGTCAACAACATAGCGTAAAAGCCGGTTCTTTTTGACCTTTTGCACATTTATTTCAAATATCCGCATGCATATTTTAGCATATCATATCAACTGTCACTCCAACAAGTCACGAAACTGGCGAAATGCCGTCGGAAGTGCCAATAAATCATCGATCTCTTTTGCACAATACCAGCAGAAAGCCTCATTGCGCACTTTACATGTCATTTTATAGCACCGCAGATTCCACTGAACATGGGTAAAAATATGTTCCCGCTCCACTGATAAAATCAGATTTTCCGGGTGTGTGCCCCATTCATCTGCCTGAAGCAGCGCCTGTGCTTCCGTCAGCTTTCCCGGCACATTGGGAAATTGCCACAGTCCCGCCAAAAGGCCCGACGGCCCACGCTGTGATACCGCAAAGGCACCTTCACATTCCATCAGGAACACTGTATGGTCTTCCTGCCGTCTTGGCTTTTTGGGACTTCGTCTGGGGATCTTGTCCCAGGATTTCTCTTCCCTGCTTTTGCAAATTGCACTTAATGGGCAGCTTTCGCACTTCGGCGCCCCGTTGGGCACACACACCGTGGCCCCCAGCTCCATAAGTGCCTGGGTGAAGTCTCCCGGCGCTTCTTTTGGATAGACCGCCTCTAAATCCCGGCGGACCATCTTCTGGGTCTGAGGCAGGTCAATGGGCGTTTCATCTCCCCGGAGGCGAGCCAGCACCCGCAGAACATTTCCGTCTACTGCCGGAGTCGGAAGATGAAAGGCTATGGAGCAGATGGCTCCTGCCGTGTAGGGTCCGATTCCCGGGAGGGCCAAAACCTCTTTGTAGGTTTTGGGGAACTCTCCATGATAGTCAGAAACCATAACCTGTGCCGCCTTCTTGAGATTGCGGACCCTGGTATAGTATCCCAGCCCCTCCCAGAGTTTGCGCAGCTCCTCGTCCGGAGCCGCCGCCAGGGCGGCAATGGTGGGCAGGCGCTGCAGAAAGCGGCTGTAATAGCCCCGTACCGCCTCCACCCGGGTCTGTTGGAGCATGATCTCAGAAATCCAGATATGATAGGGCTCCTGATCCTGCCGCCAGGGCAGATCCCGGTGATGTTCCCGGTACCAGGGTAGCAGAAGAAGTGGAAGGTCATTCAACATTTTAGCGGCTCCTTTCTGTGTACTTGCGCTGCAAGCTTACAGGCGAAATAAAAACTGCCTCTTTTCATTTCTGTTATAATTTGTTACAATGAAACTGATATAAGGTCTTTTCCCGGAATCCCAGACGCACCGGAGCTGTCTTTCTCTTAGAAGAGCAGCCCCCTGTCCAGCCGGATGAAATTCCTATCATAACCATGAAGGAGATATCAAGTATGACTCAGATTTTCAACGACAAGCTGATTGTTACCATCAATCCCGAGGGTGCCACCCTCACCTCCATCAAAGATGCCGTCTCCGGACGAGAATATATGTGGCAGGGCGATCCCGCCTACTGGTCCGGCCAGGCCCCCAACCTTTTTCCCTTTGTGGGCAGACTCCACGAAGCAAGCTATACTCTGGAGGGTATCAAGTATCCCATGGAGCGTCACGGCTTCGTGCGCAAATCCCAAATGACTCTGGAATCCACTTCCGAAACCGCCTGCTGCTTCGCCCTTCAGGACAACGAAAAGACCCGTGAGATGTATCCCTATCACTTCGTTTTCCGCATCCGCTATGAGCTGGACGGAAGCACTCTCAAGATCGCCTTCCAGGTGGAAAACCAGTCTGACAAACCCCTGTACTGCGGCATGGGCGGTCACCCCGGTTTTCAAGTTCCCATGGAGGAGGGCTTAACATTTGAAGATTACGAGCTGACCTATGCGCAGCCCTGCAAGCCTCATCAGATCACCTTCTCCCCCAGCCTCCAGGTCGCTCCTCAGCGGCCCGAATATCACCTGGTGGAGGACAGAAAGCTGCCTCTGACTCACGACCTTTTCGACAACGACGCTATCGTTCTGGCCGATGCCCCCCGGAGCGTCACCCTCAGCTCCCCCAAGGGAAGCCACGGTGTCACCGTAAGCTATCCCCAGATGCCCTATGTAGGGTTCTGGCACCAGCCTAAAACCGATGCGCCCTACCTGTGCATCGAGCCCTGGGCCACCCTCCCGGGCCGGGATCTGCTGGAAGATCTGGCCACCTTCCCCGATGTGATTTCTGTCCCCGCAGGAGAGAGATTCTCCAACGACTGGTCCATCACCATCTGGTAAAGAATCTTTACGCCCCCGATTTCAGGTCGGGGGCATTTTTTTACTTTTCATTCCGGTTGACAGCGCGAAAAAACGGAATTGTAAGGGAAACCACCACAATCAGCGAAACAAAGTCTGCCAAGGGAGCGGCGTAAAGGATGCCGTCAATGCCGGTACCGGGGTTGCTGCGCTCGAGGAAATAGGGCAGCAAAATAGCCAAAGGCGTAAAGCATACAATGTCACGAATCAAGGACGCCGAAACCGCCCGCACCGAGCGGCCGATGGACTGGAAGAAAATGGCGGACATTTTCACAATGCAGGTGACCGTGGTCAATGACAGATAGATCCGGAATGTTTTCACCGCAAATTCCTGATACAATGCATCTCCGGAGCCGAAAAGCCCGATCACAGCCTGAGGCCAGAACTCAAAAATCGCAGTCGCAACGGCGCCCACCGCCAGGGTAGACAGCAGCACCAGCCGGTACGCCTCTTTTACCCGGTCCATCCGGCCTGCGCCATAATTATAACCGAAAATAGGCTGTCCTCCCAGAACAATGCCTACTACAATGTTGATCACCACTGTGTACACCTTGGTCTGGATACTGAACACGGAAATTGCAATATCCTGCCCATAGGCGGAGAGCTTTCCATAACGGGCCAGCATAATATTGCAGGTAAGCGTCACCACCACCACTGCAATCTGCGTGACAAAGGAGGACGCACCCAGAGGGAGCATTTCCTTTAATATCCTCCAATTCGGTAGAAAGCTGGACTTGGTCAGCCGGAAGTTTTTCGGCTTGCGGAAATAGGCCACACTGATGATAAACGAAAGGGTCTGTCCCAAAACCGTTGCCCAGGCAGCGCCCTTGATTCCCCAATCCAGCACAAAAATAAAAACAGGGTCCAATATAATATTGGTGATCGCACCGGCCAGCATGGCGGCCATGGCATAGGTGGGAGAGCCGTCTGCACGAATGATGCTGTTGATCACATTGACCTGCAAATACAGCGGGAAAAAGCACACAATGATGGTGAAATACTCCACCGCCATGGTAACGGTCTGATTGGAGGCGCCAAAGAGCCTCATGAGCGGCTCGCAGAATAAAAGGCAGATCACCATAAGCACCAGGCTGATGATCCCCGTCATGGTAATGCCCGTTCCCACACACTTATGGGCTTTCTGGTTGTCCTTTCGTCCGGCACATATGCTCAAAAAGGAAGCTGCGCCATCTCCCACACACCAGGCAAAGGCGTGTGCAATACACAAAATAGGGAAAGATACGCCAGTGGCCGCGTTGCCCAAATACCCCAGGGAGCTGTTGCCAATAAAGATCTGGTCAACAATATTGTATAATGCACCAATCAGCAAGCTGGTGACACAGGGAATGGAAAACTTCAAAAGCAGTTTAGAAATCGGGGCTTGCGTTAATTGTACGTTTGTCTGTTCTTGTTCCATCATGTTCCTCCTTATGAATATGCAAACATAGCAATCTCTAATTATACCATATTTTCTTTATCATTTCAAGTAAAAATCAAAAGAAAAGCAAAAATTATCCGCCATATGAAAACTTTCAGAAGAGTCTCCCCCAGCACGCCCCATCAATTTTTTATATTATGAGGAATAGATTTATATTCATAATCTTTTCCTGCTCCGGCAGGGGAAAATCGTTTGACATTGGCAAAACTTGACGATATAATTGTATGATTAAGGATAATTATCTATCAAAAAGCTGCAAGGAGGGAAGGTAGCATGGACGCAGGCAGTAACAGCACAGCAGCGGGCCGAAGTAACCCGGGTCGGCAGCCTCGCATCCGTGGAAGCTTCCGACCCTTGCAGCATCATATCGGTCCTTTGTGTGTTTTTACTTCCTAATGAGCAACAAACGAGGTTAGGAGGAAACATTCATGGAAAATCAGGCGCTCATCCTGAAGAAAATGATGATGTCTCTTTTGGAAGAGAAAAAATATCCGTCTCTTCGGGACATTCTTGTGACAATGAATCCCAGTGACATTGCCGGCGTGTTCTTGGAACTGGAGCAGGAACGAATTCCCCTGCTGTTCCGGTTGCTGCCCAAGGAGCTGGCAGCAGAGACATTCGTGGAGATGGAGCCGGAGCATCAGCAAATGCTGATCCAAGGCTTTTCAGACAAAGAATTAAAAGAAGTGATCGATGAGCTATATCTGGATGACGCAGTAGATCTGGTGGAAGAAATGCCCGCCAATGTGGTCCGCAGAATTCTGGCACAAGCAGACCCCGACACCAGAAAATCCATCAACGAATTGCTGCGTTATCCCGAAAACTCCGCCGGTTCCATTATGACCACGGAGTATGTAGGGCTTCAGCCTCAGATGACCGTAGGCGAGAGCATTCTCCGCATCCGCCGCACGGGTCTGGACAAGGAAACCATCTATACCTGCTATGTGACCCGGAACCGAACCCTTGTGGGTCTTGTCAGCGTGAAAGACCTCCTGCTTGCCAAGGATGATGACACCCTCATTGAGGAACTGATGGAAACCAATGTGATCTCCGTCAGCACCCTTACGGACCAGGAAGAAGTGGCCCGGATGTTTGCAAAATATAACTTTCTTGCCATTCCCGTTGTGGATACCGAGAACCGCATGATCGGCATTGTGACCTTCGATGACGCCATGGATGTCCTGGAAGAAGAGGCCACAGAAGACATCGAAATTATGAGCGGTATGTCTCCTTCCGAAAAAACATACAGCAGAGCCCGGGTCTGGGACCTGTTTAAGCAGAGGATCCCCTGGCTTCTCATCATGATGGTCTCCGCCAGCTTCACCAGCATGATTATCACCAGCTTTGAAAGTGCCCTGGCGGCACAGGCCGCACTGACCGCCTTTATCCCTATGCTCATGGGCACCGGAGGCAACTCCGGTTCTCAGTCCTCCGTCACCATCATCCGTGCACTGTCTCTGGACGAGCTGGAATTTCGAGATCTTCCCATGGTGATCTGGAAGGAAATCCGTACGGCGGTGTGCTGCGGCATTGTATTGTCCATCGCCTGTTTTTTGAAGATTGTCCTGCTGGAGAATATGGTCTTCGGAAATGATGTTCCCGTTCTGGTGGCCGTGGTTGTCAGCGTTACCATGGCCCTGACCGTTTTGGTAGCTAAAACCGTGGGCTGCATTCTTCCCATGGGGGCTAAAAAGCTGGGACTGGATCCTGCGGTTATGGCAAGTCCTTTTATTTCCACCATTGTGGATGCGCTGTCTTTGCTGGTCTATTTTGCAATCGCCAGCATGCTGCTTCCCATGTAAATCCGTCCTCTGCCGAGTTTCAGCCCGGCAGAGGATTTTTCTTTCCACAAATGGGATGAAATTAGGGATTTTGTATAAAATCCCTTCCATCCGCCCCCTGGAAACAGACCGGCTCCATGTTGCAAACTCTGTCAAAATCTGATATACTGAGAAAAATATCAATGATAAAAGGAAAGAATCAATATGTCTGAAACAACCACTACCTTCCAGGAGCTGGGCCTGTCCGCGTCCATGCTGAAAGCCCTGGAAAAGAAGGACTACGGCTACCCTACCTCCATCCAAAAGGAGGCCATCCCTCCTCTTATGGAGTGGAAAGACGTCATCGCCAAAGCCCCTACCGGAACCGGAAAAACCTTTGCCTTTGGAATCCCCATGGTGGAGCATGTAGACCCACAATGTGAGGATGTCCAGGGCCTTATTCTTGCCCCCACCCGGGAGCTGGCCATTCAGATCTGCGACGAACTTAGAAGCCTTATGACCTTCTACAAAGGGATTCGGGTCACCGTACTTTACGGCGGGGCTTCCATCGGCGCGCAGGCCAAGGCCCTGGAGAAAAAGCCTCAGATCGTCGTTGCCACCCCCGGCCGGCTGATGGACCACTACAACCGGAAAAATATCCGTTTCGACAAGGTAAAGACCATCGTACTGGACGAAGCTGACCGGATGCTGGACATGGGCTTCTTTAAAGATGTGACCCGGCTGATCGAAAAGGTGAAAAACAGAAAAAATCTGGGTCTCTTCTCCGCCACCATTTCCCAAGAGGTCATGACCGTGTCCTGGATGTATCAGCGCAATGAGGTGGAGATCACCGTAGAGCCCAAGCTGCAGGACCGCCCGGATATCGACCAGTTTTCCATTACTACCACCCCCCTTGCCAAGGCGGAAACCACTCTGCGGCTCATCCGCACGCAGGGTTTTGAGCGGGTCATGATTTTCTGCAACACAAAGCACATGTGCCAGCGGCTGTGTGACGACTTTCAGCAGGCCGGTCTCTCAGCCGAATGCATCCATGGCGATGTGAAGCAGTCTCTGCGGGAAAAGACCATGCGCAAGTTCCACGAAGGAAAGCTTCCCGTTCTGATCGCCACCGATGTGGCCTCCCGAGGCATTGATGTGGACGATGTGGACTGCGTGATCAACTATGACATTCCCGAAGAAAACGAATACTACATTCACCGCATCGGACGCACCGGCCGGGCCAAGCGCAAGGGCGCAGCCTACTCCATGGTCAGCAATTTCCCCGAAAAAGCAAAGCTGGACGAAATTGCCAAGTTCTCCGACTTCACCATCCGCCCCATGCTCCTGCTGGAGGACGGAACCCTCACCCAGCAGGAGGTGAAGGCGCCCGTGGTGAAGAGGCGGTTCCGTTGACCCCCCGGGAGGCGGGGCTTCTGCTTCTGACCTCGCATCTGGGAGACCCTGAACGAAGCCCCCTTACAGGTGCCCAATACTGGAAATTGTCCAAAAAAATCCTGGCTTTGACACCGAATGCAGACCGGGAAGTGGACTGTGATCTGCTTCTGTCCGCGGGATGCAGCCAGCAGGAAGCAGATCACATCATGCTTCTTCTGTCTCAGAACGAACTGCTGGAAACTTATCTGCGTAAGGCCGCACGCTGCGGCTATGGCTGCCTCACCCGTTTAAGTCCGGGGTATCCCCGGCACCTGCTGCATGTTATGAAAACCCACGCCCCTGCCGTACTCTGGACCTGGGGAAATACCGACTTTTTGCAAAAGACTCTGATCTCCGTGGTAGGAAGCCGGGAGCTTCGGTCTGCAAACCGGGAATTTGCAGACCTGGCCGGTCGTGAAATTGCCCGGCAGGGCTGCGTTCTGGTGTCCGGCGGAGCAAGAGGGGCAGACCTCACCGCCCAGGAGGGTGCCGCCGCCTTGGGTGGGGCCTCTGTCGTCGTTCTGCCTGACTGCTTTCTGGGGCACCAGAAGGATGCAAATGTCCTCTATCTATGTCAGGACAGCTTTGATTTGCCCTTTACTGCCCAGCGTGCCCTGTCTCGGAATCACCTGATCCACGCCTTGGGGCGAATCACCTTGGTGGCGCAAAGCAGCCAGGGGCGGGGAGGAACCTGGGCCGGTGTACAGGCCAATTTGCAGCATCACTGGAGCCCGGTCTACTGCTATCAGGACGGTTCTTCCGCCGCCCAGGCCCTGTGCACCCAGGGTGCAGTTTCCATGGAGTCCCGGATGCTCCCTCATATTTCCGAACTCATCGGAATCTAATCCTCATCACCGCCATGTGTCACGGGAATATTTCTGTTTTTGTGCAGCCTCTTCTTCCGGAAACCGCTCCGGTTGAGGGGCTGTATCGCTTTTTCCGCAGGTCCTTTTCCCTATGCGCTGCCTTCCGGAAATCCACACTGGTAATTTTGTTTTGTGTATATTTCACAATGGTATTTTACTTTCCAATAAAATCATGGAAACAAGGGGCTTTTCTCCCCCCATTCATGGGAAATCCCCGGTCCTCACGCCCTAAATCTTTCCATATTTTGTTGCTTAAACAGGCCCAAATTCTATCCCCCCCGGGGGCTTTGTCATATTTCCGGATTTTTATAAGAAATTTTATGGTTTTTTACGAAAAATACCCAAGGATGAAAACATACATTGACTTTTGGCATTAAAATAGGTAAAATAATACTGGTACGGTGAAGTCGTATGTCTCTGCGGCTTCACAGGCCCCAGGCCCTGCCCCTGTTACATTTGAACCTGGGGCCTGCAACATCAGACATCAACAATAGGAGGAATTCACTTTGAAGGATTGGGATCGCTTAATCACTGTTGAAGAAATGGAAGCGGCCACTGCCTCTCTGCTGGAAAACGGCAAAAAGGTGGGTGCTGACTCCTGGCAGCAGCGGGTCAAGAACCAGACCCCCCACTGTGGCTTCGGCGAAGCCGGCACCTGCTGCCGCATCTGCTCCATGGGCCCCTGCCGCATTACCCCCAAGTCTCCCCGTGGTATCTGCGGCTGCGACGTTCATGGTATCGTCGGTCGTAACTTCCTGCGTTTTACCGTCGGTGGCACTGCCGCTCACTCCGATCACGGCCGTGAGATCATGCACACCCTGTACGAAACCAAGGAAGACGGCAACTACACTGTCAAGGACCCCGAGAAGCTCATTCGCATTGCCAAGGAATGGGACATGGAGACCGAGGGCAAGGATATCTACGAGCTGGCTCACGAGGTCGCTGTAAAGGGCCTTATGGAGTACGGCAAGCCCTTCGGAACTCAGCTGTTTGCAAAGCGTGCTCCCGAGCACACCCAGCAGCTGTGGGAGAATGCCGGTATTACCCCCCGTGCGATCGACCGCGAAGTTTCCGAAGCAATGCACATGACACATATGGGCTGCTCTTCCCTGCCCGAAGCTCTGGTACATCAAGCTCTGAGAGCCGGTCTGTCCGACGGCTGGGGCGGCTCCATGATGGGCACCGAGTTCTCCGACGTTCTGTTCGGTACTCCCAAGCCCATTGACACCACTGCCAACCTGGGCGTTATGGAAAAGGACATGGTCAACATCGTTGTCCACGGCCACGACCCCTCCCTGTCCGAGATGGTCGTTCATTACGCCAATGACCCCGAAATGATCGCTCTGGCCAAGTCCCTTGGTGCTAAGGGCATCAATGTCTGCGGTGTCTGCTGCACCGCCAACGAAGTTGCTATGCGTCACGGCATTCCCATGGCCGGTAACTTCCTGAGCCAGGAGAACGTAGTTCTCACCGGCGCCTGCGAAGCCATTGTTGTTGACATCCAGTGCATCTTCCCCGCACTGGGCCCCCTGTCCAAGTGCTTCCATACCAAGTTTATCACCACCTCTCATATCGCCCGCATGCCCGACTCCGAGTTCATCGAGTTCAGCACCGAGTCCGCTGCCGAGAATGCCAAGGCCATCGTGAAGACCGCTGTTGAGAACTTCAAGAACCGTACTCCCGAGCTGGTGAATATCCCCGACATTAAGACCAACGCTCGTGTGGGCTACTCCGTCGAAGCCATTGTGAAGGTGCTCGACGGCGTTGCAAACTCTCAGGTCGATACCTTCGGTACCACCAAGCCTCTGCTGGAGTGCGTGACCTCCGGTGTCCTGCGCGGTGCTGTGGCCATGGTTGGCTGCAACAACCCCAAGATCCGTCCTGACTACGCTCATATCGAGCTCATGAAGAAGTTCCTGAAGAACGATATCATTGTGATCGTCTCCGGCTGCTCCGCTCAGGCTGCTGCTAAGGCCGGCCTCATGGACCCCGTCCTGGCCAAGGAGTACTGCGGCGCCGGTCTGAAGCGCGTGTGCGAGCTGGCTGGCATTCCTCCTGTCCTGCACATGGGCTCCTGCGTGGATATCTCCCGTATGCTGATCCTGGCTGCCGAGCTGTCCAAGGATTCCGGCATTCCCATCTCCCAGCTGCCTGTCCTGGGCTGCGCTCCCGAGTGGATGTCCGAGAAGGCCGTTTCCATCGGTAACTATGTTGTTGCTACCGGTCTGGATACCTTCCTGGGCGTTGATCCCTATGTCAAGGGTTCTTCCGAGATGGGCGAGTGGCTCACCGGCGAGCACGGCATCAAGAAGTGGGTTGAAGCCAACTACACCGTGGAGACCGACATCGAGAAGATGGGCGACCTGATGATCGAGCGCATCGAAGCCAAGCGTGCAGCTTTGGGCATCTAATTTGTAAAATGAGGTCCTGATTTCATGAAACTTGCAATTACCGGCAAAGGCGGCGTGGGCAAAACCACCCTGTCCTCCACTTTGGCTCGCCTGTATGCTGCCGAGGGCCGTCAGGTCCTGGCAGCCGATGTGGATCCGGATGCCAACCTGGGGTTGGCCCTGGGCCTGAGCCAGGAAGAGGTGGACAGCATCATTCCCATCTCCAAGATGCGGACCCTGGTGGAAGAGCGCACCGGCGCCAACGAAGCCAACAAATTCTTTAAACTGAATCCCTATGTTGCCGATATTCCGGAAAAATACGCCAAGGAAATCAATGGCGTGAAGCTTCTGGTCATGGGTACTGTGGATGTAGGCGGAAGCGGCTGTGTCTGTCCCGAGCATGTGATGCTGAAGGCCATTTTGAGCAACCTGTCCTACCGCAAAGACGATGTGGTGGTCATGGACATGGAGGCCGGTCTGGAGCATTTGGGCCGCGGTACCGCCGCCAATATGGATCAGTTCATCGTGGTGGTGGAGCCTGGCGCCCGCAGCGTGCAGACCTACACCAATGTAAAGCGTCTGGCCAAGGATCTGGGCGTGAAGCAGGTCCGTGTTGTGGCCAATAAGGTCCGCGACCAGAGGGATGAAGACTTCCTGCGTAGTGTGATCCCCCCCGAGGATTTTCTGGGCTGCATTCACTATAACCCCGAGATCATGGACGCCGATCGTATGGGAAAATCCCCTTACGATTTCTGCCCCACCGCAATCGAGGAAATCAGGAATATCAAGGCAATAATCGATCGTGATTGATATAGGAGGAAAAACCGTGACTTTATTTGAAAGAGTTTTCGGCGGCAACGATGCCGTTTATGGCCTCACTGAAGCCGCTATTGACAACGCCATTGCTCAGTATGGCGAAGGCCAGGCAGTCTCCTTCCCCGACACTGCTTACAGCCTGCCCTGCTACTATGCAGTTACCGGCGTGAAGGTAAACACTCTGGGCGAGCTCAAGGCCGCTCTGGGCGTTGTAAAGACCCTCATGACCCGTAACAACCGTCTGAACGACGCATTCATGTCCGGTGTTGCTACCGCTCTGTGTGCCGAGTTCCTGGAGGTCCTCAAGTACCTCAATGGTGCTACTCCCTACGAGCAGCCCTGCTACGGCCACATCTCCGACGCCTTCGTTCGTAACCTGGGCGTTCCCCTGGTTACCGGCGACATCCCCGGTGTTGCTGTTATCCTGGGCTCCGCTCCTTCTGCTGACGAGGCAGTTGAGCTGGTCAAGGCTTACCAGTCTCAGGGCATTCTGGTGACCCTGATCGGCGGTGTCATCGACCAGCTGCAGGAGAAGGGCTACAAGACCGGTGACGCAGTTCGTGTTGTGCCTCTGGGCATGGATGTCACTGCCGTGATCCATGTTGTCTCCATCGCTCTGCGTGCCGCTCTGATCTTTGGTAACGTCACCCCCGGTGATGCTGCCAACCTCATGAAGTACACCATGGAGCGTATCCCCGCATTCGTCAACGCTTTCAAGCCTCTGGACGATGTGATCGTGGCCTGCGGTGCCGGTGCCATTGCACTGGGCTTCCCCGTTGTGACCAACGAGACCGAAAACATCTACCGTGTGCCCAAGAGCCTGATTGTGCAGGAAGATGTTTCCAAGTTCAACGCTACCTCTCTGGAAGCCCGTGACATCAAGATCAAGATCACCAAGATCGACATTCCCGTGTCCTTCGCTTCCGCCTTTGAAGGCGAGGTCATTCGCCGCGGCGATATGCAGGTAGAAGTTGACGGCTCTCGTGTGGACTGCTTCGAGCTGGTTTCCACCAAGGAGCCTGCCGAGATCGAGGACCACAAGATCATTGTGGACGGCCCCGAGCTGGACGAAATCCCCGTGGGCTCCAAGATCTCCCTGTCTTACATCGTAGAAGTGGCCGGCAAGGCTATGCAGCCCGATTTCGAGTCTGTTATGGAGCGTAAGTTCCACTCCTACATCAACTGTGTCGAGGGTGTTATGCACACCGGCCAGCGTGACATGATCCGTATTCGTATCTCCAAGGCTTGCTATGAGGCTGGTTTCCGCTTCAAGCACATTGGCGAGGTTCTCTACGCTAAGATCAAGAGCGAGTTTGAGGCCGTTGTGGACAAGTGCCAGGTCAAGATCGTGGTTGATGCCGAGAAGAACAAGGATCTGCGTGCTTATGCAAACGAAGTCTTTGCCAAGCGTGACGACCGTCTGAGAAGCATGACCGACGAGTCTGTGCCTGTTTACTACACCTGCACCCTGTGCCAGGCCTTCTCCCCCAGCCATGTATGTATCGTCACCCCCGAGCGTCTGGGCCTGTGTGGCGCCGTGTCCTGGCTGGATGCTAAGGCTACCAACGAGCTGGATCCTCAGGGTCCCTGCCAGATCGTTCCCAAGACCCGCTGCATCGACGAGAACCTGGGCCGTTACGAGGACGTGGATGAGGCTGTTAACAAGTACTCCCACGGTGCTCTGGAGCATGTAACCCTGTATTCTCTGTTCCAGGATCCCATGACCTCCTGCGGCTGCTTCGAGTGTATCTGCGGCGTGGAGCCTGTCTCCATGGGTGTTGTTATCACCTGCCGTGAGCACGCTGGCATGACTCCTCTGGGCATGACCTTCTCTGAGATGGCTTCCATGACCGGTGGCGGTGTGCAGACTCCCGGCTTCATGGGCCACGGCAAGCAGTTCATCTCCTCCAAGAAGTTCCTGAAGGCAGAAGGCGGCTTGGGCCGTATTGTCTGGATGCCCAAGGAGCTGAAGGACATGGTCCGTGAGCGTCTGGATGCTGCTGCCAAGGATTTGTATGATGTTGATAACTTCACCGACATGATTGCCGATGAGACCGTCTGCACCGAGGATCCCGAGCAGCTGCTCAACTACCTGTCTGAGGTGGGCCACCCCGTTCTCAGCATGGAACCCTTCGATATGTAATCGTAACTTTCAGCCGGGCGGTTAAAACCGCCCGGCTTTTTTATATACGCCCTATCTCCTGCTGCAAAAGCATTGCAGCAGAACCATCTTGTTCTGCCGCGCACAGCTTTTTTCTGTAGTAAGCCGGATACAATTTTCTCAACAATCGCAAATAAAAGACACGGCCTGCCAACTCCTTGCACATCATTGTGCGGCGAGTCGGTAGGCCGTGTCAAAGTTTTATTTTACTGTGCGCTTCCTATGAACCTGCTTAGAATGCGCCCTGCTCCATCATAGCAGTAGCAACCTTCTTGAAGCCTGCAATGTTGGCACCAGCAACCAGGTTGTAGCCCAGGCCGTACTCTTCAGCAGCCTCAACAGATACACGGTGGATGTTCTCCATCATCTTGTGCAGCTGTGCATCGACTTCCTCAGCAGTCCAGACCAGACGCTCGGAGTTCTGAGCCATTTCCAGAGCGGAAACGCCAACACCGCCAGCGTTGACAGCCTTGGAAGGAGCAACGATCATGCCGGGCTGAGCCATCAGGAATGCCAGAGCATCGTTGGTGGTGGGCATGTTAGCAACCTCAATGTAGTACTTCACGCCGTTTGCAGCAATCTTCTGTGCGGATTCCATCTTAACGTCGTTCTGCATAGCGGAAGGCATGATGACATCCGCCTTGACACCCCAAGGCTTCTCGCCAGGGAAGAACTGTGCACCAGGGAACTTATCGGAGTAGTCCTGCACGCGGTTACGGCCGCTTGCACGCATCTCAACCAGGTAGTCCACCTTCTCCTGTGTGTTGACGCCATCGGGATCATAGACATAGCCATCAGGGCCAGACAGGGTCACGACCTTAGCGCCCAGCTGCATAGCCTTCTTACAGATGCCCCAGGTAACATTGCCGAAGCCTGCACAGGCAATGGTCTTGCCCTCAATGGACTCGCCCTCGTGCTTCAGAACTTCCTGCAGGTAGTAAACAGCACCATAGCCGGTAGCCTCAGGACGGATCACGGAGCCGCCGTAGCTCTGGCCCTTGCCGGTGAGAACACCGTTCTCCCACACGCCCTTCAGGCGGCGGTACTGGCCATACATATAGCCGATCTCACGGCCGCCAACACCCATATCGCCAGCGGGCACGTCAACATCAGGTCCGATGTAACGGTACAGAGCAGTCATGAAGCTCTGGCAGAAACGCATGATCTCAGCGTCGGACTTGCCGGCGGGATCGAAGTCAGAACCACCCTTGCCGCCGCCGATGGGCAGGCCGGTCAGGCTGTTCTTAAAGGTCTGCTCAAAGCCCAGGAACTTAATGATGCCGGGGTAAACATTCTTCTGGAAGCGGATGCCGCCCTTGTAGGGTCCAATGGCACCGTTAAACTGGCAGCGGTAGCCGGTATTGGTATGGAAGTTACCCTGATCGTCCTCCCAGCATACGCGGAAGGTGAACATACGCTCAGGCTCGACCATACGGGTCAGCAGGTCGTACTTTTCATATTCGGGATGCTTCTCAATAACAGGCTCCAGAGAAGTGAAGACCTCTTCAACAGTCTGCACGAATTCGGGCTCGCTAGCATACTTTGTTTTCACATTCTCGATAACTCTTGCCAGATATGCGTTCATAGTAATTTCTCCTTTTATTTATCCATTTAAAACTACAGATTCGCTTTGCTGGGATGTGAAGAATCGACAGCACTTGGGCTGGGATCTACAGAAAAATCAGGCGAAAAAGTCCTTGATTACGGAGACGACCTCTGCACCCACGCGGGCCTGAGCCTCAGCGGTAGCAGCACCGATATGAGGCGTGCAGGACACTCTCTCATGGCGGTACAGTGCCTCGTTCTTGGTGGGCTCTTCTGCCCAGACATCCAGGCCGGCAGCACGCAGGTGGCCGGACTCCAGTGCTTCCAGAAGTGCAGCCTCGTCCACATTGGCACCACGGGAGGTGTTGATGAGGACAGCGCCCTTCTTCATCTTGGCAATGGCCTGTGCATCAATGAGAGGCTTGCCGACGGAGGGAGTGTGCAGGCTCACAAAGTCTGCCTTCTCCAGGATCTCATCCAGAGTGGTAAAGTGGAAGGTTTCGGTCTCCAGCTCAGGCTGGGGATGACGGCGGTAAGCCAGAACCTTCATACCCAGTGCCTGGGCCATATCCGCCAGGCAGGCACCAATGCGGCCATAGCCCACGATACCCAAGGTCTTTCCCCGAAGCTCAATGCCCTTTCCATAGGCCTTCTTCTCCCATTTGCCCTCTCTCATGGTCTGACCGGCCACGGAGATGAAGCGGCAGCAGGAGAACATATGGGCCAGAGCCAGCTCGGCCACGGAGTTGGAAGAAGCATTGGGGGTGTTGCGCACCGCAATGCCGTGCTCTTCCGCATAAGCAACATCAATGTTATCCACACCGACACCGCCGCGGACCACCAGCTTCAGCCGGCCGGTGCTCAGAGCCTCGTCCAGATGGTTCTTGCGAACCTTGGTTGCGGAGCGAACCACAACGCCGTCAAATTCCTGCAGCGCCTTGCCCAATTCTTCCGGGGCATAGAACTGCTCAACGACTTCAAAACCAGCTTCCTTCAGAGCGGCAACTGCGCCCTGATCCATACCGTCAGTCACTAAGATTCTTTTCATGATTAACCCCTCTCTGCCTCAAACTTCTTCAGGCACTCCACCAGAGCTACCACGCCTTCCTTCGGCATAGCGTTGTAAATGGAGGCACGCAGGCCGCCTACGGACTTGTGGCCCTTCAGGTTGTCAAAGCCGGCCTTCTTGGTGTAGGCAATGACCTCGGCATCAAGATCCTTGGATTCGGTGACAAAGGGAACATTCATAAGGCTGCGCACATCCTTGTCCACAGTGCCCTTGAACATCTTGGAGGAATCCAGGAAGTCATACAGGACCTTTGCCTTTTCCACATTGCGCTCGTTCATCGCCTCCAGGCCGCCGCGGTCCAGCAGGTACTTAAACACCTTGCCGCAGACATAAATTGCCCAGCAGTTGGGGGTGTTGTACATGGAGCCGGCACCGGCATGGGTGTCGTAGCGCAGATATACAGGGGTCTTGGGGTCCAGATCCTCACGGATCAGATCCTCGCGGATAATCACGATAGCCATACCGGCAGGTCCGATGTTCTTCTGCACGCCGCCGTAAATCACGCCGTAATCGGAAACATTACAGGGCTTGGACAGGAACATGGAGGACTGGTCGGAAACCAAGATCTTACCCTTGGTATCGGGCAGAGTCTGGTATGTAGTACCGTGAATGGTCTCGTTTTCGCAAATGTAGACATAGTCTGCGTTGTCCCGGATGGGCAGGTCGGTCAGGTCGGGGATATAGGAGTAGTTGCGATCCTCAGAGCTTGCAATGCACTTCACATCACCAAACTTCTTGGCCTCGGTGAACGCCTTCTTACTCCAGGCACCAGTGACGATGTAATCGGCTACACCGTTCTTCATGAGGTTCATGGGAATCATGGAGAACTGCAAAGTGGCGCCGCCCTGGATGAACAACACCTTATAGTTGTCAGGGATGTTCATGAGCTTGCGGAGGTCAGCTTCGGCATTGTCGTAAATTTCCTGGAATACCTTTGAGCGATGAGACATTTCCATGACGCACATGCCAGAACCACGGTAGTTCAGCATTTCATCCCGGATTTCTTCCAGCACTTCCACAGGCATAGTGGCAGGACCGGCAGAAAAATTGTAGGTGCGATCGTACATACTAAGAAACCTCCTGATAATGTTGGTAAAAGTCCTTGTCTGGCGAACACGCTCGCCTTTGATTTGAGTATAATCCACTTCTACAGATTTATCAACCCCTATTTCAGGTTTCCATATTCCTTTGGTTCTTTGCACAAAATAACCATAAGTTGCCTGCAATAAACAGGATTATATTAGTTAAATTGCAACAACACGCACCGATTGCTCCGGATTCTCTGGCTCAGAGGCAAACAGGCCATATAGCCTCTCGCAGCGACATTCTGCCGCCTGCCACGGATGTTCCATTTTCTTTCCTGAATTTACCACAAACTCCTTTGGCATTTTTCGCAGTGCCTGGCGGCCCAGCCCATTGAAGCCCAGTACACGGACATAGGGGGCATCCTCTTGCAGTTCCCTCTCCGTAAGGCCAAGAAACGCGCACATTGCCATGCGATTGAGCCGGCTTCTGGTGTAACGCTTGGACTTGGTTGCCTCCAGGATTCCTTCCAGGGTGTTATATTTTCGGCTGGCCTTCCAAAATCTGCGCCAGAGGCCCTCCGAGCCGTAAGGGATCCTTTCAAAATCTGCCTCTTCCATACTCCAAAGTTTGGCAAGGATCGCCCGCTCGCCATGCCGGAGACTATGGGCCGCTGCATCTGCATATAATGCATCGGCCGCCTGAGGTACAAACTCCGCAAGACTTTCCCCTCTGGCGATTCGGCCCCGCAGGGAGGTGGCAGAAGGATGTTCTCTTCGTGCAACGGGGTCGTGATAGTCCCCGGCTCGTTGAATCGGAACCGGTTCCATTAAGCCCCCCAGTTGTAAAATGGCCTTGCAGTACTCAACCCCCAGAATGTCATTGGGTTTTCTGAGAATTTCCGGATCCGCTCCCAGATCCCGGGCCGCCCTGGCCCGGGCGACAGGGAAGGAATCCCCTCTGTCCAGATAGGGGCGCAGCGCTTCCTTTAATTGCGGCATAAGCAGTGTCTCCGCCGTGCGCAGCAGGGGCTCTTTCTCTCCGGTCTCCGCCCCAAAGCACAGCTTTTCCACCCCCAGGCGCTGCAAATTGGCCACCGCCCCCTTTGCAAAGCCCTCCGCAGAGCGCAAAGAGACATTCACGGGAAGCTCCAAAACCAGATCTGCACCGCCCAGCAGTGCCGCTTTGGTCCGCACCTGGGGAGCATAGACCGCCGGTTCTCCCCGCTGCACAAAACGGCCGCTCATGATGCAGACCACTGCTGATTCAGGGAATTTTTCCTTCACCCAGCGAATCTGGTGTGCATGACCCCGGTGAAAGGGGTTGTATTCACAGATAATTCCGACAGTTTCCATAGATACCACTCACCTTTTTTAAGAAATTTAGAAAAATTTTGCAATAAGTACTTGTAGGATTTGGGAAAATGGTATAAAATAGTTCGAGGTATGTCTATCCTATCACAAGATAGGTAAAAATGAAATCAAAGATTACAGGAGGATGATTCAAAATGAACATTCTGGTTATCAACGCTGGCAGCTCCAGCCTCAAGTATCAGTTGATGGATCCGGAGACCGGCGTCGTTTCCGCCAAGGGCCTGTGTGAGCGTATCTACATCGACGGCCGTCTGACCCACAAGGTTGGCGAAAAGAAGGTTGTCAAGGAGATTGCCATGCCCAGCCACTCCGAGGCCATTGCTGCCGTTCTGGACATTCTGGTTGACCCCGTAGACGGTGTCATCAAGAGCACCGACGAGATCGACGCTGTTGGCCACCGGGTGCTGCACGGCGGTATGAAGTTCAGCGATTCCTGCATCATTGACGATCAGGTAATCAAGGCCATTGAAGCCTGCATCCCTCTGGGACCTCTGCATAACCCCGCCAACCTCATGGGCATCCGTGCCTGCCAGGCCGTTATGCCCAAGACCCCTCAGGTTGCCGTGTTCGACACCGCATTCCATATGACCATGCCTCCCAAGGCTTACCGTTATGCCATTCCCACCGAGTACTTCGAAAATGACGATATCCGCCGCTATGGCTTCCACGGCACCTCTCACAAGTTCATTGCCCGCCGGGCCGCAGAGCTCATGGGCACCAAGAACTTTAAGTTGGTGAACTGCCATCTGGGCAACGGTTCTTCCATGTCCGCTGTGATGGACGGCAAGTGCCAGGATACCTCCATGGGCCTGTCTCCTCTGGCCGGTGTGCCTATGGGTACCCGCTGCGGTGACATCGACGCCTGCGTGGTCCAGTTCCTGTGCAACAAGTACAACATGAGTGTTGACGAATGCCTCACCATGCTGAACAAGAAGTCCGGCGTTCTGGGCATGTCCGGCGTTTCCTCCGACTTCCGTGATCTGGAAGCCGGCGCCAGCAACGGCAACGAGGCCTGCCAGCTTGCTCTGGACAAGTTCGCTTACGAATGTGCCAAGTATGTGGGTGCTTACGCCGCTGCCATGAACGGCATTGATATGCTGACCTTTACCGCCGGTGTGGGCGAGAATGGCTCTGCCGTCCGTGCCGCCATCTGTGAGTATCTGGGCTTCCTGGGTGTTAAGATTGACCCCGAGAAGAACGATGTTCATGGCAAAGAGGCCCTGATCTCCACTCCCGACTCCAAGGTTCAGGTTTGGGTCATCCCCACCAACGAAGAGCTGATGATCGCTCAGGACACCGCTGAGCTGGTCAATGCTGCAAAGTAATTTTGTTTTTCTAAAAAGCGGAAGCCCATGGGCTTCCGCTTTTTGAGAATCAGCCACTTTTTCCTCTGTAACTTATATAAAAAAGGAGAAGATCACCATGGAAACTGTATCCCAGCGCTTCTTGCGTTATGTCGCCTTTGCTACCACCTCCAATGAAGACTGTGAAGCCTGCCCCTCCACCCCAGAGCAGAAGGTTCTGGGTGCTGCCCTGGTAGAGGAAATGAAGGACATGGGCATCCGGGATGCCTATATGGATCAGGACGGATATGTTTACGGCACCGTGCCCGGTGACCCCGGCAAGCCCGTGATCGGCCTGGTTGCCCACATGGACACCGCCCCTGATATGAGCGGCACCAATGTTACCCCGAAAATCGTGGAGTATCAGGGCGGTGATATCGTCCTGAACGAAGCAGAACACATCGTTCTGTCCCCTGCTCAATTCCCCAGCCTGAACCGCAACATTGGAAAGCATCTCATTGTCACTGACGGGACCACCCTTCTGGGCGCCGATGACAAAGCCGGCGTAGCCGAGATCCTGACTGCCGCTCAGATTCTCTTAAACAGCAAGGAGCCTCATTGTACCCTTCGCATCGGTTTCACCCCCGATGAGGAAATCGGCCGGGGTGCTGACCGCTTCAATGTGAAGGACTTTGGTGCAGATTTCGCCTACACCGCCGATGGCGGCACCATTGGCGAACTGGAGTACGAAAACTTCAATGCCGCCGGTGCCACTGTCGTATTCCATGGACGCAACATTCATCCCGGCAGCGCAAAAAATCAGATGATCAATTCTCAGCTGATCGCCATGGAATTTAACGGTCTGCTGCCTGTGAATGCCCGCCCTGAGTATACGGAAGGCTACGAAGGCTTTGTCATGCTGACCTCCATGGAGGGCAGCGTGGAGCTGAGCCAGCTCCGCTATATTATCAGAGACCATGACATGGAAAAATTTCAGGCCAAAAAGCAGCTCCTGGAAGAAATCACCCGGTTCCTCAACACCAAATATGGAGAAGGCACCGTGGAGCTGACCGTGAAGGACAGCTACTACAACATGAAGGAAAAGATCCTTCCCGTAATGCATATCATTGAAAGAGCAAAAAATGCCATGCAGGCAGTGGGCATGCATCCTGTAGAGGTGCCCGTCCGCGGCGGCACAGACGGCGCCAGACTCTCCTATATGGGTCTGCCCTGTCCCAATCTGTGCACCGGTGGCGAAAACTACCACGGAAGATATGAGTATATTCCCGTGGAGGACATGGAAGCCTGCGTCCAGATGCTGGTGGAAATTCTGAAGTAATGCAAACGCTTTGCTGTCTTTGGCAGTTTCCCTGCCAAAGACAGCATTCTTTCATGTATTGGAGAAATCAAGGTGTTATATTGGAAGCAAAACATATTTTCAGGCATCGCAAAGATATTCACTAAATCGGATGATTCTGTGGATCTTCAAAAACTTCCGGATCTCTGGAAAAAGAATACCGCAAAGCCCAGCGTTTCCTTTGCACTGACCAAGGAGTCTGTCAGCCGAAGCTATGTGGGAGGACCCAATCTGGGGCCTGCTCCTGTGGATGCAGCCGGGCAGCCTATGCGCCAGCTCTGCACATTATATTGCAGTGAGTTGCCCCCTATAGAGGGTTTCCCCCAAAAAGGGATTCTGCGTTTCTTTCTGTCCGACAAGGAGGACCTGGGCTTAGACTCCCGCAGCCCCACCAAACAAAGCTGGTTTCGTGTGCTGTATCAGGAGGAAGAACTTCTGCTTCCCCGTGAAGCTCCTCCTGCCAGTGCATATTTTCCGATTCGTGAGCAATATTTTCTGCAATTTTCCTTAGAGCCTCAGCAACCCATGTCTGTGTGCAGTTGGCAATACGCAAAAGCCTGCTCTTTGCTCCACGTTTCAGAGGATGACGAGCAAATCATGGAGCTTCTGGAAAAGACCTTCCCTGCCGGAGGGCACCGGATCGGCGGCTACCCCAAATTCACTCAGGATGATCCACGCAGGGCAAACACTCTGCAAAGGTTCGATACCCTTCTGTTACAGCTGGATGCAAAGGACCCCCTGGTGGAAATTGGGGATTGTGGTGTATTGAATTTCTTCATCCCTAAGAAAAACCTGAAAAACCTGGATTTTTCAGAGGTTCTGTATTGGTGGGACTGCTATTAAAAAATCGGAGTCTGGTATCCCTTCCAGACTCCGATTATTTTTATGGTTCCACAAGGCCTTCCTTTGCCAGAGGATTCCATTTTCCCGTCAGATAGCAGCCCAAAAACAGAGCAAACAGCAGCAGATTGTGAAGGATCATACAGGCCCAGGCCGCAATGAGACCCATGTGCAGAAAGTGGGTGCAAATAAATGTACCGACAATCCGAATGCCCCACATTCCCAGCAAATTATAGACAAAGGGGGTTTTGGTGTTTCCGACTCCCAGAAGCAGTCCCTCCACAATGATGGAAAACCCAAAAAACGGTTCTGATACCGCCACCATTTGCAGAACAGTCGTTCCCAGGTCAATGACTTCCTGACTGCCGGAGAAAATTCCAACAAGGGGACGGGCCGTAAAGAACAGCGCCGCACCGGAAATAATCATCAGTCCGATCTCGATGGGCAGGAACATGGCTGCCAGATCTTTCATCTTCTTCTGGTCTTTTGCGCCGTAAGCATTGCCCGACAGTGTCGCAGCTGCGGTCTGCATTCCGTAGCCGGGGATATAGAAGGCAGATTCCACCGTATTGGCAATGGTATGCGCCGCCGTGGATACATCCCCCAATGCGTTAATCATCGAAGCGAAGGCCACATAACCCAGAGAAGTGGCAAACCGCTGGAGCATATTGGGCAGAGCCGTTCTGAGACAGGGTCTGAGAATGGTCATATCCGGGCGGATTTTCTCATGTCTGGGAGAAATTTCAGGGTGCCGCCACAGAACCCAAGTGATATGAATACCGCCCACCGTAAAGGCCAGCGCACTGGCTGCCGCAGCGCCAACCACACCCCAGTCAGCACCGGGCATGGTGAAGGTGATCCCCAGAAGGGAGACCACTCTGGTGGGATAGATCAGCAGGAAATTCAAAATCACATTGATGACATTGATCACAATGCCCACTTTCATGGGGGTCTTGGTGTCTCCTGCCGCCCGGAGGACCGTGCCAAATATAATGGTAGCCGTTCTGGGCAGCATGGGCAGATACATAATCAGAAAATACTGCGCAGCCAGCGGCTGAATGGCCGGATCTACCTGCATCCACTTGGGAATCATACTGCTGAGTCCTACGGTAAGTACAGTAAAGGCGACACCGCAGACCAATGTCGCAAACACCGCCTGCCCCGATGCCTTGCAGGCCAGATCCCGGTCATTGGCACCATAGGCTTTGGCAATCAGGGATAAGAAACCGATGCCCAGCGCAGAAATGGTACTGCCGATCAGCCAGTTCACTGTTGTTGTGGCACCAACCGCCGCAGTTGCCTGGGTGCCCAGAGCACCGACCATGGCCGTATCAATATATTGCACTGCCGTCTGCATCAGCTGTTCCAGCATGGTGGGCCAGGCCAAAGCCATAATGACCATTGCCATCTGAAAGCCGCTTCTTTGCCGTAAAGGTGTTTTCATACGCATTTCCTCTCTCTGTTTCTCTCTAATTCTGGCAGGCTATAAAAGCCCACTTTAATTATTCTACCATATGCTCCATCAAAAAGGCAAGAGTAAGCCTCCGTATCGGCCCTCTGCAAATGCTGCCGCCCCTGTGGGCAAAAAAAGAGTCGTCCAAAACGGACGACTCTTAAAAATCACATTGGATTAGTCAGCCACATAGGGCAGCAGAGCGATCTGACGGGCGCGCTTAATGGCGACGGTCAGCTGACGCTGATGAGCGGCGCAGGTACCAGTGGTACGGCGGGGCAGAATCTTGCCACGCTCGGACAGGTAACGGCGGAGCTTTGCGGTATCTTCGTAATCGATGTGAGTCATCTTATCCACGCAGAACATGCAAACCTTCTTGCGCTTGCGGGGACGGACGCGATCGTTAGCCATGGTAATCCTCCTTCATCAAATACTCTTTTTGGAAAATTTTGTGGGACTTAGAACGGCAGCTGGCCGTCGTCCTCCAGCATAGCGAAATCGCTGACCGGAGCGGCGGGAGCAGGAGCAGCGTTATAGTTTGCAGGATTGATGGGGGCGTTGTAGCTGCCGGAGCCGTAGCTGTTGCCAGCGCTATAGCCACCGCCGGAGTAGCTGCTATTGGAATAGCCGCCACTTTCGCCATCCCGCTTGCTGTCGCCGAAGTAGACATTGTCTGCCACGACCTCAGCGCTGCGGCGCTTGTTGCCATCTTTGTCGTTCCAGTTCCGGATCTGAAGCCGACCTGAGACTACTGCCATGCGGCCCTTGGCGAAGTACTTGGAGACGAACTCCGCAGTCTGACGCCATGCCACGATGTCAATAAAATCCGTTTCCCTCTCGCCGCTTTCCTTGGAACCGAAGTCCCGGTCAACGGCAATGGAGAAGGAAGCCACGGCAATTCCGCTGCCAGTGCGGCGGAGTTCCGGGTCCCGGGTAAGGCGACCCATGAGAACAATATGGTTCAGCATGGTAATCCTCCTTAGACTTCTTCGTCGGTGATGATGTGGCGGAGCACACCTTCGGTGATGTTGAGCACACGATCCAGCTCAGCGGGGAGCTGAGGCTTGCACTCGCAGATCATCCGGACGTAGTAGCCCTCGGGCAGATCGTTGATGGGGTAAGCCAGACGGCGCTTGCCCAGCTCATCCAAGCTGACAAGAGTACCCTCCGCTTCAACCATCGCCTTGAACTTTTCCACAAGAGCAGCGATGCCCTCTTCGCCCTGAGCGGGGTCGAGGATGTAGATCACCTTGTACTTAGCGGAAATCTTAGCCATGTTTGTTGCACCTCCTTTTGGACTTTTGGCCACCGCGGCTACGGTGGCAAGGGCCTGTCATACACAGGCCCGGCTATTATATCCAATTTCCTTCTATTTGTCAAGTAATTTCCACGAAAGAAATCCGAAAAATTGCAAAAAGGCCTGTAATCCCATGGACAACAGGCCTTTTTGATGTCTGCACGATGGTTTTTGCTCAGCGATTTTTCCACTGCACCACAGCTTGCAGAGCTTCAATCAGCTGATCAATCTCCTGCTGTGTGGTAAACCGGCTGAATGAGGCTCTGAATGCTCCGTCTATAACCTCACCAGGCAAATGCATTGCCTCCAGCACATGACTGCGGTGGCCTTTTGCACAGGCAGAGCCTGCGGACACACAAACCCCGTGATCCTGCAAAATATTGATGATATTCTGGGTCGGTACCCCCGCAATAGAAGCCGACAGCACATGGGGGGCTTCATGGGCCCCAATGACCTGCACACCGGGAATGTCCCGGATTGCCGCAATGGCCCGCTCCTTCAGCGCATGTTCCTGCTGCAAATCCTCTTTTAAAGTGGGCAGTGCGGCGGCACATGCTGCGCCGAAGCCGCAGATGGCGGGCATGGCTTCGGTACCGCTGCGGTAGTTTCCTTCCTGACCGCCGCCCAGCACAAAAGCCGGCAGTGGCAGTCCCTTCCGAATATACAACGCCCCTGCCCCCTTGGGGCCATGCACCTTATGAGAGGAAATGGAAATCAGGTCGGCTCCCAGGGTTTTGGCCTGAAAGGGCACCTTCATAAATCCCTGCACCGCATCGGTATGAAACAGGGCATCCGGTGCCATACGATGAACCAGCTTTGCCATCCGTTCAATGGGCATCACCGCGCCGGTTTCATTGTTGACCATCATAACGGATACAAAGATGGTATCCTTACGAAGAGCCTGCCGCAGTGTCTCCAGTGTGATCCGGCCTTCTTTGTCCGGTGCCAAATAGGTCACTTCAAATCCCTGAGCCTCCAATCGCTTCATGGGGTTCAGGACTGCATGATGCTCCACCGCAGTGGTAATGACATGCTTTCCCCGTTTGCCCATTCTGGCAATGGAAGAAAAAATGGCCCAGTTATCTGCTTCCGTGCCGCCGGAGGTAAAAAAGACCCGGTCCGGTTCTGCCCCAAGGGCTTTTGCGACCTGCTCTCTGGCTGTTTTTAAACTGCGGGCCGCCTCCATTCCGAAGCGATACAGGGCACTGGGATTGCCCCAGCTCTGCTCCAGTGCCGCCGTCACAGCCGCCACTGCTTCGGGGCAAGGCTTGGTGGTAGCGGAATTATCTAAATATGCAAACATAGTCTATCCTTCTCTATTTCTTACTTTCCTACACAAAAACGCTGAAAAATCCGGGCGGTGATGTCCTCCCGCACCGTGGCTCCCGTGACCTCACCCATGGCTTCCATGGCTCCTTCCACATCTGTCAGAACTGCATCCGGGGTCTGGCCCATCTGCAGCCCCTGCAGTGCTGCCAGCATGGATTCATAGGCACGGCGCACCGCATCAAACTGCCGGGCATTGGTGAGCACGGAACCATCACAGGGAGTTTCTCCCTGGAACATAGTATCCACGGCGTTGGCAAACAGCTCCAATCCCTCTCCGCTTTTGGCGCAGACGCAGATCACATCCATAAACGGCAGGTCACTGGGCTGCACCACCGCTCCCAAATCCGCTTTGTTGATGAGGGCAATGGAGTTGGGGGCATCCAAGCACAGGCGGATGGCATCGTGATCCTCCTGGGTCAGAGGCTGGGAGCCGTCGCAGACAAAAATTGCCAGATCCGCCTCCTGCGCCGCCACTCGGGAACGCTCCACACCCATGGCCTCCACCCGGTCCGTGGTCTGACGGATTCCGGCGGTATCAATCAGGCGCAGCCGGGTGGAGCCCAGCATGACGGTTTCCTCCACGGTATCCCGGGTAGTGCCGGGAATCTCTGTCACAATGACCCGCTGGAACCCAGCCAGGGCATTGAGCAGGCTGGATTTTCCCACATTGGGCTTTCCCACGATGGCAGCCGCCACACCCTGCCGAAGGATCCGTCCCTGTCCATAGGTTTGAAGCAGGGCATATAGTGCCTTGGCATCCTGCTTTAAGTCCTTTGCATAATTTTCCAGGCCAAAATCCTCAATATCCTCGTCCGGATAGTCCAGAACGGCGTGGAAATGGCTGCACAGGTCCGTCAGATTGTCATAAATCGGGGTCAATTTTCTGTGCAATGTGCCAGAGACCTGTCCCGCCGCATTGGCGGCAGCATCGGCAGACTCTGCCTCAATCAGGTCAATGACCGCTTCGGCCTGGGTCAGATCCATGCGGCCATTGAGAAATGCCCGCTTTGTGAACTCTCCCCGGCGTGCAGGCCGTGCGCCGGCCTTGTACAGCGCCTCCAGACCGGAGGCCAGTACCGCAGGGGAGCCATGACAGTGAAATTCCACCGTATCTTCCCCGGTGTAACTGTGGGGCCCCTTGGTAAAGACCGCCATGCACTGGTCGATGGTCCGGCCTTGGACATCCAGAAGGTTTCCCAGGACCAGCTTCCGGTTGTCCTGCTCCTGCAGAGGGGTTCCGTTTTTACTCTTAAAAACCTTTCCTGCCACCTGGCCGCAGCCGGGGCCGGACAGGCGGATGATTCCAATGGCACTGACCTGATTCCCCGTAGATACGGCAGCAATCACATGAGACATAAGGCTTCCTCCTTACTTCTGCAAAAATGCCAGAGGATCTCCCTCTCCGGCAATAAAATGCATGAGCATATAGGCGCACATAATGGCCACATTCTCTTCTTTTAAAATCCGTTTGCACTCTTCCCGATCCGCCAGAACTACCTGAATATCCTCAGATGCCTCCTGATGTTCGTTGGTAGGCTGTCCTTCGCAATAGCCGAAAACCGTACCGCAGCTTTCGTCCGTCATGCCCACCGTGGTAAAGAAGGGGCGCATATAACTGCCGCCTTCCAGAGGATGAAAGGTCAGCCCCGTTTCCTCATACATTTCCCGGATGCCTGCATGCAGCAAATCCTCCCCCGGCTCTACCAGTCCCGCCGGAAATTCATAGATATAGTCTCCGATGGGATAGCGGTACTGGCGTACCAGAACCACCTTGTCCTTCTTTTCCCCATAGACACCGTAAAGAATCACACCATTGGGTGTATTTTCATGGGTCACAGCCTTGATCCCCTCCGGCTGACGAATCCGAGAGGCCATAAAGTAGTCTTTTACTGCACCATCTCTGTGGACGGCCTCTAATTGATATAAGTTCAGAAACCGGTTGTCGGTCAGCTTTTTTACGCTCTTTACCTCTGCCATTTTGGTTTCCCTCCTGGTATTTTATCTTTCTTTTTACTATACCATGGAACCGATCGTTGTGCAATCTTTTTCCCACAGGCCATTGCGACAGAATAATCTTTTGACACCCCTACCACACCATGATATAATGATTGGATGTTTTCAGGTTGACGAAAAGGATGTATGCTATGACTCTAACCAACGAAGCCATTCGGAAGCTGTTCCCCTCTCATGATTATCAGCGGGGCCTTGTATACTATCGCAGCGACCGGGTGGAGGACTACGACAAATTTGACACTTGGCAGGGCCTTCAGATGACCGCGCAGGTGCGGGGAACCCGGCTGTATCACGCCTCTGCCACCGTGCAGGAACACGGTGTCCTGCTGCAATGCACCTGCCTCAGATATCAGGAGGTCGGAACCTGCAAGCACCTGGCCGCCATGATGCTCTATGGCATCAATCACAAGCAGTCCAGCCCCGCGGCCCTGCTTTTGGACCGCTATCTGGAGCACACCGATCCGGGAAGCGGCTTGGTCCATCTGGTGCCCCGCCTGGAGTGTACCCAGGGAATGACCGATTACCCGGACATTTCCTTTTTCATCGGCGCAAAAAAACTATACACCGTAAAAAATATCTCCAATTTTTTGGATTA
Source organism: Faecousia sp. (assembly GCA_029257335.1). GTDB lineage: Bacteria > Bacillota > Clostridia > Oscillospirales > Oscillospiraceae > Faecousia. The sequence goes on from JARIBV010000068.1 coordinate 38,471, forward strand.
TCTGGACAACGGCAGCACCTTTACCTACGGAAAGCAGCTGACCCTGCGTCACTGCATCAACAATTTTGACCCCCGCTCCCAAGAAATCATCGGGCTTTTGCGCAACTACCGGGATATGTACCGCCACGCCCAGGGGCCCTGGGCACACCCTCTGGGCAGCAAAGTCACTTTCATAGGAGATACCTTCGATCACTTTTTCCAGCTCTATCTGGATCAGTACCTGGAGCTTACCTATACCAAGGAAACCATTCTTCTCACTGACGGAGATCCGCAATGCAAAATGCGAATCGAACAGGTAGATCATTCTGTTCGTCTGGACCTGGGTTCTTTGGGCCGTTTGGGCTTCTTCGGAAACGGAATTACCATGTACACCTACTGCAACGGCTTTCTCTATCGCTGCTCCAAGGAGTTTATCAACAAAATGGCACCTTTGCTCCAGCTCTCCTCCAAGGAGCTGTGGTTTACTCAGCAGGAGCTTCCCACATTCTGCAGCTGCGTACTGCCCGCCATTGGGAACTTTGTGCAGCTGGAAGACCCCATGGGTATTGTGCAGCAGTATGCCCCCGATCCCTGCACCCCCTGTTTTTACTTTGATTTCACAGGCGAGCGGCTCACCGCGCGGCTGACTTATCGCTACGGAGAATTGGAACTGACCGAAGACCACGATGGAGTCAAGCGAAATCTGGCAACCGAGCGAGAGTCCAGGCAGCATCTTCTTCGCTGGTTTCAACCGGTGGAAGAGGACAAAACCCGGTTCTATCTCACAGGAGACGATGAGATCTTTGACTTTCTGACCGAAACCCTGCCGGAACTGCACAATCAAGGGGAGGTTTATGTCTCCGATCGTCTGCAATCCAGACAATTCCGCCCGGCATCTGCCTCTGTCGGTGTCTCTGTTTCTGACGGTCTTCTTCAGCTGGACATTGAAACAGGCGGCTTTCCCGTAGGCGAGCTGGAGGATCTGTATCGGAGTATGCTCCAGCGGCGGAAGTATCATAAACTGGAAGACGGGCGTTTTCTCGCGCTGGACGGTTCTGCCTGTGAATCCATGGCCGAAGCCGCGCACATGCTCCAGCTCTCTGCCCACGATCTGGAAAAAGGCACCATTTCCCTGCCTGCCTATCGCAGTCTCTATCTGGATAATCTCCTGCAGCACAAAGAAGGGATTTTCTTCAACAGGGACGAGGAATTTCGGGCCATGGTCCGTCGGTTTAAAAATGTGGAAGACAGTGATTTCGCCCCGCCGGAATCTCTGGCCCCCATCCTCCGCTCCTATCAGGCTACAGGCTTTCGCTGGCTCAAAACCCTGGAAAGCTGCGGCTTTGGCGGCATTCTGGCGGACGAAATGGGACTGGGCAAAACCTTGCAGCTCATTACCTTCCTGTCCACCGTTCCCAGAGCCGTCACCGGAAAGCCAAACCTCATCGCCTGCCCTGCCTCTCTGGTTCTGAACTGGGCCGATGAATTTGCCCGGTTTGCCCCCTCCTATCAGGTGGCGCTGATACTGGGCAGCGCCCAGGAGCGAGAACAAAAAATGGCGCAATCCACACAGGCCGATGTGTGGATCACCTCCTACGACCTGCTCAAACGGGACATGGAGCGATATGAGGCCTATGCGTTTTATTGTTTTGCTCTGGATGAAGGGCAGTATGTGAAGAACCAGACCACCAAAATTTCCAAAACCGTAAAATCCATCCAATGCCGGCAGCGTTTTGTCCTCACCGGTACCCCCATCGAAAACCGCCTCAGCGAACTGTGGAACCTGTTTGATTTTCTCATGCCCGGATACCTGTTTACCCACAACCGCTTCGTGGAAAAGCTGGAAAAGCCCATTGTGCAGTCAGAAAACAGCGAAGCCAAAGAGCAGCTTTCCCGCCTGGTTCGCCCGTTCCTTCTGCGCAGACTCAAAAGCGAAGTATTGCAGGAGCTGCCGCCCAAACTGGAATATGACCGCCGCATCCCTCTTTCCGACGGGGAACGGAAGCTATACCACGCCGCCGCTTCCGCTGCCAAAGGCACCTTTGCCGGAGGCGAGAAAATGGCCATTCTGGCAGCCCTCACCAGACTGCGGCAGATTTGCTGTGATCCAAACCTGTGCTTTGAGAACTACACCGGTGAATCCAGCAAGCTTCAGGCCTGTCTGGAGCTTTGCTCCGGCATGGCCGAAAACGGGCACCAGATTCTTCTCTTCTCCCAGTTTACCTCCATGCTGGACAGAATCCGCAGCCGCCTGGACGAGGCCGGGATCACCAGCTTTACCATTCAGGGCTCCACACCCAAAGAAAAGCGGGCGGAGCTGGTCAAACGGTTTAACGCAGGCGGCGCTCAGGTCTTTCTGATTTCTTTGAAGGCCGGCGGCACGGGTCTCAATCTCACCTCTGCGGATGTGGTCATCCACTATGACCCATGGTGGAATCTGGCCGCACAGAATCAGGCCACCGACCGGGCCCATCGCATCGGTCAGCGCTCCTGTGTCCAGGTCTACAAACTGATCGCAAAAGACACCATCGAGGAAAAAATCCAGCAGCTGCAAAGCAGAAAGGCCCAGCTGATGGATGCCGTTGCCGGAAACAATGACATGGGGCTTTCTTCTGTCACCAGTGAAGATTTGCTCCAGCTGCTGGAACTTTCAGATCCGGACTGATATTGATAACTGCAACATCTTGAAACCGAGCAGGAGGGAAACATCATTTCCCGCCTGCTCGTTCTTCGTGTTTTGTACCCTTGAAAGGAGAAATTTCTTGTTTCTCTCTTAAGATATGGGAAAATTCATTGTGCTTTTTTGTCTGGCATGGTATAATGTGGCTTATGGATAAAAGAACTAGGTTTTGGGTCAGTCGGAAAAATCCCCTGACCTGGCTGATGGCGCTTTGCATGCTAGCTTCCTCAGTGGTCCGAGTCATTTTCGCCTGTATGAGAGGAACAGGTGATTCCGGAAATCTTTGGAGCCTGGTGGTTCTCCCTGGGGCTGCGTGCCTGCTCTTTGCGCTGATCTGCATCGTAAACGGCAAGGAACGATACTACAAAACAGCCATTCCCATCTATATGATGGCCCTGTATCTGTGCTTCTACACCCGGGCCTCCCATCCCCGGATGGATAACTGGTATTTATTTTTGTACTACTTCCTGTTTTTCACTCTGGCAACCGTATATGCCCTCACGGTAGCAGGAAAGTTCCAGCACTTTTGGGTGTTGCTGTTCGTGTATCTGGTGCCTCTTCTGGCCCGAACTGTAGATAACTGGTCTGTGCTCACGGTGTCCTTTGTGCGAAACTCTGTGCTGGAGCTGATTCCCGATTCCATCTTTCTTCTGGGGCTTGTCTTGGGCGTATTCGCCACCAAAATCCAGAACGACGGAAAGTACCACCCCACCTGGGGTGACCGCTCCGACGGCCGCCTTCTGCGGACCATGTACCCCATGGGCCGGATCATTCCCTACATCATGCCCAATCGAAACGGCTCCAACAACCTGTTTGCCAACTCCGTGGAAATCACCAACATGGAGCGCTTCATCCGCATGAGACGCAGAGAAGGTATGACCGGTCTCGGAATCACCCATATCATTTTGGCCGCCTATGCCAGAACCGTGGCAAAATATCCCGGGCTCAATCGTTTTGTTGCCGGTCAGAAGATTTATTCCAGAGGCGATGACATTCAGGTGTGTATGACCATAAAGAAGGAAATGACAGTTGAGGCTCCGGATTCCGTCATCAAGGTCCATCTGGCACCTTCGGACACCCTGGAAGATGTGTATAAAAAATTCAATGTATTGGTGGACGAGGTAAAAAATGCCCCACTCAACTCCGATTTTGATAATCTGACCCGGGCTTTTACCATGATCCCCGGTGTGTTTCTGAAGTTTTTTGTATGGCTGTTAAAATTGCTGGACTACTTTGGTCTGGTTCCCACTTCTCTGACAAAGCTGAGCCCCTTCCACGGCTCCCTGTTTGTAACCTCCATCGGTTCTCTCGGCATTCCTGCCGTGTTCCACCACCTGTATGACTTCGGCAATCTGCCCGTTTTCTGCGCCTTTGGGTATAAGAGAAAGGCCAATGAGATTTCCCCGGAGGGAGAATTGCTTCTGAAAAAGTACATCGATCTTAACTTCACTTTGGATGAGCGAATTGTAGACGGATTCTATTATGCCACCGCCATCAAGTACATGAACCGCCTGCTTCAGCATCCGCAGCTGTTAGAGCAGCCCCCAGAGACCGTTGTCCAGGATATTGAGTGACGGTTTGTCCCTGAAAACATTCCGATATACATAAAAATTCCCTGTGAAGCCTGCAAAGCCGCTTCACAGGGATTTTTTATTCTTCTGCCATGCTCATGTCTACGGTGCCCTTTGCCCCGAAACGAAGGCGCAGAAGCCGAAGTTTTGGTCCTGCTATGTCCGTAAGCCCCACGCCCATGCCTTCTGCATTTTGCACCAGCTTTGCCATTGCGCTCACCCTGGTGACAAACAGTTCCAGATCCTGGGCTTTGATGGGTTCCAGAGGCAGTGTCACACCGCACTCCTCTCCTACCTCCCACACAGCTGCCTTTTTGTCCTTGGTGAGAGGGGCCAGTTCCTTCACCGCCTTGCGCAGAGCCTCCATATCACTCACCGCTTCCACCTTCTGGCGGAAAATCAGATTGCCGCCGCAGCAGCGCCACAGGCCATCTTGGGGCAGCTTTTCCAGCGGGGCATATCCTCTGGGCATAAGGCAGCCTGTGCCATCGTTCTCTTGCTGCCATACCGCCAGAGCGTTGCTGATCTCCGATTCACAGGCACACACGGCGCTGGCATATTCCATGTGCTCCAGTCCCTCTTCGCAGTCCTCCAGATAGCTCAAAAGCGCAAAGGGTCCCGCATTTTCCTCCAGCGCCCTGCCCTCCATGCGAAGCGTATAGTCCAGATTTATCCTCACCGTCTGTGCATCGCGCAGCTCCGAAAGACCCGCAGGGCAGTTGTCTGCCACGATCTCCGCAGACCGATGCCTTACATATTCGTTTCCCAGCTTCCCTAGCAGTTCCAGCTGGCGGATCAGAAGGTCCAGCACCTCCCGGGTCCCTTCATCTTTCCGGTCCAGATGCAGACGCTCCTGGATCTCATAAATCATTTCCATGTTTTACCTCCCCAAAAGGCATTTTGGTTATCATAGCACATTTCTCCGTGCTATGGAAGCCTCTGCTGTCCGGTTCGGAAAATTTAGGAAAGAATGGTTGCAAAACATGGAAAAATGGGATAACATAGAAGAAAGGCACAGAAGCCGAATTTGATTACATACGGAGGTACCACCATGAATGCCGACGCAATCTGGAAAATCTTTGAAGAAACATCCTATATCCGTACCAGTGGCACAAAGGAAGAAAAGCAGTGTGCCCAGTACCTGATAGATCAGTGCAAGAAAATGGGGCTGACTCCTACTGTGGAACCCTTTGCCGTAGAAATGGCCACCATCCAGGAGGCCGCACTTTTCATGGACGGCGTCTGCATCCCCTGCAAGGGCTACCTGCTTTCCGGAACCTGGGAGGTTGAGGCTCCCTTTATGTACCTGCCCAACACCGATCCCTATTCTTTGCAGAATGTAAAGGGTAAGATTGTCATGGTGGACGGCGGCATGGGCTACTGGAAGTATCAGGACATTCTCAAGCACGGCGCCGTGGGCTTTATCACCTATGACGGAAACGCAAATTATGTGGACCGGGACATGGACCAGAAGGAGCTTCGCCCCTTTGTAAGCAAGGGCCATAAGATCCCCGGTGTAAACATCAACGCCAAGGATGCCATCGCTCTGATTCGCAAGGGGGTCACCACTGCAAAGATCGTTCTCAAGCAGGAAGAGACCCAGGGCACTTCCCAGAATGTGGTTCTGGATCTGCCCGGTGAAGTGCCCGAAACCATTGTCCTCACCGCCCACTATGACTCCACCCCCCTGTCTCAGGGCGTCTATGACAACATGTCCGGCTGTGTAGGCCTGCTGGGAATTTTGGACTACTTCAAAGACCATCCCCACCGCTACAGCCTGCGCTTTGTGTGGTGCGGCAGCGAGGAGCGGGGCCTGCTGGGCTCCAAGGCCTACTGTGCTGCCCATAAAGAGGAGCTGGACAGCATTATTTTCAACATCAACCTGGATATGATCGGCTCCATCATGGGCCGGTTTGTGGGCTGCTGCACAGCAGAGGAGCGCCTGATGCATTACACTGCCTATATGGCCTCCGAAGTTGGCTTTGGCATTGCAGTAAACCAGGATGTCTACTCCAGCGACTCTACTCCCTTTGCAGACCAGGGCATCCCCGCTATTACCTTTGCCCGGGATGCACCCGGCAATACCGCTACCATCCACAACCGCTATGACACCATGGATGTGATGAGCGCCCGTCAGATGGAGCTGGACATTGACTTTATCATTGCCTTTACGGAGCGTATGGCCTGCGCCAAGTGCTTCCCGGTGGAGCGCACCATGCCCGAAAACATGAAGGAAGCTCTGGATATCTACCTGCTGCGCAAGAGACCCAAGAACTAAATCTCAAACGATCTTACCTTCTCAGGGGAGCGGCACACCGCTCCCCTGGTTATGTCCTGGAGGGGTGTTATGAAAAAAACGCCAAAAAAGCAAAGAAAAACTCTGCTTTTATTAAAAAACAAAGGAAAGCAAGGGCTGTTTCGTGCTATTTTCAGCCGATTCGGCCTGGTTCTCCTGCTCCTTGTGGCACAGGTGGGATTGATGTTGGGATTTTATCTGTGGTTTGAAGAATTTCTGCCTCACTTTTTGGGCGGAACATTGCTGGTCACGGTTCCCATGCTTTTGTATCTTCTGAACAGCCGCCTGGACCCCTCTGCAAAAATCACCTGGCTGGTGGTATTCATGCTGATGCCCTTCTTTGGTGCACTGTTTTTCTGGTTCACCCAGAGCAACCTGGGACACCGTGCCCTGAAAGACCGCATCGACCATCTGCTCTATATCAGCAGAAATGCCATCGAACAGGAACCAGAGGTCCAAAAGGGGCTGGAAGAAGAAAATCCCGGCGCCGGGTCACTGGCCAAATATATTCAAAGAACTGCCTGTCACCCCATCTGTGACGGAACCGATGTGACCTACTATTCCACAGGGGAGGACATGTTTGAAGCCATAATGAATGAGCTGGAGCAGGCCCAACACTACATTTTCCTGGAATATTTCATTGTGGAAGAAGGTCTCATGTGGGGACAAATGCTGGACCTTCTGGCTCGGAAAGCCGCACAGGGTGTGGAAATCCGGATGATGTATGACGGCACCTGTGAATTTACCCGTCTGCCCCGGGACTATCCCAAGCTTCTTCAGAACCTGGGGATCCAGTGTCGGGTCTTTGCCGCCGTGAAGCCCTTCCTTTCCACTCACTACAACTATCGGGATCACCGAAAGATCCTGGTCATTGACGGTCACACCGCTTTCACCGGTGGCATCAATCTGGCGGATGAGTACATTAACCATGTTTCACGCTTTGGTTACTGGAAGGATACGGGCCTCATGCTGAAAGGCCCCGCCGCACAAAGTCTGATGCTCATGTTCCTGCAGCTTTGGAGTGTCACGGATCATCAGCCTGATTTTCAAAGGTACTTGTCTCCTGTTGCCAAAGTACCCGGAGCCGCAGGCTATGTGATTCCTTACGGAGACTGCCCCCTGGATGACGAAAAGCTGGGCGAACGGGTCTATATGGATCTTCTGAACCGGGCGCAGCGGTATGTACACATTATGACTCCGTACCTGATTTTGGACGGAGAGCTGGAAACCGCCCTGCGCTTTGCAGCGGAGCGCGGCGTGGAGGTCCGTCTGATTCTCCCCGGCATTCCGGATCAGAAGTCTGCCCACCTGCTGGCAAAAACCCATCTTCCCGCCCTGGTGGATTCCGGCATCCAGGTCTACAGCTACACCCCCGGTTTTCTTCATGCCAAGGTCATGACCTGTGACGACAACGAGGCCATTGTGGGCACCATCAATATGGATTACCGCAGCCTGTACCATCATTTTGAATGTGCCACCTATCTGGTGGGGGCACCTTGTATTCAGGATATTGAGAGGGACTTCCAGGAAACCCTGCTCCAGTGTCAGCGCATCACCCACCAGACCATTCGGGAGGACCCCTGGTACGAAAAGCTGGGAGGCCTTCTGTTGAAGGCCATCGCGCCTCTGCTGTAGAAGCCTCCGCTGCACAGCCTTCCGTCTATCTTCTCTGAACAAAAGAAGCACTGAGAAAGATCTTCCTTTCCCAGTGCTTCTTTTTATGTCCCTGCAACTTTTCCATGTTTCCCTCCCTGTTTTAAATAGTACTTTGCTTACATAACCTGAACATTGGCTAAACTTTTTACATCAATTCCATTGCGCGGAAAATACCTGTCTGCTATGCTAATACTAATTGGCATTTTGTATCAAAGGCCATATCATAACAAACGGGAGGAGTTACCATGGAACCACTGCAAAGGATTGCGCTTTTAATTGACTGTGACAATACCCCCTCATGCAAGATCGAAGGGATTCTGGAGGAAGTGGCCAAACTTGGAACCGTTGTCTTAAAAAGAGCATACGGAAATTGGAAGAAGGATACACGAAAGCTCTGGGAAACCCAACTGCTGCGATTCGGAATCAAGGCGGAACAGCAATTTGATTATGTAGCCGGGAAAAATGCCACCGACATTGCATTGGTCATCGATGCCATGACCCTGCTGCACAGGGGGCTGTACGATGGCTTCGTCATTGTTTCCAGCGACAGTGACTATACCCCTCTGGCCATCCATCTCCGGGAATCAGGGGCCTATGTTATCGGCGCAGGACAGAACTATTCTTCGGAAGCCTTCCAAAACAGCTGCAACACCTTTATTTTCCTGGATTCTTTGGGTGATTCCACCCCCTCTGAGCCGCCCCATTCCCCAAGCGAATCTTTATCCACAACCCCCTGTGAAAATCCGGGCACTGCCAGCATTGAGCAGGTACACGCCGTGCTGAAAACTGCCTGGGAAAAGCACAAGGACCAAGCTGGCTATGCATCTATTTGTTCTGCGGGGCAGGTACTGGGATCTGCGTTTGCAAACTTCCACATCAAAGCATACGGATATCCCAATCTAACCACACTGATTGCAGCCTTTCCCGGAAAATATAGGCTGAAAGCATCCCAGGGAAAGGGGGGCGCCATGATCCGCTCCTATCAATGCATTCAAAACGCCGTGGATTCTACTCCCTCCCCCAAAACCACAGCCCAGCAGCAGGCCGTTATTGCCCATCTGTCTGGTCACCACCACGCAACAAGAGCAGAATTGGAGTCGCTTCTTTCTCTCAAGTCCTCGCGGACCAGCGCCATTATCAAATCTCTGCTGGATGCAGGGCTCATCCTTGCAGAGGGCAGTCACAACAATCGAACTTACAGGCTGAAAGCATGATGTTCCCTCTGCATTTCCATGCAATCGATCTCAATGACGCTATGGGTTCCGAAATCCAGCACATTTCCCAGGGTATATGCAATGGGTTTGTGAAAAATAGGACCGTCTACCACCAAGGTGTGATACTCCCCATTTTCTCCACAGACATCGATTCCCCGCTGCTCCATGAGATCCATGATTTCAGCATCCAGCACCTTTCCAAGAATAGACTTGGGAAGCTGTGTGCCATTGACGGATTTAATCAGGCAGCGATACCCCAATTCTATCAGATCCTGCACATTTTCTTTTCTTCCCCTATGCCACAGAGGAAATGCCGCATCCAGCCCCACATTTTTGCACCGCTGCTCACTCCACGCCCGGTTTCCTTCTATATCGATATCACCAAAGCATGCGATCTCCGCTCCCATCGCTTTGGCCTGTTGCAGGGCCTCCTCCATGGCCAGATGGTATCTATGCCCCTGGGTGGGAACCATCAGCATCGGAATCTGTAATGCCTCTTCATATTGCTTCAGCATCTTATCATCTGCCCCATGGAAGTATGATCGTTTAAAGTCCTCATTTACCATGACCAGCAAGGCCACCCCATGGTCTCCCCCGGCCAGCATCCGGTGCAGAGCCAGAGTACTGTCTTTTCCGCAGCTGTAGGACATCACGAAGCCTCTTCTCTGTTTATGGTTCACCGCTATCTCCTCCTTCACGGCCTTTGCTGTGCAAAGGCATCCTGCACTGCTTCCTGGGCAGTCCGATCATATGCTGAGGCCATCCCATTTTTGAGCAGTTCGATGGTCTGTGATCCCATCCGGTGTCTCCATTGTCTGTGGTAATTTAGAACGCAGGGCTTTGCGCACAGTGTATTCTATAAGTCCATATATTCCAGCACCAAGTGATCCGACAGGCAGTACCCGTTTTTCTTGTAGAATTGTTGATGCTGCTCGCTCATGGTTGTGAGCAGCTCGATCCAGTTGCATTTTCTATCCGTCAGTTCCTTTTTCAGATACGAAAGCAACGCAGTCCCATACCCTTTTCTCTGGTGGACCGATGACACCAATATCTCTTCTAAAAAGAACCCACAAGAATCATCAAACCACTTAAAATACCCCATCAAAAATCCCACAATCTCCCTTTTATCGATCTGCAAAATTATGAGGGAATCTTCCATAGCTGCAATCTGATGGATTCGCTTATACGCTATCTCATAGGTCCATGTTCCGCCTTGGGCATTATAATAATCCATGTAAAATTTTATCAGCATATCCAAATCATTTTCTTGCGCAATCTGATACTGTATCTCCATATAGCTGCTCCTCTCTGCCCTGATTTGTCTCTTTGGGATGCCTTGATTGCTCCTGTCAATATTATACCATAAGAAACCGAAAAGCGGCAGAGGAAAATTCCATCTGCCGCCGTTCCGGAGGATGCGCCTTTCGGACAGGCGCAAGTTCTGTCATCACCGCCACGCAATTTTATTGGCAGTAAAATTCTTTCATAATCCGGTTGATCTCAACTTCTTTTCCTTTCAAAATGTAGTGTGCCTTGCCGGATTCGTAAGAGAATGCAAAGCGAATGTGGGACAGACTGTTTGCCGCATTGCAGAAAAAATCTGCCTTCTCCTTTGCCTGCCTTTCTTCCAAAGTGAGATCAAGAAGAATACACATTTCATTTTCGCCATTGTCCTGTCCTGCCAGAAAATCGTAAACAATGGCATGGTGTTTCGCCTGGATGCTGGGCCAGACCGAAGGGTGACGAACAAACGCTGAAACCTGCTGCTCTGTAAACTGCCAGATTCCGGTGTCTTTACTACCCTGAAGAATCTCAGATTTTAAATAGTTTCGCAGTGTACGGGTAGTAAGGCCTGTGATGCACGAAAGCTGTTCAATCGTATACATACGGATTCCTCCTCATGAAATGTATTACAAGCTTGTAACTACAGTATAGGCGGGATAGACATGGAAAACAATTTGAAAAACCAGCAGTTTTTCATAGCAAGAGCAGGATGTATGTGCAGCATCCAGCATATTTTTCACAAAGATGCCATGGCCTGTGGTGGGGGCGCTGACCTACACATTGGTGACTGCGCCCATGGGGCGCCGGACATAAGTAGATTCAATTAAGGGCAGCAGCTGTCAGAGCAATCAAAAGAAGGCTGATAAATTGTGTAACGGTAATTTTATTTTGTCAATTTCCGATTCATGTACTTCGGATTTATTTTCAACAGATAGAATCCGCAAACAATCATTATCAATACAGTTCCTAAGAAATAAAGCCCTGTAAAATAGCCAAACAATGCCACAAACGCCTGAATACAACAGTATAGCGATTCAATTTTTGCGTTCTTTGCTCTCTGCGCCATATTGGTCTCATATCTGAGATTGCAAACCATCCAGATGGATGCAGCCAGCAGGGGAATTATTTTAATCCACAGCATTATAGTAGGATTGATGCCTTCTGCCACTGGTTGCATTGCGATATTCAGCGCAGATGCCTGTACAATAATTGCCAATTTAATCAAATTCGCTCTCAAAATGTGATTTACTTTTTTTGCTTCTGCAATCACGGGGATATCATCATCGCTTTTATAATCATCATTTAGTAGATAGTCTGTTGTTACACCAAACAGCTTACTGATTTCTACAATATTATTTGCCGCAGGCTGCGCTGTTCCATTTTCCCATCTGGAAAGTGCTTGTCTGGAAATATTTAGCCGACCGGCGGTTTCCTCCTGGGACATTCCGGACTTCTTGCGTAATTGATAAATCTTTTCATTCAGTTTCAAAGGCTACACTCCCTTCCGTGCACTCATTCTATCACCTTGCCGATTAAAACACCATAAAGCAGACTTTACAATGACGCAACATCGCTTTACATATTGGTATTTGTTGGATTATTTGAATTGGTTCAATCAAGATTGTGCCGTATAAAAGTCGCAGTCAGTAGAGGGAGTTTCCCCTGCTGTCTGTTATTACGCCGTCAAGCCACCGCATCCAGCATATTTTTCATGAGATGCTGTAGCCCGTGGCGGGGCCATTGACAGAACATGGGACACGACACCCACCAATTTTCCGGCTTGAATGATGGGGGGCGAAATATGGATGATTTCAATTAGGGACAACCGCTGTTAACTTTATCCAAGCAGACCAAATTTGAATTCTTTATCTGCAACTATAATGGGTACAATCCTCATTCAAAACAGCCTAACAGCTTCAGCAGACCATCATCGAATGTCAGATATTCGCTGTCCTTAACAGCTTTCAGATACAGCGCAAGCAGATTTTCCTTTGCTGTGTGCATCTCCTCATAGGTTCGGCTCCGGGGATAAGTTTTCTCCAGCAACTGGAGGAACGACTGAGATAGGGTGTTGTATTTCTTAAATTGATGCAACTTCTTTCCCTCTGCCACAGTTTTCACGGATAATAAAAGCTGCCTTGCGTTACTCAAGGCAATATCCGCAAAGATGAATTGCTCTCGAAGTATGGCGATCTCCACATATCGCAACTCGTTGATAAATCGGTAGTGAACAGAATCATCCAGACCGTACCGCTGGGAACACTCTGCAAACCGTTGTGCACCTGCACGCACGGCATCCATGAAGTTCTCAGTCTTGGCAAAAACTACCTTGTACTGCGGTGAGCGGATCGGCAGCTCCTGTGTGGGCATAAAGGATATATCCACGCTCAGTCCATTCTCAAAGTAAGTAGACAGGCCCAGGGCGGTGTTTGTCCAGACCCGATTCTCAATGTGGCAGGCTCCCAATTCTGTGAAGAATTGCAGGAGCTGCCGGGCGGCATCTTTCACGCAATCCGAATTATAACATCCAGCCATCAGATCGATGTCGGAATAGATGTCAGCGAAGCCAGCTGCACCGGAGCCAATCTGAAGCAGCCCTTCAAAGGCAGAACTGACTTGGATGAAGTTGACTGTTTTATTCAGTAATTTTTTCCGGTCTGTCACCTTGTACATCTATCTTACCTCCCAGTTACTATCACTCTTTTTTGTCTGACGAAATTACACCATTCATTGTTCCCTATTCAGCATGCCTGATGAACCCGTTGCATTATAACACATGAAATCGAAAAGCGGAAGAAGGAGTTCCCTCTTCCGCTGTTCTGCTACGCCGCCGCATCCCGCATATTTTTGATAAAGATGCCATAGTTCGTGGTAGGGTCGTTGTTAAGAACATAGGTCACAGTGCCCACCGGTTTCCCATCCTGAATGATTGAGCTGCCTGATACGAGTGATTGAGATTAGGAATAGCAACTGTTAAGAAAGCTGGAATAAGTATCACACTTTATAAGCTAAATTCCGGTGGTCTGCGTCCAATCCCATTCCTATGATTTTCCATTTGCATTTCCAACCTGTCAGCCAATTTCAGGCACCCTGCTTGGGTACACAGGCTTACGCCATACTGCACAAGGCGCAGATCTGTTTCAATGGGAAGCTCATCAGAATTATCAACAGCCCACCACGGGAAATGTTTACTGGCATTCTCTTTCTCTGCAATCAGAAACATGTAGCCGATTACTTTTTTATCTCTTCGCACGAAGAGAAATTGAGGTAAAGAACCTTCCTGGGACTTGTCCATTTCAGCTTTTATATCTTTTACATTTCTATCGATACAGCTGAATGATGTTTTGAGGAGTTCATCCAGGCATTGAACCTTTTCATATTCATCCAATTCACAATAATTGATAATTTCATCCATCTATTATACCTTCTTCCTGAAATTCGTCTGTTAGGAAAATTGGTATATGTCAAACAAATAAATCTAGACCAGTTGCTGCCGTATGCATCTTTTAAACTTCCTCCTATTAAAAATCAGGAAACGGTATGTCCTCCCATCTCTCGTTTCAATCACTGTTGTCGGGATAAATAGCACCCTCTTTCCTACAGAAAATGACTTAATGTTTTCGTAGGGAATCATCAGATTCTTGTGCTTATTTTCCAGCGTGGCCTTCTGACAACGGAATATAAATCCATTGTCAACAAGATATACAGCACCGCCCTGAACGCCATGTAAACATATACTTGCGACGAATGACTCTTTCATACTGATTTACCACCGTCTCCCTAAAATGATTGACTGTTATAATATTTTGATTGATCTATGAGAATTATATCATACCAGCAAAAAAGCGGCAGAGAAAATTTCCTCTGCCACAAATTTTCGCCGCTATACCGCTGTGTCCAGCATATTTTCGATGAAAATGCCATAGCCCGGTGGGGTCATTCATCAGCACATGGGTCACAGCGCCCACCGGTTTCCCGTCCTGGATGATGGGGCTGCCGCCCACCAGTGATTTCCATTGGGGAAAGCAACTGTTGTAGAAAGCGAAATATACCGGGCACCATTATCAATCCTCAAAATAGAACAGCTCCTCGAACTTTTTGTCCAGTGCAATGCACAAAATCAATGCTAATTTTGCTGTGGGATTAAACTGGCCCGTTTCAATCGAGCTAATCGTATTTCTTGATACACCGACCATTTCCGCCAGTGCCGCCTGAGATAGTTTCTTTTCGCTTCTGGCTTCTTTTAGGTTGTTTTTTAGAATTAACACATCATCCATGATATCACGATATCCTTATATAATTTTCATAAAGTATACAACAAAAAGAAGTATCGAGGTAAATCCCCACAAAACAGCACAGAAAAGCGGTGTTTTTTCTCTTTGGCGAATCCACTTATATACATATTGCGCACAAACGATAGCGCAATAGATTGCGTATATATCCTGATATGGCTGATCAAAGTAAATATTAATTGCCATCACAATCAGACATGCGATTAAGCCCACAAGCAAACCGACATGATTGCTTCTTAACAGGATATCCATTTCCATTTCATCCAGACTGTTCCGCTTCTTACTTTGGGCTTTTTTTAAAATTTCTTCTTTGTTCATGGTAAGTCTCCTTGTCAAAGTCATCACTATGTATGATGAGAATAAATGCATCGAAGTTCTTATACAATTTTTCGCTTCCGGCTTCTTTTGGGTTGTTTTTTAGAATGGAAGCATCCTCTATTTCTGCTTTCTTTACCACTCAACACCGACCATTCTGCAAACAGTCAACCCCAGATTTACAACAATAACAACAAAACTTATGATTGCAAGAATCAAGTAGAAAGGTTTTTCTTCGTTTCGCCATTGCGCATACATATCCCCACACAGACCCGCAAAAAACATAGCATACGCCTCAGTAGGAATTGGCGTGGAAGTAAATAAACCAGTTAGAGCAATTACACAAAAAACTGCATCTACGCCAATGCGGCCATACACCCGAGCTTGGTTTTTCCTGTGTTTTGTCCCTTCATCTATGCCCGCTTTCCCTTCCTTTTGCGCTTTCAATAAAATATCACTTTTATTCATCTGGCATCCCCCTTTCAATTATGACAAGTAAACTTGGTATTCACATTGTAGCATAGCCAAGTTTACTTGTCAATAAGATTGCAAAGTTTTCTTTGCAATCTATAAAATGCAAAAATTCCAGCAGGAAATCAGGCTGTATCCCTGTTTCTTGCTGGAATTTATTTTGCCGTTTTTAAGAAAAGCGAGTTTTTGTACAGCCCCAAATTTTCGCCGCTATGCCGCTGCATCCAGCATATTTTCGATGAAAATGCCATAGCCCGTGGTGGGGTCATTCACCAGAACGTGGGTGACAGCCCCCACCAGCTTCCCGTCCTGAAGGATGGGGCTGCCGCTCATTCCCTGTACGATGCCCCCTGTGGTTTCCAAAAGGGCTTCGTCTGTCACATGAAGCAGTAGATTTCGTCCATTCAACGATTCATCCGGATATAGTTTCAGAATCTCCACAGAATACTCCTGAACCTGGCTATCCGAAACAGTTGACAAAATCGTGGCAGGTCCGGTATGAATCTCTTCCTCCTGTGCGACCGGCAGAGGTGTGCCGGGCCAGCCGGTGAGAGCTTTGCCAAATACTCCGCAGGGCGTATTCCGCTCAAGGTCCCCCAGAATTTTTCGATTCTCAAACGCCCCAATCAGCTGCCCCGGTGCTCCGGATTTCCCTTTTTTTATCCCAGCCACCTGGGCCTCCAGCACATTCCCTCGACGAATGGGCAGAATCGTCCCCCGTCCGTCGCTGACCCCGTGGCCCAAGGCTCCAAATTCGCCGGAGCCGGGATCGTAGTACGTGACGGTTCCTACGCCTGTAATTCCCTCACGTACAAAAATACCCAGACGCTTTTCTCCTTCCGCCTCTTCGGGAATCAGGGTCAGATTCTTTTCTGCACCCTCTCTCAGCACAGTGATAATCAGTTCCCCTTTGCATCGGGCCACCAAATCCCGCAGGGTTTGAGCGTCCGCCACCTTTTGGCCGTCCACTTTTACAATCAGGTCTCCTTCCTGAAGTCCTGCCTTTTTGGCCTGCTTGCCCAATGTTTTGTCAATTTCTGCCACAAAAAGCCCTTCTCCTTCCAGCTCCAACCCCACTGCTTTTCCCACAGGCACTAACACCTGTGCCGCAAATGCAGGCACCGCCAGCAGACTTATAAGCAACATCAATGTGACTGCACGAATCATCACTTTTTTCACTTTCCATCTTCCTTTCCGCTTCGTTTCCTCCGCATAACTAATATGTCGGATTCAAGCGAAATCCATTCGGAAATCAATTAGAAAAACATGGTTTTTTTCCCGTTGTGTACAGCAAAAAAGCAGGAGCCACACAAATGCAATGCATTTCGTGGCTCCTGTTCTTAAATTTTGTAAAAATGGGAATGATTTCTTATGATTGCATTGTAAATCTATAGAAATATTCGCACACAGGATACCAGGCCGCCAGCTTCGGCCCGATATAATTGCCCAAATCCGGGTCAAACAGCTGAGGCCCCGGTTCCAGAGATTCACTGGCTTCCAGTTTTCCCCGCCAGGAGAAATATGGCTCCAGTTCCTTTTGGGGGCATGGCTTGGGCCGCTTATAGGATTCTCCTTCCAAAATGAGCCCTGTTTTTTCCTGGGCCTGCCTCACCAGATTGATAAATGGTTCCGGCTTTTCTGCAATGGTTTTCCGAAACTGTTCCATGGCATCGATTTTAGGCTGCCAGAGTAAAAAACCAAAGCTTCCTCCCTCAGGGGACATTTGAAAATACAAGGTAGGGTGCCGCGACCAGGAATCCACAGGCCTGCGGATGCTAAACCACAACGTTTCCTTGTAAGGAACCGGCGGATGCAGTCTGGCATCCCGATAGATGCGGGAAACCTTCAGCTCCACCCCGGGGATCTCTTTGAAATAGGGATAGACTGCCTGCCCCAGGGCCTTCATAGGTTCATATAAATGCTCCACATACTCCTGCTTGTGTGCCTCAAACCAAGTGCGTTCGTTATTCAGCCGAATGCCCCAGAGAAAATCCACCGTCTCTGGTGAAAAATGTTTTGCCATATTGTCTCCTTATCTCTTGCGGCGGTATACGCAAAAACGGTAGGAAATCCCACCTTCCCACTGCTCTTCTCCCGGATCTTCACAAATCCATTGGGGGTCTTGGTCCAGATTGTGAAAAAATACATCAGATTTTGGGCTTGTCCCCACCTTGGTCACATAGACCGTATCACAGTAAGGCAGCATCTGTTCATAGACTGACGCCCCTCCAATGACCATGGTTTTCCCCTGAGCCAAGGCCAGGGCCTGTTCCGGGCTATGGGCAAGGAGCGCTCCCGCAACAGGGTCTTGCCTACGGCTCAGCACAATATTGACCCGATTGGGCAGTGGCTTTCCTCCTGGAAAATCCTGCAATGTACGACTTCCCACAATGACGCAGGCTCCTTTTGTCATCTGCCGGAAATATTTCCGGTCAGCGGACAGGGCCAGAGGCTGGGTGCCGTTGGCTCCAATTCCCCAATCTTCATAAACTGCAACAATGGCTTCCATGGTCATTCCTCAAATGGCCACAGGAATCTTTTCCCCAAAGGGGCAGAATTCATACCCCTCCAGCCGAAAATCCTTGGCACAATAGTCATAAAAGTTATCTTTTTCTTCCATCACAAACTTCGGTGCAGAAAAACCGGGCTGCTCCAGCATCTTTTTGACCAGAGGCACATGACGATCATAAATGTGACAGTCCGCAATCACATGCACCAATTCCCCTGCCTCAAAGCCGGAAACCTTTGCCATCATATGAAGCAAAACGGCATACTGACACACATTCCAGTTATTGGCCGTCAGCATGTCCTGAGAACGCTGGTTCAGTATGGCATTGAGGGTATTTCCGGAAACATTGAAGGTCATGGAATAAGCGCAGGGATACAGATGCATTTCGTGCAGATCTTCAAAATTATACAAGTTGGTGAGAATCCGCCGGGAAGCCGGATTGTGCTTCAGGTCGTACAGGACCCGGTCCACCTGATCGAACTCTCCTTCCGGAAACTGATATTTTTTCCCCAGCTGGTAGCCATAGGCCTTGCCAATCGAGCCGGACTCATCCGCCCAACTGTCCCAGATATGACTGCTCAGATCCTTCACATTGTTGGATTTTTTCTGCCATATCCACAGCAGTTCATCCACGCAGCTTTGGAAAGCGGTACGCCGCAGTGTCATGACGGGAAATTCTTCCCGCAGATCGTAGCGGTTCACCACTCCAAATTTCTTCACTGTATGGGCAGGGGTTCCATCCTCCCACCGGGGGCGTACTTCCTGATCGGTGTCCCAGACACCGTTTTCTAAGATATCCAGGCATGTTGCCCGGTAAATTTCATCAGCTTTGCTCACATCATCCACCCTTTCTGTTTTTTGTCCATTGTATCATAAAAAAAACTGACAGGCAATGACCATGAGATACGCTGTCCGGTGTTTTTGTCCTTGAAGTGGCTTGACGGATTCATAAAAAGATGTTAAAATGATACAGATGATGTCGGTGTGGTGGAACAGGCAGACACAAGGGACTTAAAATCCCTCGCCGTAAAAAGCGTACCGGTTCGATCCCGGTCACCGGCACCAGCACAGGGTCTGCGTATGCATTTTGTGTACGCAGACTTTTGCTATTCCCGGATATCTGCGCGCAGGGCTTCTTTGGGAAGCAGACTGCTTATTATACAAAATGAGGGCACGCATAACAACGCTTATGCATGCCCTCATTTCAATTTTTCCGACCTTTTTGCGGTTTACTTCTTATCCGTACCGGGAACAGCGGTGGGAACCGGAATGTCATTTCTCACAGCAGAAACCAGATACATTCCTTCATCTGTACACAGATCCACCACAAACCAGGGGGCCAGACGCTGTCCCAGCTCCTGGGCACTCATAACCTGTTCCGGCTTCCCAGTGCTATGGGCCAGCATGAGCCGACCGCCGGGCTTTACAAAATCGGCAAGCCGCGGGATCAGCTGCCCCAGATCTTTGAACTCCGGCAGAGCGTCCACCAGGAGGCAGCGATCAAAGCCATGGTCAAATTTACAGGCTCGAATGTCTGCGCGGATCATATGGACTTCCGGCATTGTGAATTTTTTCTTTCCTTCTGCCAGTTTTTCTGCAGAATAATCTACACCGGTAATGCCGGCAACCTTTTTTGCTAAGTATAGCGGAAATAATTCTCCGTTTCCGCAAGCTACATCCAGCACTTGCAGACCAGGCCGCAAGTTGGCCAGCTCTACGATTTTCTCCACAGCATCACGGCGGGAGGCCGGCACCTCAGTGGGAATTACAGCAGCTTTCATTTCGGCATACATATCCGATCACCTCATTTTCAATACTAACACCTCTTCGGGATGCAGATATCTATTATAACCAAACACAGCAAAAAAATCCAGTAAATTTATGTGCACAAAGTGTAAAATTCTTGAAAATTTTTTATCGCATCCCATGACCGAGAAGCCGCAGACCGGGGATCTTCCGTTTTGAAGAGCAAAACCGGGCATGCATGAATCCAGATAGCTGTATATGCTCTAAGGAATCGCAGAAAGTCTCGCCATGGAAATCTGTCTTTTGGTTCTCTGATGAAGTATGAAAACTGGAAAACAAAAAACTCGGAAAGAACTCAAGGAGATGCCCATGAGGATAAAAAAAACAAACCCCTTCCTTAATTAGAAGGGGTTCGCTTTTTAAGTTTGGTGGAGACTACTGGACTCGAACCAGTGACCTCTTGCGTGTGAAGCAAGCGCTCTAACCAGCTGAGCTAAGCCTCCGTTCAGGACGAGATTCATTATACCACAGTTTTGTAAAAATGCAAGCCCTATTTTTAAATTTTTTCAATTCTTTTTTACTCCCTTCAATGATCTGCCAATGGTAAAATTTATCTATTGTTGGCAAAGAAGTTTTTACTTATATTGACTTTGCGTATGTCCTCTGCTACAATGTCCGGTGGCGAATGTCACATTGCTATTAAAAACAACATGGAGGAACATATGAAAAAGCTGATTTTAATTGCGCTGTCTCTGGGGTTGGTCCTGGCTATGACTGCCTGCGGCTCTTCAAAAGATACTGCCGAGACAACCGCAGCAACCACTGCTGCAACTACTGCAACTACCGCTCCGGCTACCGACAAAACCGCCCCCTCCGCATCTGAACCCAATGCTTCTTTTGACGCTGCACAGGCAGCTCCTGTCATTGGTGTCTGGCAGTTCCAGTACACCATTCCCGCAGAAACCTTCAACCTGGAGGGCTTTGAAACTCCTCTGAATATCCAGATGCTCTACACCCTGTCTGAGGATGCAACATGGTTCATCACCGTGGATTGGGACAAGACCAATGCCAATATCGAAGAGTTCAGCAAATCCCTCTCTACCTATACCTGCGAGCTTATGTACAAGCAGTTTGCCGACAAAAATCTTGACAAAGATCAGGCAAACGAAGCCATGCAGAGCCAGTACGGCAAGACCGTGGAAGAATATGTAGATGAGCTGATTGCGCAAACCCTCTCTGTTGAAGCGCTGTCCGCCAGCACCCCCGAGGACAGCGGCACCTACTATGTAGAAGGCGGCTCTCTGCATCTGTCCAACCCTTCCTCCTCTGCCGAGGAAGTCATCACCTTTACTTTGGAAGGCGATACATTGACCTTGCAGTCTTCCGACAATCCTCTTCAGGATCCCCTGGTTATGACCCGCATCGCTGACTGATTGACATTGCATTCAAAACGGCTGCCTCATCCGAATCGGTAAGGCAGCCGTCTTTTTATTCCTGCACTGTTTCCCGGGTCTTTAAAAATGCTGTTGCAGCCTCCAAAAGCGCCGGGGCATTGCGAACTCTGGAAAGCTGTTCCAACAGCGCCACATAGCCGGTTTCATTGCTGTCATTCACAAAATAGGACCCATTGGTATAGGAAAACAGCACCAAATAGGGACGCTCCTGCCGATAACGGAGCTTGGCCCTTGTACTGGGTTCATAATTCAGCAGCATGACCCGTCCTTCTTTTCGAATGGCCAGGGCACCATCTTCCTGCTCCTCTACTGCATACCCCATTTGCTCCAGAAGCTCCATGGGCTTGGGCTGCTCCGATATTCTCTGCTTTTTGCGAAACAATGCCTTCATCCGTTCCATCCAGTCAGCCATATCATACACCATCCTTTCTACGATCTCCATTATACTACAAATATTCCATTGTGTCTGCACAAATAATACCCCCAGCTTTTGTTGGGGGTATTATTTATAGAAAACATATTCACTCTTTTCTATGGTGCTATAGATCCAGCACTGCGCTCTGCTCCGGGGCTACCTGATGCAATCGGACGGCAATGGCCTCCATACGGCTGTCCGTCTGCGCAATAATATCGGCACACTGAGACAGCTCCTGCACGATTCCTGCCGGAATCTCTTCTGCATCTGTCTTATAGTGGATTTCATGCTCCAAGCTGGCCCAAAAATCCATGGCTATGGTGCGAATCTGGATCTCCACTCGGACCATTTGCCGGGAGTCTGACAGATATACTGGCACCTCAACCACCAAATGCAGGCTTCTATAACCGTTTGGCTTCGGATTTTTAATATAGTCCTTCTCCTGGTACAGCCGGATATCTGCCTGAGACAGCAGCATATCCCGAACGGAATAAATATCGGAGATATAAGGGCAAATCACCCGGACCCCTGCCACATCGTTAAGGTTGTCCACAATGGAGTCGATGGATAACGCAATGCCTCTGCGAGACAGCTTTTGTGCAATGCTTTTCGGGGTTTTGAGCCGTGATTTCACTGTTTCGATGGGGGTACGCATTCCACGGACCCGGTGCTCTCGGTTCAAAATATCCAGTTTGGTGGTAATTTGCTTGATGCCCCCTTCATAGAGCAGCATGAGCTGCTGATATCGGGCAGCAAAATGAATCAGTTCCTCCTGCCCAAGGGAGGTCATCGCATTGGCGGAAGATTCCTGCATGGTCCCACCCCTTTCTCTGTTTTGTTTATTTTACCAAATTATTGTATATTAGTTGTAACAAAAGGGTTAATTTTTCTGAAATCGGGATTCTGCCCGCCTTTCTTGGGGAAACTATTGCAAAAATGACCGTTTGTGTTATAATATTGGCAGTCACTATCCATTTAATACGGGAGGAATCATCTATGTCTGATTGTCTTTTCTGCAAGATTGTCTCCGGCGACATCCCCTCCCAGAAGGTTTATGAGGACGAGACCGTCCTGGCCTTCCGGGATATCAACCCCCAGGCCCCGGTCCACATCCTGGTCATCCCAAAAACGCATATTGACAGTGCCGCTGCCATCACCGCCGAAAATTCCGGCGTGGTGGCCCACTGCTTTGAAGTCATCGCCCAGCTGGGCAAGGATTTGGCCGGCGGCTTCCGTGTGGTCAGCAACTGCGGCCCTGACGCCGGTCAGACCGTGCCCCACCTGCATTTCCACATTCTGGGCGGCCGCCCCCTGGCCATGGAAATGGCCTGAGCAAGAAAGGAGTATCTATGGCAGAATTACGGCCCAATGAGGGCAAAAAAGGAATGATTGAGGTAGATGGCGTGCAGTATCTGCGCCTGCCCATCACCACCCATCTCATTACCAAGGATGATAACATCTGCGATGTCGCAGAAAAGTACGGCAAGCCCCAGCTGCAGCCCGGTGATGTGCTTTTTATTTCTGAGAAGATCGTGGCCTGCACCCAGGACCGCGCCATTCCTCTGGAGGACATCAAGCCCCGGAAGCTGGCCTACACTCTGAGCAAGTATGTGACCAAAACGCCCCACGGCATCGGGTTGGGTATGCCTGAAACCATGGAGTGTGCCCTGCAGGAATGCGGCGTTCTGCGCATCCTCTTCGCAGCCGCCGTATCCGTCATCGGCAAGAAGCTCTTTAAGAAGAAGGGCTGGTTCTACTCTGTAGCAGGCTATAAGGCACGCTCTATCGACGGCCCCTGCCACAACACCATTCCTCCTTATAACCACTATGTGGTTCTGGGTCCCGTGAAGCCCGACAAGGTTGCTGCCGAAATCAAAGAACGCATCGGCTTTGATACCTGCATCGTGGACATTAACGACCTGGAAGGCCAGATTCTGGGCACCTCCTCCAAGGCTCTGGACAAGCATCTCTATGCCCGGATCCTGAAGGACAACCCCCTGGGCCAGGATGACCAGCAGACCCCCATGGGCATCATCCGCAAAGTGACCGTCTAACTTCTAAATCCCCCGTCTCTGTGACCCGGCACCGAACCGCGCACAGGGCGGGGATTTTTCATTCTTTGAAGGAGGAGTTCCCTATGAAAATTTTGTTTACCGGCTTTATGCCCTTTAACGGAGGGCCTACCAATCCATCCTATGACTGTCTGAAAAATATGCCCCAAACCATAGACGGCGCCACCATTGTCACCGCTGAGCTCCCCGTAGTATTCCAGGCTGCTCCCCAGGCTTTGCGGGCCCTTCTGGAGACCCATCAGCCCGACTGCGTGGTGTGCCTGGGGCTGGCTGCTGACCGGAAGAAAATCACGCCGGAAAAGGTGGGAATCAACTTCGCCCATGCCAGAATCCCCGACAACGCCGGCTTCCGGCCCGTGCACCAGACTCTGATTCCCGGAGGGCCTGACGCCTATTTTTCCACCTTGCCTGTGGAAAAGATTTTAAAGGCGCTGGACCAGGCGCAGATTCCTGCCGACTTGTCCCTGAGCGCAGGAAGCTATGTCTGCAACTGCATTCTCTACCATCTTCTGAGCTGGGCCACTCCCAGAACAATTCCTGCCGGCTTCATTCATGTCCCCCCCGAGACAGAAATGCCTCTGGAGCAGGTGACTCAGGCCATGATTCAGGTGGCAAAGGTCCTGGCTGCCCGGTAAAGCACCACCGCTTCGTGTATACAGGAGCTGCCCGTTTCACTTGCGGCAGCTCCTTTTCTTTTTTGAAAACATTCGCTGACAAAAAGGAAGCTGCCGCATTACGCAACAGCTTCCAATGATTATTCTTCTCCTTGTTCCACTGTGATTTCAGACAGTTCCAGGCCGGGATTGCGGCGGCAGGTGAAGTCAATGGCCCAATAGCTGGTAAAGACCAGCAGACTTCTGCCACGATAATCCTCCAACAGCTCTGCATCGGAGCCCAGGTTCAAATCCTGGAGGTCTCCCGGGTAGCTGTCGATGAGCCTCAGTTCTTCATAGGGCAGATACTCCATCCGCAGATCCACACCGTATTCGTTCTTCATACGATACTGGAACACTTCAAACTGCAAAACGCCCACCACGCCTACAATAACTTCTTCCATACCGGAATTGGGCACCTTAAAAATCTGAATGGCACCTTCCTGCGCAATCTGCTCGGTTCCCTTCACAAACTGCTTGCGCTTCATGGAATCCTTCGCAGAAACCCGGGCGAAATGCTCCGGCGCAAAGGTGGGAATCCCCGCAAACTTGAACTTTTTGCCGGGTGCGGTAACCGTATCGCCAATGGAGAAAATGCCGGGGTCAAAGACACCAATAATATCTCCCGCATAGGCCTCTTCCACGATTTCACGCTCCGCAGCCATCATCTGCTGCGGCTGGCTCAGACGCATCTTTCTGCCCCCCTGAACATGGTACACTTCCGCATCCCGCTCGTACTTGCCGGAGCAGATTCGCAGAAATGCCAACCGGTCCCGGTGTGCCTTATTCATGTTGGCCTGAATTTTAAAAACGAAAGCAGAGAAGCTGGGATCGAATGCGTCCACCACGCCGCAGTCCGCAGTCCGGGACAGCGGAGGCGGGGTCATCTTCAGGAATTCCTCCAAGAAAGGCTCTACGCCGAAGTTGGTCAGGGCAGAGCCAAAGAACACAGGGCTCAAACGGCCGTGCCGGACTTCTTCCAAATCGAAGTCCCGTCCCGCGCCCAGAAGCTCCACATCGTCTACCAGCTGACGATATTTCTTTTCGTCTCCCAAAATCTCCGCAACCTTGGGATCATAGAGGTCAATCTCTTCTTTTCCTGCCCGATTTCTGCCGGCGGCACCGGAGGAGAAAAAGAGGAGCTGACTGCCCCGGCGGTCATAGACACCCTGAAATTCCTTGCCGGAGCCGATGGGCCAGTTCATTGCATAGGTCTCGATCCCCAGTTCCTGCTCCAGCTCTTCCAGGAGGTCAAAGGGGTCCCTGGACTCTCGGTCCATCTTGTTGATAAATGTGAAAATCGGAATGTGGCGCATGGCGCAGACCTTAAACAGCTTTCTGGTCTGGGCCTCAACACCCTTACTTCCGTCAATGACCATGACGGCAGAGTCCGCTGCCATCAGGGTACGGTAGGTGTCCTCGGAAAAGTCCTGGTGACCCGGGGTATCCAGGATGTTAATGCAGCAGCCGCCCCACTGGAACTGCATCACGGAGGAAGTCACAGAGATTCCTCTCTGCTTCTCAATTTCCATCCAGTCAGACACAGCGGCACGACGATTTTTTTTGCCCTTGACTACACCGGCCTGGGCAATGGCGCCGCCGTAAAGCAGGAACTTTTCGGTCAGCGTGGTTTTACCGGCGTCGGGGT
The DNA here is from genome assembly GCA_029257335.1 of Faecousia sp. GTDB lineage: Bacteria > Bacillota > Clostridia > Oscillospirales > Oscillospiraceae > Faecousia. The sequence goes on from JARIBV010000068.1 coordinate 64,726, forward strand.
GAGAGATAATCGCAAAGGTCCGACGGCGGCTGATTTCTTCTTGCAATGTAGGCATCGTTCATTCCTCCATAAATTTGTCCCTACTAAATCGGGGGGAAATGCCATAGAAAAAGCCGGAATCCCTAGGGGGCTCTGGCTGAAAAATAACGGATTTCACTCCAAACCACCTTAGTTTACCACGAATTTCTTCCATTTACAAGTGGTTCTTGCATTTGTTCTCCGCAACTGGTATAATGAACAAAATAGGCCCTCTGGGCAGAGAGGATTTTTGCTATGAATATGGCTTTCGATATTCTGCTGACCCTTTGTTTTGTTGCAAGCGGGCTGTATGCCCTGATTCTGTGGGTCCAGGCCCAGTACTGGACGCAGCTGCTCCCCAATCCATATCTCTACCCCCGGGGAAAACATCCCGGCTCATGTCGAAAGCCTGAGGGCTACCTTCAGATGCTGCGTACCCGGCTTCTGGCCTGGGGAATTCTGCTTCTTCTTGCGGCAGGGGGTTATATTCTGGGACAGGTCCTGCCAGATTGTTCCCCTTGGGTTTCCTTCCTTTTCCTTCTGCTGGGCGCCGGGGTTTTCCTGAGTCACAAGTGGACCATGTACCGGGCTGCCAAACGGTTTTGGTAACGGAATCATTCAAAATCCACCCTTACTGCGAACGGCTCCGTTCGCGAGTAAGGGTGGTTCTTTCTGTTTTAATCGAGCTGATCGATCAGTTTGGTCTGGAAGCAGGTTTTCAGATCATCCATACGCTGTGGCTCAAAGGGGCTGACGATCCCGGCGCCGCTGAGAAGATCACCAAATTCCTCATCTTCCCACTGCATGGACAGGGCATCAAACAGCTCCAAGCCGTCTCCTCCCGTCTCCAGCTCCTTCTCATAGATCTGCATGGCAATGTCATTGGACACCACATAGCTCAGGACATAAAAGGGCTCTGTGAAAAAGTGAGGAACTTCTGCCCAACCAGTCTGCATTCCCTCCCCTGTCTCCACGCCAAAGTCCTTCATCACTGCAGCATATATGGCATTGAGATTTTCCAAGGTCAGCTCTTCTTTTGTAAGCTTGTAAACACGGCTCTCAAATCTGTGATAGGCTGCCTGATCGATATAAGTGGACAGGCTATTGGCCAGCACCATCTTTTGCAGGGTTTTCAGTGTAGATCCGCTGGTATCCTTTGAATAGGAGGTCGCCAGATACTCCATCGCCTGAGACAGGACTTCCGCATTGTCTATGGATAGATAGCTCTCCTGGGTCATATAGTCATTGATAAAATGACCGAACTCATGGGAAAACCCTATGTAATCCGTAATATCTCCATATGGATAAAAGAAAATAAACGGCACCTCATAACTTGCCAGATACAGCTCAAAGGAGCCTGCATACTTGTTTTCTCCGGCAGAGAGATCGAACAGCTCCTGATCGGCCAAAACCTGCCAGGCTTTCTCCGCAATCCCTCCCATATGCTCCGCAGCAGACTTCACATAGCTCTGGACCTGCTGCTGGGACACGGTTTTGGAATAGGCTTTCTCTAAAAAGTCAGAATTCCACAGCTGTAAATACAGAGGGACCAGATTTTCCTGTATGGAAGAAACATAGGCCTCTGCCTCCCGGGGGGTATAGTCCCGATGGTAAAACCAGTCCCAGGCAAAGGATTCATAGTCGGCATACCCTGTCTCCCGGGCCATGGCCTGCCGCACCTGAACTAGCTCCGCATAGATGGGCGCCAATGCCTCTGCCAGCTTCCGGGTGTAGTCCGGATCTGTCTGATTCTGGGCAAGCGTGCTCAGAACATCATAATAGTTTGCCTCCAGCCGGGTCTCTTCTTCCAGGAGTTTTAAAAGTGTCTCAGACCAGACAGACTCTGCGGCCTGTCCCTGGTCGTCTAAGTACTGGTCAAAAAATCCGTCTCCAAAGAACTCCGCTTCCAGCTCCTTGCGCAGGGGAGACTGGGCCAGCGCACGGCCTACAGTGTCCGTACTCTCGCTTATCTGGTTCATGGCCTGCGCACAAAATTCATACTCTTCTTTGTAATACTGGTCGGACAGGTCCAGGCTGTGCCGGATGTCCGCCAAATGGTACATGGTCTGACAGTGCTTAACCTGGTTGTAGTAAAAGGACAACGTTTCCAGCAGCACCTGAGGGTCAGTCTGTGTCAGGCTTTCACTGCAAATCTCTTTTTCTGTTCCCTTAAGCGCATCCATGTCAGGACGGGTATAGACCATCTCCCGAAAGGTGGGCGCCCGTTCTGTCTGCCCTGTCAGCTGGCCAACCGCACGGCTCACCTTCTCCGGTGTCATGGAGCAGGCAGACAGCACCAGCGACAGCAGCAGGAGCAGAGCCGTGATCGTTTTTTTCATTGGAACTGCACCTCCATGGCCTTCAGGTCCAGAGGATTGACCTGTACCACCACAGGATCATGCAGGGCACACGGAATGTCCGTCACATCCGCAATGAGATTCACCATCCCCACATGCCCCAAAACCGGGCAGGTCTTTCCGTTGATCTCCACCGTCAGGCAATGGCGCTTCAGCAGATATTTGAGGTATCGGGCCATGGAATGGATGCAATCCCGGGGGCGGAATACATCATAGCCCCGCTCCACGGAAAATCCGTGCAGATACCCCACGCCGATTACAGCGATCTTCGTCTCCCGTTTCACCTGGCAGTCGCCGCCATAGCCCACATTATGCCCCTTGGGAAGGGTTCGCAGCGCCTCCACATCGGCCTTTACATAACCAACCCGCATGAGTCCGGCCTCCTGTGCATAGCACACACGACCCAAAAGGCAGGAGCCCAGGCGCACCGCGTCCAGATGCATCTGCGGTCCATACCAAAAAGCCAGGGAGTTGCAGCAATGGACCATCCCCACCTGACATCCCGCCTGTCTGAGTTCCGTCACCATGGCCTGGAAGGCTTCAAATTGCCGGTTTCTGACTTTTTCGTTGCCGCCTCGATAAAAGTGGGTAAAGACCCCCTCGATTTGGATCGTTTCGTACTTCCACAGCTCTTTGGCCTGTTCTATCTGCCGGGGCAGAAATCCATACCGCCCCATTCCCGTATCCAGCTTCACATGGACCCGGGCCTTCTTCTCCATTCGCAGGGCTGCGGCATTGACAGCCTCGGCGGCCTCCACAGAGCCAACCGTGCAAATTACATCCAAATTCAGCAGCTGCTCCAGCTCCTGAGGGTCGGAGGTTTCCCGAAGCATGAGAATCTGCATGTCCTCCCGCTGTTCTTCCCGCAGGGCTGCGGCCTCTTCCAGCGCCGTAACAGCAAAGTGGGTGATTCCCTCTTCATAGAGCACCCGGGCCAGTCTTGCCGCCCCCAAGCCGTATCCGTTGCCCTTCACAACGCCCCAGATGGTAGCCTTGCCTGCCTTCTGTTTTAAAACCTGAACATTGTGAATGATATTCTTTGTTTCTACAATATAGGTTTTCATAGCTTCTCCCTCGGGACTTACTCTGCTTTCTTTTCTTCCGGTGCCTTGTCCTTGTTCTCACGGCGGTACTTGAGGACATTCCGATGCTGATAGATCTTGGTGGCTTTGTCGATCATCACATACAGAGGCTTGCTGAGAATCAGGTCAAATTCGCCTACAAACTCCGTGAAATCACCGTTGAAGCCCTTCTTGAACTTGTACAGACCGTACAGGGGATTGCTCTCATCCAAATCGCCGGAAACACCACGGAAGTCATAGATCCTGCATTTCTTTTCCAGTGCCCACTGAATCATATTCCACTGCAAAAGATAGTTGGGCATCAGATTCCGGTGGCTGTTGGAGGAGGCGCCGTACAGATACCACACCTTGTCTCCAAACCAGATGGCCAGGGTGCCCGCAATGGGCTTTCCTTCATAAAAGGCCATGTACAGCCGGGCGTGTTCTCCCAGATTCTTCAGAATGTTGGAAAAATACTCCTCATTCCGGGTCACAAAGTTGTCACGCATACCGGTCTCAATCATGATCTGGGTAAAGTCATGCACCATCTCCTGCCCGCAGATTTTCACCTCTACCCCCTTTTTGGTGGCAAGACGGATATTATAGCGGTGCTTCTGGTGGAAGGAGGCCAGCATTTCTTCCTCGGTTTTGTTCTCCACATTCATGCGGAAAACAAACTTGGGCTGGATTCCTTCAAAGTTCTTTCCTTCCTGCATAATCCGGAAACCAAAGGACTCCAGCATCTGCCGGAAGGCCTGATTTTCCACAGGCACATCGGGATCTACCTTGATGACATAGCCGTGGTACTCCTTTGCAAGGGCCTTTGCGCCCTTCACCAACTCCTCCATGGTCTGCCGGTCATCCAGATCGCACACAGGCCCCCGGCAGGCATAGAGCATACTGGCCCGGAAAATGGGCATTCTGCGGATCAGAAATGCCATGGAGCCTTTGATCTTTCCATCCTCCCCACGGACCGCAACGGCCCGCCAGGTCCAGGCTGCCTTCTGCTTGCCCCAGAGACTGGACTGGGCAAAATGCCCCTTGGGGTGGCCTGCAATAAATGCCTCATACTCTGCCAGGGTCTTATCGTTAATCAATTCATACATGGCGTAAGCTTCCTTTGTTATAAAATAATCATAGGCGTAAAAATCCAATTTAATTCCCATATCATATCATGTTTTTCCCGTTTGTGCAACGACTAACCGGAATTCTTCCCAGTTTTGTTTGCAATTCCTAAAAATGTAGTGTATACTGTAGAAATGCCTATGGCAAATTTACATAGCAAGGATTATCTATGACATTTCAATCACTCAATCTATTGCCTGAGCTTCTTCAGGCCGTACAGAAGATGGGCTATACCGCCCCCACTCCCATTCAGGCTGCTGCCATCGGCCCCGTGGCGCAGGGTCGGGACCTCATTGGCTGCGCCCAGACAGGAACAGGGAAAACCGCCGCTTTTTCCATTCCCATTTTACAGCGGCTCTCCGGGAAAATTACAAAAGATCACCGCCCCATCCGTGCCTTGATTTTAACTCCTACCCGGGAACTGGCTTTGCAGATCCAGGAGAATTTCCGCTCCTATGGTGCCTTTCTGCCGGTCAGAAGCACAGTAATCTTCGGCGGTGTGGGGCAAGCTCCCCAGGTGCAGGCCCTGCAAAGAGGCGTGGATGTACTGATTGCCACCCCGGGCCGGCTGAACGACCTGTGCAATCAAGGCCACATCGATCTGAGCCGACTGGAAATTTTTGTGCTGGATGAAGCCGATCGGATGCTGGACATGGGCTTTATTCACGATGTTCGGAAGGTCATTGCCAGACTTCCTCAGAAGCGGCAGACCCTCCTTTTTTCTGCCACCATGCCTCAGGAAATCACCGCACTGTCCAAGACCATTCTTCACGATCCCATCCGTGTAGAGGTGGCGCCCCAGTCTTCTACGGTGGATACCATTTCCCAGCAAGTCTACAAAATCGATAAAGGGAACAAAAAACTTCTGCTGCATGACATTCTCACAGAAAACAGCTACCCCAGTGTGTTGGTTTTCACCAATACCAAACACGGCGCCAATCGAGTGGCGGACACTCTTACCCGGTCCGGGATCCCTGCCATGGCCATTCACGGCAATAAAAGTCAGTCCGCCCGGGTGACTGCGCTGGAGCGGTTTAAATCCCGTGACATTCGGGTGCTGGTGGCAACCGACATTGCCGCCCGTGGAATCGATGTGAATGAGCTGCCCTGCGTCATCAACTATGAGCTTCCCAATGTGCCGGAAACTTATGTGCACCGCATCGGCCGGACCGGTCGGGCCGGGCACTCAGGCATTGCCATCAGTTTTTGTAACTTCGACGAGCTTGCCTACCTCAAAGACATCGAAAAGCTGATTGGAAAATCCATACCGGAGATCAAACAGCATCCCTGGCCCATGGAAATCTTTGAACCGACTCCCAGGCAGCAACGAAACCAGCGGCCCCTGCGCAAGCCGAATTCCCAGAATCCGGCGTCTCCCACCGTCCGGCAGATTCCTGCTCCTGCGCAGAAGCCCGCAGCGGTCTCCGTTCCTAAGCCCCGCGGCCTTCGCTCCGACCCCAGGATTCCCGGAACCGTGGTGGCCGTTGCAGACGGCAGGCGCAGAAAAAGAAACCGAAAGCCCTGACTTTGATCCCAGGAGGTAGCATCTATGGCCGATATTCGAGAAATTACCGACTTTTCCGCACCCGAGCTGGACATCTATGCCCGGCGCTCTGAGGTGCAGCTTCTGAATCGGGAGAATCCACAGGAGGGGATCTTTATCGCAGAAAGCCCCAAGGTCATTGCCCGGGCTCTGGATGCGGGCTATGAGCCCGTCTCCCTTCTGGCAGCCTCCAACGAATTGCAGGGACAGGCTGCCGGGATTCTGGACCGATGCAGCAGCATCCCGGTTTATACCGCTCCTTTTGATGTTCTTACCCAACTGACCGGTTTTCAGCTGACGAGAGGCATCTTGTGCGCCATGCGCAGAAAGCCCCTGCCCACCATGGACTCCATCTGTGCCGGAGTACGCCGGGTTGCCGTGCTGGAAAATATAATGAACCCTACCAATGTAGGAGCCATCTTCCGTTCTGCCGCAGCTCTCAACATGGACGCCGTTCTTCTGACCGACTGCTGCACCAACCCCCTCTACAGGCGGGCCATCCGGGTGAGTATGGGCACCGTATTTCAGGTGCCCTGGACCTATGTTGGACCCGACTGGCAGCAGTGTCTCCGCAGTTTAGGCTTTCAGACGGCTGCTATGGCCCTGAAGGAGGACTCCCTTTCCCTTCGTGACCCCCGCCTGACCCGGGCAGAGCAGCTGGCCATTGTCTTGGGCACCGAAGGGGATGGTCTTGCCTCCGAAACCATTGCACGATGCGACTACACCGTTATGATCCCTATGACCCATCATGTGGACTCTCTGAATGTCGCCGCAGCCAGTGCAGTGGCCTTCTGGCAGCTGGGTTCCTATGAATAAATCCATTTTTCGGGCAGTCCCGCCAAACGGCAGGACTGCCCATTGTAATAATGTCAAAATTTTTGTGGAAAATTTCATAAAATAATGATTGATTTTTGCACCAACCGAATAGTATAATGCAGGTAATGAATTGGGCTCAAATTCCTATTCTATTATGTTGGAGGTTTTTTCTATGTGTGGAATCGTTGGATATGTTGGCCAGCGACAGGCAGCGCCGATTCTGTTGGATGGCCTTTCCAAGCTGGAATATCGCGGCTATGACTCTGCCGGTATCTGTGTACACGGCCCCATGGGGCTGGAAGCCATGAAGACCAAAGGCCGCCTTCAGGCCCTGCGTGACAAGACAGACGATGGCAGGAAGCTTCCCGGCGTTATTGGCATTGGCCATACCCGGTGGGCCACTCACGGCGCTCCCTCAGACCAGAACTCCCACCCCCATTTATCCGATGACGGTGTCATTGCCGTGGTGCACAACGGCATTATTGAAAACTATATTGAATTAAAGGAGATGCTGACCTCCAAAGGCTGTCATTTCCATTCGGACACAGATACCGAGGTCATTTCAAACCTGATTGCAATGCACTACCGGGAGCACCATGATCTGCTGGAGGCCGTGCGGCAGGCCATTCGCAGGCTGGAAGGCAGCTATGCCCTGGGTATCTTGTGCAGAGAATTTCCCCGGCAGATGATTGCGGTGAAAAAAGACTCCCCTCTGATTTTCGGCTTCGGAGATCAGGAGTATTTCATTGCCTCCGATGTGCCCGCCATCTTGAAGCACACCCGGAAAGTGGCCTATCTGGAAGATGGTGATATGGCTGTTTTTACCGCCAATTCTGTCTCCTTCTACAATGCACTGGGAGAGCCTGTCCGCAGAGTTCCGGAAACCATCACTTGGGAGCTGTCTGCCGCTGAGCGGGGTGGATTCCCCCATTTCATGCTGAAGGAAATTTATGACCAGCCAAATGTCCTGCGTGATACCATCCACCCCCGGATTCAAAATCATCATGTGGTGCTGGATGAGATTCAGTTCTCTCCCAGTGTGCTGAAAAAAATACGCAGGATCTACATTATTGCCTGTGGTTCTTCTTATTATGTGGGTTGTGTGGCCAAATATATTCTGGAAAAGAGCTGCAAAATCCCCACCGAACCCATTGTTGCCTCGGAATTCCGATATGCAGATCCCATTCTGGATGAAAATACCCTGTGCCTGTTTATCAGTCAGTCCGGCGAGACCGCCGATACACTGGCTGCCCTCCGGGAAGCCAAGGCGCAAAAGGCCAAAACTCTGGCCATTGTCAATGTGGTAGGCAGTGCCATTGCCAAGGCCGCCGATCAGGTGCTCTACACCTGGGCAGGACCGGAAATCGCCGTGGCCACCACAAAGGCCTACTCCACCCAGCTCGCTACCATATACCTGATCACGCTGTATCTGGCAGAGGTACTGGAAACCATGGCCCAGGAGGAAATTCAGGCAGCATGCAATGCCCTCTACACCCTTCCCGAGCAAATTCAGGCCTGTCTCAGTGAGGAGCGGATCGCACAGATTCAGTACTATGCTTCCACTCTCTTTGACCACCGTGACGCATTCTTCATCGGGCGCAACCTGGACAGTGCCACCTGTCTGGAGGGCAGCCTGAAACTGAAAGAGATTGCTTACATCCACTCTGAGGCCTACGCCGCAGGTGAGCTGAAGCACGGCCCCATCTCACTGATTGAGTCCGGCACCCTGGTGTTGGCGATCGCCACTGTGGCACCGCTGTTTGAAAAGACCATGGCAAATATCAAGGAGGTAAAGGCGAGAGGCGCCCATGTCCTGTGTCTTACCACGGAAGATCTGGAGCAGGAGGCAAAAAAGACCGCTGACCATGTGATTACGGTCCCCAAAATCCATCCCCTGCTGCAGCCCAGCCTCAATGTGATCCCCTTGCAAACCTTCTCTTACTACACCGCTTTGGCACGGGGCTGCGATGTGGATCAGCCCAGAAATCTGGCAAAATCCGTCACTGTGGAGTAAGTCCGGTTTCTGCAACCATTTTCCTAAAATCTACAACAAAAACCAACGGTACGCAAGATATGCTTCTTGGGTACCGTTGGTTTTCTTTTGAGATGCACACAAATCAGAGAGCCGGCAGGCATAAGAAAGAAAAAGTGCCAGAAAATGTTATTTCAACCAAATTTTCAACTTCTTTTTTCACCTGCTGACATATTTTGTGGTTTGAGGAAATAAATTTATGCAATATGTAGGGTTTCGACAAACTGTGCACGAAATATGTGTTATGTTACTGTTGACGATAAGGGACGAAGGCAAATCGCCACTGCTGTCTGATCGTCTTCCTGAATTTCAGGTCCGGCAACCAGCAGAGAAGCCAACGCCTTTGTGGAATGGCCAGTGTAATCCGCAATTTTGGTCTGGGTCTCCTCTCCATCCAGACCGTCGCTGACCAGTACCACAACCTCCTGCCTCTGTAGGGATAGCCGAATCACCTCTGCCCGGTGTGTCTCTCCAATTCCCACACCGGGTGGTGGTGCGGCTGTCCCCAGCAGTCGTACTGCGCGGCGATGTTTTAAAAAGCTGACTGCCGCACCCCATTTGTACAAAACGCCTCTTCCTGTGTCCAGGTGGAGCTCAAGAAGATCCGCTGTTGAAAAGCCTCCTGTGTCACGAAGAACATATAAATCATTCAGTGTCTCCAGGGCTGCTTTGGCTGGGTATCCGGCCTGAAGCATCCCCCGCAAAATCTCAGTGGCCCTCTCACTCTCCCGAGCGGCTCCTACTCCGGCCCCCATGCCATCACACAGCACTACATAGTAACGGCTGCCAGGGCCGGGGAAATGCACCACAGCGTCCCCGGAATCATGGAGTCCGAACTTTCCTCTGGCCCCGATCCCCAGATCCGGTTCGTATTGTTTCTCCCCATCCCGCGGCAAAAACAGCCCTTGAGCTGCTTCACGCAGATATGAAGCAAGAAATCCATACTGATGTTCCAGCGCCTTTCGACTCTCCCTCTGCCTTGCCTCATACTGAAGACGCAGCCGCATTTCCTCCATCGTCTCATACATGGCGCTGAGCATCCCATCCGGTCGGCGGCATCTGGAGCGGAAGTCATCGGGCAAATCCTCCGCCTCTACCTTTCTCCGCTCCAGCATAGGCAGGATGCACCGCTTTAGCTTGGAACGGTTTTCCTCCCCCTCCATAATCCAGCATTGTTCCCGTCTGCTGCACCCCTGACAGGCCCGTGCAATCACCTGTTCTAAGAAAATATCGCCCCGGTACATCGGCATCCGATCCTGTGACAACAGGTTTTCTAAATACTCCATCGATTCCGCAGCCTGCTCCAAACGCCGGATGATCCGCGGAGATGGCCGGGGTGCCTTCTTTTTTTCCACAGGCAGAAACATAGAAGCCAAGCCTCCGGCTCCCAAGGATATGGGAATCCCAGGCGCAAACGTTCCCGCCAAATAGAGAAACGGCACGCACCACAAAGTGGCCGCCAATGCATGTTTGCCCCTGCTCTTTCCTGTAAGGCTGTCTGAAAGCAGCGACAGGCACAGCACCGGTGTCAGCATCACCTTTGTAATCCCTGACAAATCGATGGCAATTCCGCAGCATAGTGCCCAAGGGAGTCCGTCCATTCCTCCGTGGAGGCTGACCAGAAAAGCTGACACCGCAATGCCTAAATCCAAAACTCTGCCAAAGCTCACCTGACACAGTCCTAAAACTATCGCTCCCCACCGTACAGGCGCAATGGAAGGTTCCTGAAATACCGCAGCCCCTGCACCTGCCCATAACGCACGGAAACAGTAGTCCAACAGGTCCGCGGCAGGCAAGGTCGGTTTGTTTAAAAGGAATGGAAATCCCAGTGCCGCAGTGATGCCCGTACACAATGCCGGAAGAAACCATGACCGCTCCCTTAGCTCTGTTCCCGTAAAAATGGCTATCCCCAGAAGTGCTGCTATAATTCCTGCCAGAGGCTCCAGTGAAGCTTGTCCGCCCCAGAAATGGAAGTAACCCAGGGCTGCCCCCATAGCTCCCACCAAAGAAGACCAGTCCGCCTTACAGTTGACAATAAAGCCGATGCAAATTGGAATGGGACTGGTTTTGAGGGCAGCCGCTGACAGAATATAAGCCAATGCGCCATCTTGTACCAATCCCAAAAGTGTTTTAAGAGGTTCTATACGCCTCAGTCTGTGCCCAACCGCCTGCACCGCCGCAGGAGCAAAATGCCCCATATACCACCGCCTCCCTTTGCCTCTATTTTAGCACAGGGGCAGGGCAGAACTTGTCGGGAAGTGGCGGCTCTTTGAAAACTTATCTGCTGTCTTGATGCAAAAAGGGACTGTACAAAAACTCGTTTTTCTTAAAAACGGCAAAATAAATTCCAGCAGGAAACAGAGATACAGCCCGATTTCCTGCTGGAATTTTTAAATTGTATAGATTGCGAAATGCTGTGACACGGACTTTTTGTACAGCCCCTTAATGATAACTCTTATAGACCGAATGCGAACCAGACCACCAGAACGATAAAAAGGAGAGCAAGAATACATGCTGGAACAATGGTAATAAGCGCCGATATAATCATGGCACGAAGATCACCTTTCTCCAACGCAATATCCTTTTCAACCAAATCCTCCATAGGAGGCAATTCATCAGAAGTCTCGTACTCCGGCTTCTTCTTGCTTTCAGCCTCACGCTGACGGACCTGTTCTTTTTGCCAGTCAAAGGCTCTTTTTACTTTCCGTTGCAGGAGCACTGCCGGGCCTCCTTTATTTCTCGTTCAGGACATGGTGACAAGCCACAAAATGGTTGGGGCGAAGTTCACGGAACTCAGGCACAACCTGTGTGCAGATCTCGGTGCAGTACTTGCAGCGAGTATGGAACTTGCAGCCCTTGGGAGGTCTCACGGGACTGGGGATATCGCCCTCCAGAACCTCGGGCTCCCGGTTGGCGTCCTCGTCTGTAGTGGGAATTGCATTCAGCAGAGCCTCGGTGTAGGGGTGCATGGGATGAGCAAAAATGTCATCAGAAGGAGCAAGCTCAACCATGTTGCCCAGATACATAACACCGATTCTATCGGAAATGTACTTAACAACGGACAGGTCATGGGTGATGAACATGTAAGTCAGATGCTGCTTTTCTTTCAGTTCCTTCAGCAGGTTGATAACCTGTGCCTGAATAGAAACGTCCAGAGCAGAAACGGCTTCGTCACAAACCACGAACTTGGGGCGCAGTGCCAAAGAACGGGCGATACCGATTCTCTGACGCTGACCACCGGAGAACTGGTGAGGGAAACGGTGGACAAAGTAGCCAGCCAGGCCACATTCCTCCATAACCTTCACAACCTCTTCCTGCATACGCTCATCATTTTTACGGAAGTACTTATGCGCAATCATGCCCTCACCGATAATCTGACCAACCGTCATTCTGGGGTTCAGGGAGGAATAGGGATCCTGGAAGATCAGCTGCAAATCGCTGCGCAAATGGCGCATCTCATCATAGGTCAGACGAGCCAGATCAATACCATTGGAGCGGTAAGCATCATACTTTGCAAAATCAGTGTCCTTCTCATGCTGCTTCCGCAGGGCATCGATACGGACATTGATATCTGCAAGACGCTTGCGAATCTGAGCAATTTCATCGTCGCAGGCATTCAGCTTAGCTACAGCTTTATCGGCCTTAGCCTTGGCAGAGCCCTCAGCCTTACCAGCCTCTCTCTGCTTCTTCAGCTGGTATGCAGTATCCTTCACATCAAGCTCCAAATCCTGGCGCTTGTATGTAGCTTTGGACAGTTCCTGGAACACCTTGTACTGCTCCAGATAAATATTTGCAACAGGCTCCATATCAGGAGCGGCCACCAGACCACCGATCAAAGTAGCCAGATCCAGCATTGCATCATTGGCTTCCTTCTTGAGGTGAGTCAGCTCTGCATGCTTTGCATACTGCTCTGTTTCAGGCAGAGCATCGTACTCAGCCTGAAAAGCTTCGTACTTTTTCTGATCCTCCAGCATCTTTTCCTTCCGCTTGCTCATATTACGGAAGGTATCGTGCACATACTTAGGTGCAATCTCAGCCAGTTCACGGCCAAAGTACATGGTACGACCATCGGTCTGCTTGTACAGCTGCAACAGAGACCGGCCCAAGGTGGACTTACCACAGCCGGACTCACCGACCAAACCGAAGGTTTCACCTTCATAGATATCGATGGAGATACCATCGTTGGCCTTAACTGCCAGGCCCTTTCCCACAGGGAAGTACTGCTTCAGATTGGAGATTTGCAGCAGTATCTTGCGTTCCTTATTTTCCATTACGGGCCTCCTTATCCGGATAGAAGCAGCGAATTTCCTGGTTAGGTGCTACGGAAACCAGCTCAGGCTCCTCTTCCATACAGCGCTGAGTGCAGTACTTGCACCGGGGTGCGAATTTACAACCCTTGGGCAGAGCCAGGGGATGGGGAACTGCGCCGGGAATAGCGTCCAAGCGCTCACTATGGGTATCCAGGCGAGGCATGGAAGCCAGCAGGCCCTCTGTGTAGGGGTGGGAGTACTTCACGGACCGGGAGAACAGCGTCCGGGCAGGGACATGCTCCACAACCTGACCACAGTACATAACAGCGACATCATCGGCCATCTGGTTAATAACACCGAGGTCATGGGTGATGAACATGATGGAGGTGCCGCGGGTACGCTTCAGCTCGTTCATCAGGCGCAGGATCTGGGCCTGAATGGTAACGTCCAGAGCGGTAGTAGGCTCATCCGCAATCAGCAGCTTAGGCTCACAGGCCAGAGCGATTGCAATCATAACACGCTGACGCATACCACCGGACAGCTGATGGGGATACTGGTTCAGAACCACCTCAGGATTGGGGATCTTTACGTCAGCCAGCATCTTAAGGGCTGCCTTTGCAGCCTCCTTCTTAGACATCTTGCGATGGATGATGAAGGGCTCAGACAACTGCCGTTTTACAGAGAAAACGGGGTTCAGTGCGGTCATAGGCTCCTGAAAAATAACGGAAATGTCGTTGCCACGAATGGCATACATCTCGTCCTTGCTGCACTTGGTAAGATCAACACCGTCAAAGAGAATCTCACCGGAGTCGATATAACCATTGCCATCCAGCAACTGCAGAACGCTCATGGCGGAGACGGATTTTCCGGAACCGGACTCACCGACAACGCCCAGAGTTTTTCCTTCGTCAACGGAGTAAGAAACTCCGTTGACAGCCTTTACGATACCCTTCTTCGTGCGGAAGAAGGTATGTAGATCCTTTAATTCAAGTAATGCCATAACTTCTCCCTCCCTTACTTATCGCGGTCAGACTTGGGGTCCATGACGTCACGCAGAGCGTCGCCGACCAGATTGATACAAATACAGGTGATTGCCAGGAACAAAGAGGTGAATACCCACTGCCACCAGAAGTTCTTAATAATGGTAGCATTGTTTGCACCATTGAGCATGTTGCCCCAAGTGGGTCTGGGATAGGTAACACCGAAGCCCAGATAGCTCAAGGAGGACTCAGTCAGCATACAAGTTGCAAAGTTCAGAGTCAAGTTAACAAAGATGACGGAGACGATGTTGGGCAGGATGTGCTTGAATGCGATTGCGCCTTCACGAACACCCATTGCCTTAGCAGCGGTAACATACTCGTTTTCTCTTGCAGCCAGAACCTGACCACGAACCAGACGGGCAAGGCCAGTCCAGCTCAGAAGACCCAGGATTACCATCAGCACAAATATCTTCGAGTTTTCAGAAATATCCATCTGCGCCATGACAGCCGACAGAATCAAAGCAAATGGCAGGAACGGAATGGCTGCGAAGACCTCAGCAACACGCATCAGGAACATATCTGCCTTGCCGCCGAAGTAACCGGAGATACAGCCGATAACAATACCAATCACGGAAGAGATGATAACGGCAACTGCACCGATGGTCATGGTCATCTTACCACCCTGAATGATACGCTGGAAGATGTCAGCACCATAGCTGTCTGTACCGAAGATGTAGCCCTTGAGGCCCCACTTTGCCATCAGCTTGTTATTTGCGTCTACTGCATAGCTCTGGAAAGAACCGCCGTAGATCCGGTCAGCGCCCTTGGCACTTGCTTCCACATCGCACTGGCCCAGAACATTGCCGCCCCAGGAGTAAACATTTCCCTTGTCGGTCAGAGCAGTGTAGTGATAAGCACCTGCCTTCACATCCACAATCTGTTCGCCATTCATCTCGGGCATGTTTACGGAACCTGCGGGGAAGTCACCGGAGAAGCACATGGTGCCATCATCCAGCAGCATACCAACATTGGAGCTGGTAGCATAGATGCTGGTGATCTTCCGGCCATCCAGGAACTTGCCGGCAGGGCTGGCAGATCCGGTCATATTTGCGCGGTACTGATCCAGCAGGCCACGCTTGCCGGTAAACAGGCCATTGCCCTTCTCAGTCAGGCCGACAACATAGCTCAGAGTGAAATCAATGTCTACAAGATCCTTCTTGTCAACGAAATTTTCAATGTTGGAATATGTGTTCTTGTTGCCCCAGAGGTACAAAGTACCATCATTCATCAAAATTGCAGAGCACTGGTAACCACAGGTAACCTTCTTGATGTTCTCCACATCGATGGTGCCATTAAGCAGCTGATCGGGCATGGGGAGAATATTGGGGTAGAGCTCCGGATCAAAGTAACCGTACTGACCCAGCTTATTTACGCCCCAGGCGTATACCTTACCATTCTCGTCAATGGCAATGGCGTGGTCCATACCGGCAGCGACCTGAACGATCTTAGCGTCCTGGATTTCCTGAGGGATATCCTTCATATCAATTCCAGTTGTGCCCATCTTGGTAGAACCCCAGACATACACCTTACCGGCATTGGAAAGACCAACGCTGAAACTGCCGTAGCTGTCGATCATTTTGATGTCGTTTTTCAGTTCCTTGGGAACGCTCATCATACCCATTGTAGGAGGAACATTCTTCTGGGTGACCTCTGTGTAGGAGTCACTGTAGTTCTTCATAAACAGAGGTCCAATGAACACGGTCAGCATCATCACAATGACGACGATCAATGCAAAGACAGCCAGTTTGCGCTCCATAAAGCCCCGGATGATCTGTTTAGTAGGACTGACAATCTCCTCTACATCCTTAGTGGGGTCTTTCTTATTCTGCTCCATCTGGTCTACCAACTCAGCAGAGCCGCCTCTGAACAGGCGACGGCCCCAACCGGCGATTGTGCCGAAGAAGCCTTTTTTCTGTTTTTTCATTCCTGCGCCTCCTTACTTTCCAACTCTGACTCTGGGGTCAACAAGGCCGTAGATGATATCAATGATCAGGTTGCCCAAGAGAGACATTCCAACGTAGAACAGCTGCAGGAACAGAACTACATCAAAGTCAGTCTTACGCAGGGAGTCGATCATAATCTTACCCATACCATTGAGGCCAAACATGTTTTCAAACACCAGAGAACCGGCGAAGATGCCCAGGAACCAACCAACAACCAGAGTTACGACGGGAATCAGAGCATTGCGCCATGCATGAGAGTAGATAACTGCCTTTTCCTTGACGCCCTTTGCGCGAGCGGTCCGGATGCAGTCCATACTCAGTGCATCAATCATAGAGGCACGGACATAACGGGTCATGCCACCCATGGAGCAGAATGTCATAGTGATAAGGGGCAGGGCCAGATACTTCAAAGTATCCTTCCAATATGCCCAACCCTGAAAGTTACTGCCGGGGGTTTTCATACCGCTGGGCGGGAACCAACCAAGCAGTGAACAGAATATCCAAATGAAAAGAATTGCTGTGATAAAGGTAGGCAAGCTATAGCCTATAATTGTGAAGATCTGAACACCTCGGTCAAACTTGCTGTTCTTCTTCACCGCACACATAATACCCAGAGGAATCGTAATACCCAGGGCCAGAATTGTAGAAAGAATATTGATGATGATTGTATTTCTCATAGGCTCTTTAATGACATTGATTACATCATCTTTGAGCTCATAGGAATAACCAAAGTTGCCTTCCAGCAGACCATTAAAGCTGCCGTTGTACAGGGGGTATACGCCGATCCAACGGCCATAACGAATCAGCATGTTGTCGGTATCGGTACCGTAGCGACGCTGATATTCAACATAGCGTTTTTGGAACCACTCTTGACGTTGCTCTTGAGTGAGGCCCTTCAGGGCTTGCTTCTGACTGTTTTCATCTGCTTTTGCATCTGTATAAGCACGGTTATTCGGGACAAGGTTATAGATCAAGAACATAAGAAGCGACAATATGACCAGAACAACAAGCATATAGCAGATTCTCTTAAGTACATATTTTCCCATATTATTCTCCCATCTGTCGCCCGCGCGACAGTGTATTTGGCATGGCATGAGGCTTTGGATCACCCCCTGCATGCCATGCGGGGGTAATTTGCAAATTTTGGTCCTACCTGTCCGGCCAAAAAAGACCGCACACTGGAGAAAACGAACAGTGTACGGCATCTTGCGCCGTGTTGTGAATCAAACCATCCACCAGAGGTAGGTGGTGTTACTCCCCGCTGTCCCACAGATGCAATGCTTTCGCAGTATGGCCTGCAACCACAGGGTGGGTTTCCCCACCCTGTGACCGCAATGTCACACCTTACACATGGGTGTTAAGCTAGGGGTTTCAAAGTGATGGATTACTTCATCCAGTAGATATCGGCCATATCCTTAATGAAGTACTGGCTGTAGTTGCTGTACATGCTGGGATCAATGGTCAGGTTGAAGGAGTAGTCATAGACAGCGGAGTTGTAGCCGGTGCCCAAGTTGAAGCAGGTGTACATGGGAGTACCGCTGTAGTAGCCGTAGATCTGAGCCTGCTGCATTTCGTCCAGCATGGGGTTGAAGTCACCAATGGTCTTGTAGACAGCGAAGCCTGCAGCCTTCATGTTCTCGGACTGCTCAAAACCGGTAACCAGCAGATCGGAGAAGTCGTTGTTGGTGGTGCCGTACCAGTTCAGAACCAGAGGCATGTAGTAGTCGCCATTGACCTGGACGGTCTTGTAAGCGCCGTCAACAGACTTGTAAGCCTTGTCGAACTCGGTAGCCACATCGCCGGGGATCTTCTTGTAACGAACGCCCTCGGTGTACTCGCCGCCTTCAGCATTGTAGATCCAGCCGTCTTCCTCCAGAACTGCGATAGCAGAGTCCACGGAGGTATCATAAGCATTCAGAGACATGCCCTGGGAAGTAGCAGCTCTGTACATCCAGGAACCGGTGTAGTAGGGGCCGTCAACAACGCCGCCGTAGCCGCCGGTGAAGTCCTTAGCAAAGGTGGAGCGGTCCATGCAGTAAGCAATGGCCTGACGGACAGCAGTGTACTGAACGGGGCCATAGTCAGCACGGAATGCCAGCTTACCATAGCCGGCACGGCTGTAGTGGGTGTAAACATAAGCGCCGTTGGAGCCGTCAGCCAGAGCGATGGCTTCGTTGGTGGGAGCGCCGCCGGTGATGCCGGGCAGGACATCAACGCCGCCGGCCTTGAAGTCTTCCAGCTGAGTCTGGGTAACGATCTTCTTGTAAACAACCTTCTGGATGCTGGGCTTCTTGCCTTCAAAGTTGCCCTTGAAGTTGGGGTTCAGTTCCAGAGTTGCTTCCTTGCTGGAAGCGTCGTACTTAGAGAGCACATAGGGACCGGAGTAGGGGTAGGTGGTATCGGTATTCTGAGAAGACTGCAGGATGTGAGCAGCATGGGTGTAGTTCTCGCCTTCCTTGGCGTAGAAATCACCGGTGATGTAGCAGCCCTTGCCGTCATCTGCGATGTCGAATTCGCCCATCCACAGATCCTTGAAGGTGGGATCAAAGGAAGCGTAATTGAGAGCGTAGAAGTAAGGCAGATACTGAGGATCGATGGTTACGGAGAACTGGTAGTCGCCCAGCAGGCGAAGACCGGTCATTTCCTTGGTAACAACGGTGCCGTCGTCCAGGGTAGCGCCTTCGTTGGTGCCATCATAAGCATTGTAGCCCTTGAAGCCAACGAAGTTCATGGTGCTCATATGATCCTTACCGGCAGCCTGAGTAGCTACAGGAGTGGAGAATGCCATGGCATAGTACAGGTAGTTCTTAGCGGTGATGGGAGAACCATCAGAGAACTTCAGGTCTTCCTGAAGAGTAATGGTGTAGGTCAGAGAACCGTCCTCGTTGTTGACGCTTTCCAGGTTCTTTACGACCTGCTCGTTCACAACAAAAGCACCGTCCTTGTTGGCCACAACGGTTTCCAGACCGTTGCACATATGGGAAACAGCAAGGTCGGATGCAGCGGGGCTGGTGCCGCCGAAGGCAGCAAAACGGAACTTGCCGGACAGCTCGGTAGCATCGCCGATGATGATGGAGTTGTCAGCCTTCTCGGAGGTCCAGTCAATCAGAGCCTTGGTAACAGGCCAGTAGGGGTTGGTCGCATGCTCCTCAATACCCTTGATCTGTGCGTTGTACAGATCATAGAACTCGTTGGAGTACAGGGGAATCTCGGGCATCATCATGTTCCAGCGGGTGATGTAGTACTTCCACCACTCGGCATAGACCTCATCTTCGGTCTTGAAGTCAGTGCCTTCGGTAGAGGTGTTGTAAACCATGGCCATGGACAGGAAGTCCAGACCCAGTTCAACAGACTCGCCGTCAACATCCAGGTAGGCCAGGCCAGTGGTGGGATCCTCGGTGACATCAGCGATGGAGACGTCCTTACCCATGTGCTCGTACAGGGAGACATAATCCATGCCGTACTCCTTGCCGTTCAGCATCTGAATAGAGGAAGGCTCGCCGTCAGCGTTGACAGGCTGGGTCTCATTTCCAGTAGCGTCGGGGTTAGCGGTCTCACCAGAGACAGTGGAGTCGGTGCCCTTTGTCTCGTTGGTGTCGTTTTTGCTGCAGGCGGTCATAACGGAAGTCACCATAACGGCAGCCAGCAGCAATGCGAACAGCTTTTTCATTTCTTTTCCTCCTTAAGAGATAGTTGCGGTCTTGCGACCTATTTAATACCTGTCGTGGGAAGCGACAAGATATTAACGTAAGATAGTATACTACCCGTTTGGTAAAAATGCAATAGTCACATTGTATTTTTACATATTTTTCGTTCATTTCGTCAATATCCCCATAAGGCAACCGACGGCTGTCCACCAGGTACGGAACTTTATGCAAGGTGCTACAGGGAAACTTGGCAATCTGTACGCGAGCAGCGGAGCACTGACCGTGAGCCACGCTTGTTATTGAAGCTACACTATCCTGTGCTTTCACTGTACTATACCACATTGTTCACTAATAATCAACTATTTTCTGCAGCCCGCTTTTTTGGTCAACGGAAATCATGCAATCCCCATAAATTCTGTATATATATTTTATATATTTTGCACCTGCTTCCTGGTTTTTTGCGATTTCTTTTCAGAACATATATTTTAAGAGAATAGATCCCTTTGTTTTTATCTATTCTGCCAGTTTTTAAAGCTTTCCTCTTTCGTTCGTCGATTTTAAAAACCAATTTTGATGCGTGTAAACTGTATTTTTCCATTTACAAGCACCGATGTATCTTTCCTGCGGACACCCCAAAATCAGCTTTTTGTGGTATACCGAAGCAGGGTCACTATTTCTCCTGCCTTTTGAAGGAGCCGGACCGTTTCATCTTTTACACAGAGCTCTTTTAAAGGTTGTTCTGCCAAATCCGCAATAAATGCCTTTTGAAGTCCGTCAAAGCGAACCCAGACCATCCCCTCTTTCAGGCAAGGCTCCAAAAGGCGCAGCACCGTTGCTTTTCCATCCTGAGAGCGTTTGACGCTTCCCACCTGGGCTACACCGTGGATTTCAAAAAAGCGGTATGTCAAAGGCAGGGTAACCGGATGGGAAATGTTGGATGCATAAGAAAGATCCCAGTGGGTAAAGGCGGTGCCCAGGGCTTTCAGCGTCATACCATCCGATTTTGCGGCACACATACCCAAACGAAACCGGCACTGTCCCAGCTCCGGATAAGGGTCAGGGCCGGAGGAGGAACGCAGAAGAGACACCTGCAGGTTGTCTGCATACCCACGATAGCCATATTTGTTATCCGTGAGCAGGGCCATTCCCATCTTCTCTCCTGCTGCAAACAGAAAGTTTCTGGCGCAGTGGTCATGCAGAGGTTCCGGCATCCGCCGATCCAGGCCAATAAGCCCGTCACCAAAAAATTGCTCCGGTGTCCAGGCCAGATGCATCTGAACGCACAGGCTCGGGCTTCCGGTTTCGTCCGCCAGTTCCATCCAGTGCACTTTGCCCGTCAGCTCCAGAATCGCAGATCCCTTTTCTAATGTGGCGGTGACCTCCAGCCTGCTGTCATGCATCCGGATTTCATAGGTCAGACTTTGACGGAGCTCCCCTTTTTCGGGTCCTTTGATTCGGCAGACACAGCCGGTTTTATGAAGATCCACCGGCTCCATCTGCACTCCCTCTACCCAGGCATTTCCTGTTGTCTCCCCTTTTCGCTCTCGGTACATCCGGACCCTGCTCCTCGAGGGCCCAGCATCTGTCTGCCTGTTTCCTTATATATAGGAGGCAATGGACAAATCTTCCTCCCGGAATGTGATTTTCACCACATCATTTTCTAAAATCAAAGGTTGGTATACGGTCACCCTGGGATTCGGTGGCAACGCCGAGAAGCAGAAGCTCTGCTTTTCCTCCTCGGTCACGACCACCGTGGTATACCCCAAAGCAGGGACCTCCATCTGAACAAGAAGGTCCGTTCTTCTGTGACTCCAGTCCGAAGCCCCATGGGCCAACACCTGAGAGGGCAGCAGGTCCCCTTGTGCATCACGGACCCACAGCTGTTCCGGATTTCCGGGCCAGTCCCAGAGACTGGCTTCCATCACGCCTTTGCGATCAAAGCCCGTTGGATTGAAGAAATGCAAAATTCTGGTTTTTCCTCTGCTGCGCTCCATCCCGGCAGGCGGAACCCATTGGCAATGTCAATCAACAGCCCCATACCTACTCCTTCAGAGCAAGATATCACAGGCGTATCCAGTGTCGCATAGGATGGGGTATCAATCCGGTCTGCAAAAGCCCGCAGCGATGCACCGGAGGCCGCCATCACCACGCCCATCGCCTCTTCAAACGCCCCCATGGCATGATCTCTGGAAATCTCCACATGGGAGCCAGGGAGAATGTCATGAAACTGATTGAACAAAATCCGTTCCCAGGCAAACCGAAATTGGGGGTTGAAGCCCTCCATTGCTGTGGATTCTTCCGCAAGAGCGGCCAGTACTTCCGCCTCATACAGCCGATCCTCTGCCATTCGGTTGGCCTCCTTGATCCTGGACTGGGAGGTATAGCAGCCCGTAAAGGTGGGGCCAAGCTTCCCTGAAATCACAGGCAGCCGATGCATGATGGGCAGGATGTTTGAAAAATACTCCCCATAGGTAGAAAACCTGATTTTGGGTGACAAGGGCCAGGTCTGCATCTGCAAAATACGCTCCAGATCCTGCCGGGTAGGTCCCCCGCCATGGTTGCCCACGCCATAAATCTTCATCATATCCTGAATGCCGTATTTTTTGCAAAACAGAGGCACCTGATTCAAATACATGGGCCGAATGGCATCGTTGTACCACAGAAGCTCGTTGAGTGCCAGAATTTCCGTACCGTTTGGAGCCTGCCAGCGGTAGAGGTTCTCCCCATCCAGGCCCCGGCAATGGTAGAACCAGCGGATCCCGCCGGCTGTCAGGATTTCCGGCACCCAGGCACTGTGGCCAAAGGAATCGGGATGAAAGTCCCCTTCCACACTATCATAAACTATGCCGAATTGCTGATAAAGATACTCCTTTGTATACAGAATGTGCCGTGCCATGGATTCCGCATTGGGCATGTTTTTGTCCAGCTCCACATAGGAAGACCCCGCAAACTCCCATCGGTCTTCTCGCACCCGCTGCCTGATCCGGCGAAAGAGTGCCGGATCGTAAAATTCCGCAATTCGGTATACGGCACACTGAGACTGGGAGAATGTAAACTCCGGGTATTCCTCCATAAGATCCAACATGGTCCGAAAGGTGCTCAGTACCGCCTGCACTGTTTCATGGGTGCCCCACATCCAATCCATGTCAATATAGGCATGGGCAACGCAATGGTGAGTATACTGCTTTGCTTTCGGTGTCAGGGGAAGCAGCACCAACTCCGCCTTTTGCAGGGCAGTATCCGTCAGGGCATGTTCCCGCTGAAAGCTGTCGTATAAACCGTCTACGGCCTGCTCCAAAAGCCGACGCTCCTGCCCTTCCGCCACAGCCTCTGCCACAGAAAAGGATGCAAAAAATCGCTCGCCCCAGGAACTCAGCTCAGGAATGTCGATCCAGTGGTTTTCTGCTCCGGCTTCATCTGCGCTATTTTATCATACATGGTCATATGTATTTCTCCTCTTTGGTTGATTATCCCATTATGGCACAAGCAAATTCTCTTTGCAACTACCATAAAAAAGAAAGGCCTGCCGCATATGCGACAGGCCTCTTTTCGGACATACTTTTGGGATTACAGGTACTTCTTCATTCCCTCGGTTGCCAGAGCAACATCATCAGAAATGGTAATGGTGAAGTGCATGTCATTGGCCTTGCCAAACTCGGCACACCAATCCAGGAACTCTTCACCTACGGTACGGTTCTCACCGATGAACTTGTACAGGCTTTCAATAAACACATGGGTGATATCGAAGTTACCGGCATGCAAGCCACTGATGAAGCCCTTGAGCATAGTAATGTCATTAACACCATAGTCCTTGGCGTCGATGAGACGGACACGGTAATCAATGTCATAGGTCAGCTTCTGGCCGTGCTCAACACAGACCACGCTGCCGTTCTCGCTCTGAACCGCCTCGTTGATATTTTTGACCAACTGCTTGGTTTTGCCAGAGCCCTTCAGTCCCATAATTACTTTCACCATAGGTATCTCCTCCTTACAGCACCGGGATATCCCGGTTATGTTCTACTATTCTACCAGTTTCTTCGTGGAATTGCAACTGTTTTTCTTCTAAGTCGTCAAAACTTATTTCTGCTCATAGCCGGGCTTGCCCAAAAGCTGGAACATATTGCGCTTATAAAACTCCACGCCGGGCTGGTTGAAGGGATTGACTCCCAACAGATAGGCAGAAATTCCGCAGGACAGCTCAAAGAAATAGAAAATCTCGCCCAGCTTGGCATCGTTCAGTTCGCCCACATCCACGGTAATCACGGGTACGCCGCCATCCACATGGGCTGCCACAGTGCCCCGGAAGGCCTGCTCGTCCACAAAGTCCAGGGTCTTGCCCTCCAGATAATTCAGTCCGTCCAGGTTCTTGTAATCAGACCCCACCGTCACGGCGTTGGCATCAGGGGCAAAGCGCACCATAGTTTCAAACAGATTCCGCTTCCCCTGCTGAATCATCTGCCCCAAGGAGTGCAAATCGGCGGTAAACTCGGCAGTGACCGGGAACAGTCCCTTGCCGTCCTTGCCCTCAGACTCTCCAAAGAGCTGCTGCCACCAGCCACCCATCATCTTAAAAGCAGGCTCAAAGGAGGTAAACAGCTCAATCTCTTTTCCCTTCCGGTTCAGAAGGTTCCGAATGGCGGCATACAGCCAGACGGGGTTTTCAAAAGAACGCAGATTGTAGCTCTGCTTGGCCTCGGCAGCGCCGGCCATCACCGCCTCAATGTCGATCCCGGCCACAGCCATGGGCAGCAGTCCCACCGCCGTCAGCACGCTGAAGCGTCCGCCTACATTCTGGGGAATGGTGAAGGTCTCCCAGCCCTCTTCCTGAGCCATCTGGCGCAGAGCCCCCTTTTCCGGGTCGGTAATGGCGAAGATACGGGACTTGGACACCTCAGAGCCATATTTCCGCTCCAGCATCCAGCGCAGGGCACGGGTCGCGATAGCAGGTTCCGTTGTGGTGCCGGACTTTGAGATAAATGCCACGGAAAAGTCCTTTCCCTCCAGCTGCTCTACCAGATCATTCCAGGCACGGGTAGACAGATTGTTCCCCGCAAAGAAGATTCTGGGGTTACCCTTGGTTCCGCGCTTGAGATTGTAATTCGGCCCTTCCAGCAGTTCGATTGCAGCCCGGGGGCCCAGATAGGAGCCGCCGATGCCCACCACAACAAATGCTTCGGAACTTTCACGAATGGTCTTGGCCGCATCCATAATGCGGCGCATTTCCTGGGTCGTCTCACGGGTGGGCAGATTCAGCCAGCCCAGAAAGTCGTTGCCCTCGCCGCTGCCCTCCATAACCGTGTTATGGGCGGCAGATACCTCTTTCTCCGCAGCCAGCAGATCGGGCAGAGCCAGCTGACCCCACACATTAGAAATATCGACTTTTATCATAACAAGTCCACGTCCTTTCAACCGTATACGATTCCAGAGCACACATACTCTTTTCTAGTATGCTACCGCAAAATCAACGGAAACGCAAGGGCTTTTTTCCCGGAAGCAAAAAAACTTTTCTGCTTCTTATTTTCTGTCAAAATTTTGCTGGTTCTGGACTTTTTTATGGCGGGGCGATATAATAGGAAAAGCCATTCCCTTGTTTGGAGGTAAACAACATGATATATGGATTTGGAATCGACCTGGGCGGCACCACTGTGAAGCTGGGTCTTTTCACTCAGGAGGGAGCCTTGGTTGAAAAATGGGAGATCCCCACAAATACAAGCCAGAATGGTTCCTCCATCCTGCCAGACATCGCCCAAGCCGTTGAGGATTGCATGTCCCGGCACCAAATTCCAGCAGACCGGTGTCTCGGCATCGGCATCGGTGTTCCAGGCCCCGTAAGCAGCGACGGCACAGTAAACCGCTGTGCAAATCTGGGCTGGGGTGTTTTTAACCTGCAGCACAGGCTGCAGGAGCTGACAGGACTTCCCGTAAAAGCCGGAAATGACGCCAATGTGGCCGCTTTGGGAGAATGCTGGCAAGGCGGCGGACGGGGATGCAAAAATATGGTCCTGGTCACTTTGGGAACCGGAATCGGCGGCGGCATTGTGGCGGACGGCAAAATCCTTTTCGGGGCCCATGGCGCAGCCGGAGAAATCGGCCATCTGCCCATGGACAAAGCCGAAACCGAGCCCTGCGGCTGCGGAAAATATGGCTGCGCCGAGCAATACGGCTCCGCCACCGGCATTGTCCGTCTGGCACGGCGGGCCATGAAGCAAAGCCAACTGTCTTCCCGCCTGCGCTCTGTGGAGCATATGACGGCCAAGGACATTTTTGATCTGGCAAAGGAACAGGACCCTCTGGCCTTGGAGGTCCGGAGCCGCTACTTTGATTTTTTGGGGCAGTTCCTGGCCTGTGTATGCTGCGTGGTAGATCCCGAAGTGGTGGTCATAGGCGGCGGCGTGTCCAAAGCCGGTCCGGTACTGTCTCAGGGAATCCAAGAGGCATTTGTACCCTATATGTTCCACACCGGACGGAACATCCGCTTTGTTCTGGCCGAACTTGGAAACGATGCAGGTATTTATGGCAGCTTTAAGCTGGCCTTGGATCATTGGGAGGAAAAATAATGGATGTTTTGGTATTAGGCGGCGGCCCTGCCGGTGTCAGCGCCGCAATTTATGCAGCTCGTGCAGGAAAAAGCGTCACCCTTCTGTACATGGATATGGGGGCGCTGGGTCGGGCAGAACGGATCGATAATTTTTACGGTTGTCCTGCCACCACCGGTCCTGCTCTCTTTGAAGCCGGGCTGCAGCAGGCACGGGATCTGGGGGTCACCGTAAAGAAGACCCAGGTGCTTTCCCTGGGCTTCGGAATGGAGGGGCTGCTGGCAGAAACCTCAGAGGGAGACCTGGAGGCCAAAGCCGTCGTTCTGGCCACAGGCACTCAAAGAAAGGCTCCGAAAATTCCGGGGCTGCAGGACTTTGACGGTGCAGGCGTCAGCTATTGTGCCATCTGTGACGGCTTTTTCTGCCGCGGCAAAGAGGTTGCCGTACTGGGTGCTGGAGAGTATGCCCTCCATGAGGCGCAGGTTTTGGCTCCCCTTGCCTCCAAGGTCACCCTGCTTACCAACGGAGAGGACGCACCCCTGTGTGAATTTTCTGTGGACCGGCGTCCCATTGCCGCTTTAGAGGGAGCCAACGGCATTTTGCAGCAGGTTCGTTTTCAGGACGGAGAGGCGCTGCCTGTATCCCGGCTCTTCGTGGCCCTGGGCACCGCAGGAAGCGGCGACCTTGCCAAAAAGGCAGGAATTCTCACAAATGCCGACAAGATCCTGGTGGATGACAGCATGGCCACCAATATCCCCGGCCTCTTCGCCGCAGGTGACTGCACGGGAGGTCTGCTCCAGGTCTTTAAAGCTGTTTCCCAAGGCTCCCAGGCAGGTATGGCTGCGGTGAAATATCTCAACTCTCTGTAAGGTCCCCCTATGACGCAAAGGCTCAGACAAGCAAGATTGTCTGAGCCTTTTTCCGTCTCTCTGTTTAATTGAAGGTGCCTATGCCATCGTGAAACAGATGGCCGATACGGCTGCGCAGGGCCTGCGCCTCCGGGGTGTGCTCCGCTCCATGGAGATTCACCCATTCCGAAGCCGCAGCCTGCGCCTGCTTCAAAAGGTCCAGATCCATGGATAAACTGGCGGCCCGGAAGGTTGGCAAGCCATGCTGACGGTGACCAAAGAAATCACCCGGGCCACGAAGCTTCAGGTCCTCCTCCGCAATGCGGAAGCCGTCTGTGGTTTTACACAAGCTCTTGAGCCGAAGCAGCGTGTCAGGATTTCGGCTGTTTGACACCAGAATACACCAGCTTTTATCCTTGCCCCGGCCGACCCGGCCCCGAAGCTGATGAAGCTGACTCAGACCAAAACGGTCCGCATCTTCCACCACCATCAAGGTGGCATTCGGAACATCCACCCCCACCTCGATCACTGTGGTTGCCACCAAAATCTTAGCTTCTCCTCTGGAAAAGGCGCCCATGACCGCTTCTTTTTCACTGCCTTTCATTCTGCCATGGATCAGCGCCACAGGCAAGTCAGGAAAAACCGTTCTTTGCAGCGTCTCCGCCCAGGTCTGGGCCGCCTTGCCGGTCTCCGTTTCCCCTTCCTCCACCGCAGGACAGACAATATAGCACTGATGCCCTGCCTGCACCTCTTTTCGGATAAAGCCGTTCAGCCTGGCCCGGTAGGATTCGTTGACCAGGAAGGTATCGATCACCTGTCTGCCAGGAGGCAGCTCGTCCAAAACAGAAACCTCTAAATCACCGTAGAGAATCAGTGCCAGCGTTCTGGGAATGGGCGTGGCAGACATGACCAGCAAATGACTGCCGCTTCCTTTTTCAGACAGGGCTGCACGTTGGGCCACACCGAAGCGGTGCTGTTCGTCCGTAATTACCAGGCCAAGATTGGAAAACTCCGTGCTCTTGGAAAATAGTGCATGGGTTCCTACTGCCAGATGGGCTTCCCCGGAACTAAGCGCTTCCCGCGCCAGCCGCTTTTCCTTGGGCGTCATAGACCCTGTCAACAGTATGCACTGCACGCCCAAAGGGGTCAGGAGGCCGGTCAATGTCTTATAATGCTGCTCGGCTAAAATTTCTGTGGGTGCCATGAGCGCTGTTTGCCGGCCGTTCTTACAGGCCAGATAGGCCGCAGCCGCTGCCACCATGGTTTTGCCGCTTCCCACATCCCCCTGTAAAAGCCGGTTCATGGGAAATCCCTTGGAAAAATCGTTGCTGATTTCCTCAATGGCCCGTTTCTGTGCCTTGGTCAAAGAAAAGGGCAGGGCCTCAAAAAACGGTGTCAGATCCCGCCGAAGATACGGATGCACCGTTACCAAGGTGCGCTGGGCTCTCATCAGACTGAGGGCTGCGGAAAATACGAAAAACTCCTCAAAAATCAGCCGCCGTCTGGCATGGTCCAGATCTTCCGGGCTTTGGGGCTGGTGGATGGCATAGTAGGCCCGATCCGCTCCAATAATGTGATATTGCTCTAAAATCTCCTGAGGCAAAATCTCCTGGGGAGGGCCGCAAAGGGCCAATGCCTGGGCGATGGCCTTGGAAACGGCCTGATTGGTCAGCCCTGCGGTGAGGGGATAGATGGGAAGGATTCTTCTGGTCACGCCCGGATCGGAATCCACCGACTCAAAGACCGGATTGGTCATGCCATAGCCCCCAAACTCTCCGGTCACTGCTCCGTAAAATATGTATTCCCTGCCCGGCACCAGCTGTTCCGTCCCGAAACGGCGGTTGAAAAATGTAATGTTCAGTCTGCCGGAGTGGTCAGCAACGGTCACCTTTGTGAGCTCCAGCCCCTTGCGGATTTTGTGGCTTCTTGGGCTTGTCATCACCATGGCACGAAAGCAGGCCGGCGTGTCCACCTCCAGCTGTGCAATGGTACTCAGTCTGGTGCGGTCCTCATAGGTGCGGGGATAGTGGCAGATGAGATCCTCCAGGGTGTGGATCCCCAGTGAAGCAAACAGCTTTTCCTTCGCAGGGCCTATGCCCTTCATGGTCTGAATGGAATCTGTACGATGTGCCATAGCCGCCCTCCTTGCCTAGCCTGTGTTTCTTTTGATTATACCGCACAATCCTTTCCACTGCAATCAAAATTCTTTTGTCCATGCATCCTCAGCCGCCGCTGCGCATAAGATAGAGCAAAGACCCGGTGGCCGGTATCTACCGCACTCTCCCTCTTTCGGTTGTCCCGAATTTTATAGAATTCTGTGTATAACGGTGGAATTTTCGGAAAAACTGGATCTGAGGTGAAGAATATGAAACACTGTTTGGCCAGTCTTTGTCTTTTGGGAATGATTCTGGGGGTCTCTCGTGGATATGTGGCCATCTGGAAAGAGGAGGATCCCCAGCCCTGGCTGGTAACAAAAATGCCTGTGGAGTTGCTGCCGCAGCAGGACCAGATTGCCCTGAAAAAAGGCATCCCGCTTCCGGACGATGCGGCCCTTACCAGGGCGCTGGAAGATTACTGTTCATGACAACTAAATTTCCTCTTGATTTTCTGCGCAAAACAGGTTAATATTATGGCATGAAAACCCCCTGGCCACCAGGGGCCTGGAGGTAGCATACTATGGAAGAATACGGTTCCGATTTCATCACCATCACCGATGAGGACGGTAAGGAATACGAGCTGGAGATCTTGCAGCAGCTGGAGTATCAGGGAAAAACCTATATGGCTGTTGTTCCCGCCGTATCATATGACGAGGCAGAGGAAGAGCTGGAGGTCAGCCTTCTGCGCTCTGATGAAGAGGACGGCGAGCCCATCCTCAGCGCCATTACCGACAACGAGGAACTGGAAGCCGTCTACGCCCTCATGATGGAGGCGCTCTACGCCGACGAAGATGAGGAGGAAGACGCTGAGTAATCATCAATCATGGATCTCCCTGCTTGGTTCGTGACGTGCCCGTTTAGACCCACATTTTTTACTAGGGACGCAGGACTTCTTCTTCGGATTGCAGGCCTCCCGCCGGCGCTTTGACGATCGGTGGACGTTGGAAGCAGTTAAGATGTTAGAGCGGCGACCCACCTGCCGTTTTGTGCAGGTTATAATCGGGTGCGCACGGCTAAAGTGGGGATTTTCAGGACCTGGTGCAAGAAATTGCCCAGGTCCTTTCTCTATTTGCAGAAAGGAATCGATTTATGACACAACAATACACTCTGCTTCAGGAGCAGCTCAAAGCCCTTGTGGAAGGGGTCCCCCATCTCATCGCCAATCTTTCCAACGCCTCCGCCCTGATTATGGACAGTCTCCCAGACCTCAACTGGGCAGGGTTTTACCTGCTGGAGGAGGATACCTTGGTGCTGGGTCCCTTTCAGGGAAAGCCGGCGTGTATCACCATTGCCGTGGGCCGTGGCGTCTGCGGCACAGCCGTGAAAGAGGGCGTGACGCAGCTTGTGCCGGATGTGCATGCCTTCCCCGGCCACATTGCTTGTGACTGTGCTTCCCGCTCCGAAATTGTGATCCCCCTGCGCAAGGACGGAGCCGTGGTGGCGGTATTAGACATGGACAGTCCCACTGCGGGCCGGTTTACACAGGAGGATCAGGAGGGTCTGGAAGCCCTGGTGCCCATTTTGGAGGCTGTGTTTCAAAGCAGCAGCCCCTTTCCTCCCATATGATTGATTTTCAGTCTGCCGAAGAACCAACCGGTTCTCGGCAGATTTTTATTTTTATGCAAATAAATTTCATGAATATACATTTTAATATACATAGCAGCTTGCATATCATGTTTGAAATTGTGAATAAACTAGAATATATGCACATAATTTTCGGATTTTCCCGAATAATAATGTGTTATTATACAATTGACAACGAATAATATACGGTATATAATGCAACACATGATACAACCTCATTTACAGATGCTTTGAAGGAGAATGAAAAATGAAAAAATATGTTGCAATGATGCTTGCAGTTCTTATGCTCTGCGGTCTGTTTGCCGGATGCGGCTCATCCAATGACGGTCCTACCGTAAAAAAGGGGAAACTCACCGTAGCCACCAGCCCTGACTTTGCGCCCTTTGAGTTTTATTCTCTGGACGATGCCGGAAAGCCCACCCTGGCAGGCTTCGACATTGCACTGGCGCAGTATATTGCAGACTATATGGGTCTGGAGCTGGAAATCATCCCCATGGACTTTGACGGCACTCTCAGCGAGCTCACCAGCAAAAAGGTGGACCTGAGCATGGCCGGTTACTCCCCCGATCCTGCCCGAGAAAACAGCATGAGCTTCTCCGATGTATACTATACCTCCGGCCAGGCTTTCCTCTGCACCAAGGAAAATGCCTCCAAATTCTCCACCATTGCAGATGCCAACAAGCCTGAGTATCAGCTGGGCGTGCAAATTGGTTCCATACAGTATGGCCTGGCCCAGGAGAACACCCCGGAGGCTGACATTGTACAGCTGAGCAAGGTGACCGACATCATCGCCGAGGTCCTCTCCGGCAAGCTGGACGGTGCGTTTGTAGAAACCGCCGTGGCAGAGACCTACATGAAAAACTATCCGGAACTGACCGTTGCTTTGGATGTTTCCTATGAAAAGGACGGATATGTGATCGGCGTTTCCAAGGGAAACGAGGCGCTTCTTGCCTCTGTAAACGAAGCCATTGCAAAGGCAAAGGAAGATGGCTCTCTTGCAAAATTCATTGAAGAGGCCAATGTGCAGGCGGCCTCCAATACCTTTGAAGGGCTCTTGGATGCACAGGGCGGCGTTCCTACCGAGGCCAACAACTAAATCAGAAACAATCTGGATTCCCCCGGAGGCTGGCCTTCGGGGGGAATCCCATGAAAGGAGCTATTTTGTGATCAGTCTACACGGTTTTCAGGCAACTTTTCAGTACCTTGAGCTGTTCATCCAGGGACTGGTTTGTACCTTGTCCCTGTCCGTATTCACGGTACTGTTTGGTTTCATTTTGGCGCTGGCTCTGGCTCTGATGCGGATGAGCAGGATCAAGCCCATTCGTTTTCTCGCTGCTGCCTATGTGGAGGTATTCCGCGCCACCCCCATTATGGTCCAGCTGTTTCTGGTCTATTATGTTTTGCTGGCCGGTGTCAGCCTCCCCTCTTTCAAGCTTTTTGGATTCATTCGCTTCGAGCGCTTTGTTCCCGGTGTCATTGCTCTGTCCCTCAATTCCGGCGCCTATCTGTCAGAAATCATCCGTTCCGGTATTCAGAGTGTTGACCAGGGCCAGACCGAGGCTGCCCGCAGTCTTGGGATGAGCCAGCGGCAGAATCTGGTTGAAGTGGTCATCCCCCAAGCCATCAAAAACATTCTGCCCGCCATTGCAAACGAGTTTGTGACCATCATCAAGGAATCTTCCATCTGCTGGACCATTGGCGTGCAGGAAATCATGTTTGCTGTAACCACGGTAAAAACTGCCACCTATTCCATCGGCGAGCCCTTGATCGTGGCTGCCTGTGTATACTTCTGCCTCACCTTCCCCACCAGCAAACTGATCGAACATTTTGAAAGGAAGATGCGCCGTGGCGACAAAAGATAACTGTATTCAGGTAAAGCACCTGAAAAAATATTACAACAAAGGGGCACTTCGTGCCCTGGACGATGTGTCCGTAGATATTCACACAGGCGATGTGATGGTGGTCATCGGACCCTCCGGCTCCGGAAAATCCACCCTGCTCAGAAGTCTGAATCTTCTGGAGGTTCCCACCCAGGGTGAGATCCTGTTTGACAGTGTGGACATTACAAAGAAAAAAGTCAGAAACGCCGACGGAAAGCTGGTCAAAGTAAATATTGACCACCATCGGCAGAAAATGGGAATGGTCTTTCAGCACTTCAATCTCTTTCCCCATAAGACCATTTTGGAAAATATGACTTTGGCCCCCATCAAGGTGAAAGGAATGCCCAATGAGGAGGCCCAAAAAAAAGCACTGGCCCTTTTGGAGCGCGTAGGCCTTCAGGATCGAGCCAACGCCTATCCCATCCAGCTCTCCGGCGGTCAGAAGCAGAGAATCGCCATTGTAAGAGCTTTGATGATGGAGCCGGAGGTTCTGCTATTTGATGAGCCCACCTCCGCTCTGGACCCCGAAATGGTGGGAGAAGTTCTACAGGTCATGAAAGAGCTGGCGCAGCAGGGCATGACCATGGTGGTAGTCACCCACGAGATGGGGTTTGCAAAGGAAGTAGGAAATCGAGTCCTGTTCATGGCAGACGGAAAGCTTCTGGAGCAAGGGACCCCCGATGAGATTTTCAATCATCCAAAACATCCCAGACTTCAGGATTTCCTGTCCAAGGTCCTGTGATGCCTATAAAAATTCCCCCACAGAAGCCCGTCTTCCGTGGGGGAATTTTTTATTATTCCACAGCCCCTGTGCCGGTTTGTGGAAAAAGGCGAGCAGAGTTTACAATCCGCTCGCCTTTTCTCATTTGCCCTCAGGGACAAATTCCGTTTTTTGTTAAATAAGCTGTCTGCCCTCCAGCGCACGCAGAAGCGTAACTTCGTCGGCATACTCCAGCTGGCTGCCCACCGGGACACCATAGGCCAAACGAGTGACCTTGATTTCCATAGGCCGCAGAAGGCGGGACAGATACATGGCCGTGGCCTCCCCTTCTGTGTCGGGATTGGTGGCCATAATGACCTCCTTCACATCCCCCTGCGCCACCCGGTTTAGAAGCTCCCGGATTCGGATATCGTCAGGCCCCACATGATTCAGCGGCGAAATGACACCGTGCAGCACATGGTACACCCCACGATACTCTCTGGCCCGTTCCAAAGCCATAAGATCCCGGGGCTCCGCCACCACGCAGATAGTGCTTCTGTCCCGCTGGGGATCCGCACAGATGGGGCAAAGCTCCTGATCTGTGAGGTTTTGGCACACGGGGCAGGTTCTCACCTTCTGCCTTGCATCTACGATGGCCTGCGCAAAGTCCTGCGCCTCCTGCTCCGGGAGTCGAAGCACATGAAACGCCAGCCTCTGGGCTGTCTTGGTACCGATGCCGGGCAGCTTACCGAATTGCTCGCTGAGGCGCTCCAGCGCCGTGGGAAAACTCTGCATGATTTAGAACAGACCTCCCAGATTGATTCCGCCGGTGAGCTTGGACATCGAGTTGGAAGCCTCATTTTCCGCGCTGCGCATGGCCTCGTTGATGGCGGCCATCACCATGTCCTGGAGCATCTCCACATCATCGGGGTCCACTGCCTCGGGTTTAATGGTCAGGGACACCACCTCGTGAGAGCCGTTGACCTCAGCACGGACCATGCCGCCGCCGGAGGTAGCCGCATAAGTCTTGGTCTGGAGCTCCTGCTGCATCCGCATCATTTCCTGCTGCATCTTCTGGGCCTGCTTCAGCATAGCCGCCTGATTTAAGCCTCCCATGGGGCCCCCACGAAAACCGCCTTTAGCCATTGTATGTTCCTCCAATTACTTGATTTTAATGACATCGCTGTGTTGTTTTCCAAAATTCAAAAGTTCCTGAAAGTGTTCACTGTTTCTGGGCTTTGCCTGCTGATCACTGGCCCAGGTTCTGATGGGGCGGCCCAAAAACTCCGTGGCAACCTTGCCCACCAGTTCCAGATTCTCCCGCTTGCTGATCAGCTCATAGACATATGTGCTGTTGCATCGCAGCTCCAGCCGGTCCCCCTGCAAGCAGCCCTGCACAAGTGCATCGGGTGTGGCTCCAAAATAGCCGCGCAGAACAGGATTTTTGATTTCCTCATGGATTTTACTGACCAGATCCGGCCAGAATCCCACGGGGGATTCTTCCCGACTGCCCGGGAGTTCCTGGGGTTCTTCCTCCTGCGTCACAGGCGGCGCATCCTCATCTCCGGGCATAGGCGGGAATTCTTCTTCCCCGCCGGTCTCTTTGGGAGCCTCCCGGACCACACGGACGCCCTTTGCCACCGCACTTTCCAGCCTGGAAAGCCGGGCATTCAATGCCTCCGCATCCAGATTCAGTTCCGGCTGGCACAGCCGCAAAAGGCACAGCTCTCCATCCATTCGAGTTTTGCCACCTCTTGTAAAGCCTGCGGCGGTGGCTTGTAGTTCCTTCATGATCCGCACCAGCTCCCCGGGAGAAAACCGATCCCGGAGGGC
Organism: Faecousia sp.; assembly: GCA_029257335.1. Taxonomy (GTDB): domain Bacteria; phylum Bacillota; class Clostridia; order Oscillospirales; family Oscillospiraceae; genus Faecousia. Next base: position 100,095 of record JARIBV010000068.1, read on the forward strand.
CATGGCCTCCTGATCTGTGGCCACACCGGAGAGCATGGACAGGCCGGACTGCGGGGCTGTTTTCAGCACCAGAAGGTCCCTGGCCACGGCACACAGCTCGTCCAGCAGGGCCGCCACATCCTTGCCGTCCGCATAGAGCCTGTCATAAAGCTCCAGGGCTCCTTTGGTATCATGGGCAGCCAAATGGCTCATCATAAGAGCGGCTTTCTGCTCTCCCGCCAATCCCAGACACCGATACACCGCCTCTGCGGTAACCGGGCCCTGGGTTGCAGAGGCACACTGGTCCAAAAGGCTGACACCGTCTCTCAACGCACCGTCTGCCATACGGGCCAGAACCATGGCCGCCTGCGGCTCCAGGGTGATCTGCTCCTGTGCAGAAATATACTGAAGCCGATCAGCCACATCCTCCGGGGAGATTCTTCGGAAAGAAAACCTCTGGCACCGGGATAAAATCGTGGCAGGAACCTTGTGCAGCTCCGTTGTTGCCAGAATAAAAATCAGATGTTCCGGCGGCTCCTCAATGATTTTCAGCAGCGCATTAAACGCCGACAGAGACAGCATATGGACCTCGTCCACAATATACACCCGGTAGCGCACCTCAGAAGGGGAATACACCGCATCATCCCGCAGGTCTCTGATATTATCTACGCCGTTATTGGAGGCGGCATCGATTTCCAGCACATCCATGCAGGAGCCTTCATCAATGGCCCGGCAGGCTGCACACTGGTTGCAGGGATTGCCGTCCCGGGGATTGAGACAGTTGACCGCCTTGGATAAAATTTTTGCACAGCTGGTCTTGCCGGTGCCCCGTGAGCCGGTAAACAGATAGGCGTGGCTCAGGTGACTGGTAACCAGCTGGGTTTTGAGGGTTCGGGTAACACCCTCCTGCCCCACGACCTCGTCGAAGGTCTGGGGACGATATTTTCGATATAAGGCCTGATACATCCGCATAACCTCCATTCTCGAAAAGGTACAATAAGGCCGACTCATAACAAGATCGCACACCCACATTTGAAACAGCGCAACACCCGATACCGGCGCAGCCAGCTCGGAAACGGCAACCTCACGGCACACGAACAGATCCGCTTAATGCTGCTTGGTTCCCCACCTGACATGGTTCACGGGAGTCCGTTGCGTAAGACCGGTTCTTCAACGCCGCTTACGCCGGCCAGACGGTATTGCTGCTGATCCGGGTATGGGAATTCATCCCTGCTGTAGCGGATTGCAGGTTACAGGGCACCGCTATCTCCCCGACTAGTGCGACCTTGTTATAAGCCGGCCGCTTGTAACAAGGGGTATTCGATTAAAGCTCGAGGATCAGTTCAGCTTCTCCTCAATGTAGTCAGCCAACTCACCGAAGGTGGTAATCTGCTGGCCTTCCAGATCCAGCTCCACGCCCAGCTCCGCCTCAAAATCAATGGTCATCTCTACAATATCCAGAGAGTCAACACCCAGACTTTCAAAGGTGGTATCCCGAGTGATCTCCTCAGCAGAAATCTCCAGCTGCCGGGAGGCATAGGAAACGATTTTCTCAAACATATTACTTATCCTCCAGAAAGAACGATCTTCCAGAAAGAAGCATTGCCTGCGTTCTAGAATTCACGGGATATATTTTATTACATCTTTCCGTGTTTGTCAACGCCAAGTTTTCTTCCTTCTGCGTTACAGCGGTTTCTGTTTTATTTTTGTAAACCGTCTGGGATACTGTGCCGGGGTAGGCTTTACCTTCCGGATCACCAAAATGCTGTGTTCCGTGCCATCCACGCCAAAACCCGTCTGCTTTTCCAGCTTACCACCCAGGATCGCAATGGCCTTTCCGGCTTCCTCCAGCTCTTCTCTGGCGGCAGCCCCCTTCATCGCCAGGAAGGCACCTCCCACCTTCACATAGGGAAGGCACAGCTCGCACAGGATGTTGAGCCGGGCCACAGCCCGGGACACCGCAAAATCGTACTGTTCCCGGCGAGTGGCCACAGCCTCCTCCGCTCTGGCCGTGAGGCACTCCACTTCCAGATCCAGCGCGGGCAGGGTCTGGGCCAGCCAATCCATTCGCTTACCCAAAGAGTCCAGAAGGGTCAGTTTCATTGCAGGACATGCAATTTTCAAGGGAACACCGGGAAATCCGCCGCCGCAGCCCACATCAATGACCTTCTTCCCTGAGAGATCTCCCAGGGTCAGCAGGGTCAGGCTGTCTAAAAAATGGAGCTTGGCCACCTGGGCCGGGTCTGTAATGGCCGTCAGGTTCATGACCTGGTTTTTTTCCAGCAGTGCCTGCCCGAACCGGCACATGGTCTGCACCTGTTGCTGCTCCAGACGCAGGCCCAGCTCCGGCAGGCCTGCCTGTATCACTTCCATCATTTCCTGCATCTTATCCCTCCTTCGTTGTCTCGGTCGGCTCTGTGGATTCCGTTGTCTTGGCACCGAAGACATCGTCATAGTTCAGAGGGTTGAATTCTGTGGGAGGGGGTGTGGTGTCTACCACATACTGATCCTGATACCACGCTACCAGAAGGTCTGTCACATGGCTGTAGGTCTTAACGCCCTCTTCCTGTCCATTGGATTGGAGGTAAGCGTTATTGACTGCATCCACAGCCTGCTGCGCCGTTCCATTTTGCTGCTCCTGCACCTGATTCAACCGCTCCACATCACGGCGAATGGTGTCGGAGGCATCCCGCCACACTTCGGACCAGGCCGCACGGTCGATCTCATACAGTCTATCTGCACAGAAGAGGAAAGCTTCCAAATTGCCGGAATACCGGAAGGTGGGGTCTTTGCTGAAATCGCAGGCCAGATAGGCTGCAAAGTTTGCCTCATCCTCTCGTGCAATGGCCAAAAGGTGGGCTATTTCGTGGCAGATATTAAAGGGGATCCGAGTAGGATACTGGTTCAGATTCACAGCTGCCTCACCGGTGAGAGCCATAGCCACACCGTCAACGCCCATGTTGTGGAACTGATCCTTCCAGCCCAATTCTTTCACCGTAATTTTGGGGCCTGCAAAAACAGAGTATTTCCACACCAGATTGGTATAGGCCTGATTGGCGATATCGTTCATTTGCTCCAGAGCCGGCAGGCGCAGATCCCCGTTTTCATCCCGTGCTGCCTCAGCAGAAACCGCCTCTGCCTGCTGCCGGTAAAATACCGCCGCTTCTTTCAATTCCTCCACGGAATAGGTCTCTTTCACCGGCATCTTCATGCTGTCTTCCAGGGGTTTGTTGTAGTAGTTGATCCCCCAAATGGCGGTAAACAGGAAGACTGCCACAGAAGCGGGAGCCAGGACCCACCCCAGCCAGCGCAGCAGGTTCTTCCGAAACAGCACCGCAAGTGCAAGACCCACCAGGCAGGCCAACAAATACAAAGCCAAAATAACCTGCCACAGGCAGAAGTCAAGTACCCCGGTTTTTGCCGCCATCAGCTCGATAAAGGTCTTGGAAGCAAACGGATACGCCATACCCACCAGAAGTCCAAAATGTTCCGCTGCGATTTTCAGGATAACTGTCAGCGCCAAAAATACGGCCGCCACAATAATGCCGCGCAGATTTTTCATAAAAGCGACCTCCTTGCTTTTCTATAGATTCCAAAAGGTTCCATCATCCAGACAAAGGAACCCATTAAACCATAGTATACCACACATGGAAGAAAAAGTCTCCCCCAAAATTTTGAATTTTCCAAAAACAACCGTCCCTTTTCTTGCGCAATCCCCGGCCATAAAAAGGAAAAAACTGCCTCGCCTCAAGGCAAGACAGTTTTCCCTATCATTCAAGTTTTGTCAATCAGCTCCATGATTACAGCCCCGGCCAGTTCAAGCCCTGCCACACTGGGGACCCAGGACACCGAAGCCGGAATGCTTCTGCGACCCGGTGGCGGCGCTTCCAGACTCTCCGGGGTAAGCGCCGGTTCCGTACTGAACAGGACCTTATGATGCAGGATGCCGCGCTCCTTCAATTCCTTTCGCACCACCCGTGCCAGAGGGCAGAAGCTGGTCTTGGAGATATCCGTGATCTGAAATTTCGTGGGATTCAGCTTATTTCCCGTGCCCAGAGCACTGATGATGGGAATCTCCAGCCGGTGGGCATTTTCAATCAGGCTCAGCTTGCAGGACACCAAATCGATGGCATCCACAATATAGTCATATTTTACATCAAAAAAGCGGTTTTTGTTCTCTTCTGTATACCGTTCCGCCAGAGCCCGCACCTGGCATTGAGGGTTGATATCCAGAACACGCTCCGCCATAACCCGGGCTTTGTACTTTCCCACCGTGGAGTGCATCGCACAAAGCTGCCGGTTGATGTTGGTAAGGCCCACCGTATCATCGTCCACCAGAGTGAGAGCCCCCACCCCGGCCCGGGCCAGGGCCTCTGCGGTATAGCTTCCTACGCCGCCAATGCCAAAGACTGCCACATGGCTTTGCTTCAGCCGTTCCAGAGCCTTGGCTCCCAGCGCCATTTCCTCTCTCAAAAACGGATGCTCCATTGTATTCTCCTTTCAGTTAAAAAAGAGGGCTGCTTTGCAGCAGCCCTCCTCGGGATGTTCGTAACCGGAATCTTAGCGCTTGGGCATCTTGGGCTGCAAAACATGGTCGGTCTTAATAAAGCCGTAGCCCATGCCGTTCTCCGTAGAAACAGCCTCAGTCACATCCTTATACCAAGCTTCGTACTCAGCATTCTTCAGAGCGTTTACAACCATGCCGTCACGGTAGGAGTACTCACCCTTGCCAACGAAGTACATGAGGTGATAGCCATAATCGGTCTCCACCACATCCACATCGCCTGCCTTGCGGCTGCTGTCAAAGATCCATTTGTCGAAGGACTCTACCATCATGCCGGGAGCCACAGACTCATACAGGCCGCCCTTGGTGTTAGAGCCGGGATCGGTGGAGTACTTGTTGGCCAGCTCAGCAAAGTTGTCTTCCGTGGGGTCCTTTTCATACTCAGCCTTGATCTCCTGGATCTTGGCCTTGGCGGCCTCCTTCTCCTCAGGCTTCTCAGCACTGATAAGGATATGGCGGACATCCACCGTCTCGATATCGGAATTGTCCTTGCTGGACAGGTACATCACAACACTGTAGCCATTGGTAGCTTCCAGAACCGTGGTCTCCCCGGCGGTACGGGCGGTATCTACAATCCAGTCTGCCATGTTGCTGGCTATGTTGGCCTTGAGATAGTTCTGGTACAGGGAGGTATCCTTAACCTCGGGCTGCTTGGCTTCCTTGTCCTCAGACTCCTTTGCCTTCTTCTCGGCGGCAGCCTTGTTCATCTCGAGCACAGCAGTCTCAAAGGCCTTCTCATCCCCCTTGCAGTCGGCAGCCATTTTGTCGGCAGCGGCCTTTGCGGCGGACTTTGCAGCCTCGGTCTCTTCCTCGGTATGCTCTTCAGCGTCGGTTTCGTAATAATCGCTGGTAGCAAAGGTGTAGACACGGTAGGTGTAGGAAGAATAGTCAGTAGGATTCTTCTCAGATTCTGCCTTGATCTCTTCTGCAGTGTACTCCAGACCTTCCAGGTACTGGTTGATATAGTTGGAAGCCACAATCTGCACTTCCAGGAAGTCCCGATAGGTGCTCACATTGCAGCCCACACCATAGTTGGCACGCAGCATCGCGGAAGCACTGTTAAATCCATAGGAAGGAGCGGTTGCCTCCAGAGCATTGATAGAAGCCTCCACGGAAGCCTTGTCCTCCTCGGTCAGGGTATAACCGTTGGCAATGGCCTCATCATAGATGGCATACATATTACGAGCGGTAAGAACTGCATTCTCCAGCAGATAATCAGCAAAGGTCTTGCCCTCTTCCATCTCCTGCTTGTCCAGGGGAACGCCGGGCTTCACCATGTAGCTCAGGTAAGGGTCACTATTCATGGCATTGCCATAGAAATAGTTCATTTCCGCAGCGGACAGCTTATGCCCACCCACGGTAACAGCGGTAACGGTACGCTGCAGCAGGCCGCTATTGATAAAAGCAGACACCGCAATGCCAACGATTACCAGGCCGACGATCACATAAAACAGGATGGTCCAGACCTTGAGCTGTCTTGCAGCCTTGGCCTCTTCCTTCTTCTCGAGGCGTTTCTGTTCGACGGCCTCAGTGGGCTGCCCCTGACGGAGCTTTTTCTGACGGGATGCACTCATGGTTTATCAAGTCCTCTCATAATCCTTAGGTATTGGGGGGTATAGACTTGGCTATTATAACCGAAAATTCCCCCAGTTGCAAGTGGTGTTTCTGGAAAGATGAAATAATTTTACATTACCCCAGGGGCAGCCGGTCTATTCCCTGCTTGAACCGTGTAATCATCTCTCCCGTAAGGCTGTCGCCGGAGAAATCATCCGGAAGCTCCTCCCGCCGGAACCAGGTTCCCTCTGCCAGCTCGTCTTCCTGGAGCTTCACCTGATCACTGCCCTCCAAATCAGCATAAAACCCCATAAGCAGACTATCCGACACCACCCAGGGCTGGGACTTATAGAAATGAAGCGATCCCAGCCGCAGTCCTGTTTCCTCCATCACTTCCCGCCGCACCGTTTCTTCCACCGTTTCGCCAATCTCCGAGTAGCCGGCCACCAGAGCATACCGTTTGAAGGCTCGTCCGGCGTACTTGGTCAAAAGCAGACGCTCCCCGTCCCGCACCGCCACAATGACCGCAGGATTGATCCTTGGATAAACCGTATTGTGGCATTTCGTGCACACCAGCGCCCTCTCTTTTTGACTGTGCTCCATGGGCGCTGCGCAGCATCCGCAGAATCGGTTGCCCTGATACCAGCGGGCCAGACTTTGACCCACCGCACAGGCATAAACCAGTTCCTTCGGGGCCCCTCCACGATAGTCTTTTACAAAGGAGAAACCGGCCGCTTCCCCGGAAAATGTAAGAAAATAGGCTGTTTCATCAATAGAAAACCCATATAAAAACGACTCTGCCCTTTGCACCTGCCCTACCCTGGGCAGCGTCCAGTGATCCCCTTCCCGGCGAAGAAGCACTCCGTCTTTTGTACAGACCAGCGCCAGATCTTCCTGTCCGGGCTGACGAAACTCCATGGGATTGTGGTACACATGAGGTGCAATATCCTGTAACATACGCGTATCCTTCTTTCTGTTCTTTTGATGAATTCCTTTTCAGTGCAACGCCCCTGCACTTTTCCCAAAAAACGCCACGCAGGGGAGGGATCTCTCCCTCCCCTGCAAAATATTCCTCTGGACAACTCTGTTCTGTTTTTAAGGCTTTCGTGTCATCTGTGCACACATTTCGCATCAAACAGTTCGGATGTAAACATCCTCCCTGCCTACCCTCTCCCAGGAAAAGCACTTGGCCAGCTCCTGGGGCGTCACAGGCTCTGCGCCAGGGTTGAGACCTGCCCACTGTGCCAGCAGCCCCACAATGGCCTGCGCAGACAGGGTCCCGGACAGCTCTTCCAGATCCATGTCCCGGTCTCTTTTGGAAAGCCGCCGGCCGTCGCTGCTCATCAGCATGGGCACATGGTAATACGACGGTGTCTCATATCCGAAAAGCCGCTGCAAATACATCTGCCTGGGAGTGCTGTTGAGCAGATCCCTTCCTCTGACGACCTCCGTCACACCGGCGTCTCCGTCATCCACTACCACCGCAAGCTGGTAGACAAAGGCTCCGTCGGCTCTTCTTACTACAAAATCGCCGCACTGGGTTTTCAGATTTTCTGTATAAAGCCCCTGAAGACCGTCCCTAAAGGAGATCTCCTCACGAGGCACCTGAACCCGCCAGGAGGGAGGACGACCCATGGCCTTCTTTTCCTCTTCTGACAATGCCAGGCAGTGGCCGTCATAGACAAAAACTCCTTCTGAGGCATGGGGGGCCGTCAGACTGTGCAGTCTGCTTCTGGTGCAGAAGCAAGGGTACAGCAGCCCCTTCTCTTTCAAAACAGAAAGCTGCTCCAAATACCGCTCCGTACGCAAACTCTGCGGTGTTGTCTCCACATCCCAGTCCAGCCCCAGCCACTCCAGATCCCGGCGGATGCGGTCGGCGTTGAGGCTGCTGGTCCTCTGGGTATCCAGGTCCTCCATGCGCAGGATCATGGTCCCGCCCTGACTGCGCACAGACAGCCATGCCAGCAGCGCCGCAAACAGATTCCCCATATGCATCCTGCCGCTGGGGGTAGGAGCAAACCGCCCTACAACCTTCACCCTTCTTCCTCCACCGGAAGCTCCACAAAAACAGGCTCATGGTCCAAAGCCGGAATGACCTGTTCCAGTACGACAGGCATTGGGATTCGCAATGTAGAGGTATTTTTGCATGGATGCAGACCCAGCCAATGCCGGCGAAGCAAAGGCTTGTCGATCACCAGCTTGACCCGTTTTTCCCGGTCCCGGAGCAATCCCAGCAAACTGGCAGAGCCTGGCTGCACGCCTAAAAGCTCCTGCAAATCCTCCTCCGGGGCAAAGCTCAAGCGGCTGCACCCCAGCTGCGAGGAGAGATACTTGGTCTTAAACACCTTGTCCCCCTCCAAAAGCAGGAGATAATGCTGGGTTCTCTGCCGATTACATAGAAATAAATTCTTGGCAATGGGCGCCTCCAGCACCTTTTCCACAGCATGGCAGGTGTCAATGTGAAAGGCAGCATCGTGATCCACCCGATCATAGGCCACGCCCAGACCGTCCAAAAAGTCATAACACCCCTGCTCCACCGGTTCCCGTTCTTCCCGGGGCCGGCCAGTATGGCGGACAGGGTCCAGCCAAAATGCGGTTTCCATGGTCTATCTTCTCCCTTTTACTGTGCAATGTTGAGATCTTCGCTCTGAATCTTCTGTTTATAAGGATTGCAGTAGTCATTGACCATGTCCGCCACCTCATCGGGGGACAGGATATAGTAGGACTGGCCATCTATGTAATCCGCATAGCCCGGCAATGTCTGGGCCTCTATGTTTCCAAGCCCGGCTTTCCATGCATTTACTCCCAGCCACAGCATGTTTCTGGTGGAAAGATCCGTGACAATGTACTTGTTGAGGCAGGAAAGCAGACTCGGAAGTTTTGTAATGCTTCCCACAGAAAGCCACTGGTCCATGCAGGCAGAGAGGAACGCTCTTTGCACTTCTACCCGGCCAAGGTCCTGATTGTAGTAGCCTTCCCGGTAGCGCACCACACACATGGCCTGCAATCCGTCCAGCTTCTGAGGTCCGGCCTTCAAATCGATGTACAGATCCTGAGAAGCATCCTCATAGTACATATCCTGGGGCACATCAAATTCCACACCGCCCATAATGTCCACCATCTCAACAAATCCGTCCAGATCGATCAGCATGTATCCGTCCGGCCGATAGCCGATGATCTTCTCCACATAGCCCATCAGCTCATACATTCCCTCCTCCGGGTCTTCGGCACCGCCGTTGCGGCCGAAGGCAGAATTCAGCTTGGCATAGCTTCCGGAGGTGGTCTCGGTGAGTGTATCTCTGGGCAGGCTCACAAGGTTCACCGCTTTTTCCCTGGCATTCACATACAGAACCATCATGGTGTCGGTCCGAAACCCGCCTTCATCGGTGCCGCAGAGCAAGATGGTAGAGGCTCCACTCTTTCTGGCTCCCACAGGGCGATCTGTCACAGGCTGCTTTGTAAGCAGGAATATGGGTACGATGATGATTGCCAGCAGCAACACCAGCAGGCACACCAGGACACGAAGGCCCCGTCTTTTCCTCTTGCGGTGTTTTTTTCCCTTCCGGGTTTTCTCCGGGGCTCTAGCCTGGACCTCTGCCGCCGCTCTGCTGCCACCTCGACGGGTCTGCTGTGCGGACTGCATCATAGGGGAAATCTCCTCAATATCCGGGTTATAGGCCGGAATTCCTCCCGCCTGGGAGGCGGCAGGGGATTTTTGAAAATCCCGGCCATAGTTGTTGCTAAAGTTTGCATAATAGGTTTGCGCCGGAGGTTCCTCCATCCGGAAGTCCTCCTGGTCCTCTTCTTCCAGCAAAGCATCCGCTTCCCGGAGCAGGTCTTCCAGGTCATCTCTTCCCGGTCTGTCTGTCATGGCACATGCCTCCTTACTCTTTAATTTTGATTTCGGTTATTATAGCGCAAATTTTCCCGGATGTAAACGCTTTTCCATCATCATTTCACTTTTCTGCACTGCAAAGAGGTTCCCAAATCCTTTCTTCCTTCCTCTTTTCCACAGGCTGGCAGTATATAAAGAATTTGTAAAATTTCCACTTTTTTCTCCCGGAAACAGAAATTATATGTTACAATAAAAAAAGCAATTCCCGTGAGGGAGGGAGGAACATTCTGTGAAACGATTCAAACCAAACAACCGATTTCAGCAGGCAGCAGCCCTGGTGGTAATCGGCATCCTGACTTATACGCTTATCAACCATCTATCCGTCATCAGCACCGTATTCTGGTTCCTCACGGACCTGTTGGAACCGCTCATTATCGGCGGTATTCTGGCCTTTTTTCTCAGCGTACCCATGCGTGCTCTGGAACGGTGTCTGGCCCGGTTTCAGGAGAAACACAGCCGAAAGATCCGGACCCGATTCAATAGTACCATCAGCCTTCTGATTACCTATGTGGGCAGCTTTTTTCTGATTTTCATGGTGTTCTACATTCTGGTTCCTCAGCTGATCGAAACCATTCCCCCCATTATTACCTCTGTAGAAAACGCCCTTCCTCGGTTCTATGCTTTTCTGGAAAAGCACAACATTGACAGCGCTCAGATCAAATCTTTGTTGTCAGGCATCGATCTGGGTGTGCTGATCCAAACCCTGATGGACAATTACGAGCAGATCATCAACACCTCTTTGACTGCGGTTTCCTCCGTGGTGGAGGTCCTGATGCTGGCCATATCCGGCTTCGTCATTTCCATTTATATCCTGGCCAACAAAACCAAGCTGCAGCGCCAGATTCGCAAAGTGCTCTATGCCTATGTGGACAAGCGTCACGCCGACCGCATCTCCGCTGTGGCAAGCCTCACCAACAAGACTTTTTCCAATTTTCTCTCCGGGCAGTGTCTGGAATCCCTGATCCTGGGCTGTATGTTCTTCGTCACCATGAGCATTATGAAGCTGCCTTTCGCTTCTGTTATCAGCGTGTTTATCGCTTTTACCGCCATGATTCCCTATGTGGGTGCTTTCCTGGGCGGTACGGTAGGTGCCCTGCTGATCGTGACCGCAAGTCCTATGCAGGCCCTGGTTTTCCTCATTACCTTCATGGTGCTCCAGCAGGTAGAGGAACAGCTGGTCTACCCCCGGGTGGTGGGCAGCTCTGTGGGACTTTCCCCCATTTGGATTTTGGTATCCATCTTCGTAGGCGGCAAGCTCTTTGGCATTATGGGAATGCTGTTCTTCATTCCCCTGACCTCCGTCATATACAGCCTCCTGCGCACCAATGTTGCCAGCCGACTCGAGAGCCGTGGCCTGGAAGTTACGGCAGACGAGGTTCTTTCTACAAAGGTTGCCGAAACGACCAAACCGGAATCCGACAAGCAGCCCAAAGAATAAAAAATAACTTCCCGGAACTCCGGGAAGTTGCAATCTTCCTGCTCTGCGGCCACGATCCCGCATATATCATACGCCCTGCCGATTACCGGCAGGGCGTATGCTGTTTACTTTTCTCTTTTCTTCATGACCTCGCGCATACGAGTGGCGTGGTCCAAGGTGCGCTTGCGGATACGCAGGCTCTTGGGTGTGCACTCCAGCAGCTCGTCGTCGGCCAGGAACTCCAGGCACTGCTCCAGAGAGAAGATTCTGGGTGTGGTCAGGCGCAGGGCTTCGTCGGAACCGGCGGCACGCATATTGGTCAGCTGCTTCTTTTTGCAGATATTCACCGTCATGTCTTCGTTCCGGCTGCAAATACCCACTACCATGCCGGCATAGACATCGGTACCGGCGCCCACAAACAGCTGTCCGCGCTCCTGGGCATTAAACAGGCCGTAGGAGCTGGCTTCGCCGGTCTCGAAGGCAATGAGAGAGCCGGTCAGTCGGCGGCTGATCTCGCCCTTCATAGGTGCATAGCTGTCCAGAACAGAGGACATAATGCCTTCCCCTCGGGTATCTGTCAGGAACTCATTGCGGTAGCCAAACAGGCCCCGGGCAGGCACCAGGAATTCCAGACGATAGCGGTTGCCCACAGGATTCATGGAAATGAGGTCGCCCTTTCTCTGTCCGATCTTCTCGATCACGGCGCCCATGGTGCCGTCGGGCACATCACAAACCAGACGTTCAACGGGCTCGCAGAGCTTGCCGTCGATCTCCTTGGTAAGGACTCTGGGAGTGGACACAGAGAACTCGTATCCCTCCCGGCGCATGGTCTCCATGAGGATGCTCAGGTGCATCTCACCACGGCCAGCCACATTGAAGGAATCCGTTCCTTCCTCGCTGACCCGGAGGGAGACATCCTTGAGAAGCTCCTTGGTCAGGCGGTCCCGGAGGTTTCTGGAGGTAACAAACTTACCTTCTCTGCCTGCAAAGGGGCTGTCGTTGACCGCAAAGGTCATCTCGATGGTAGGATCGGAGATCTTCACGAAGGGCAGCGGCTCCACGCAGTCGGGCGCACACAGGGTATGTCCGATGGTGATATCCGCCATGCCGGAAAATGCCACGATCTCGCCGGCAGAGGCCTCCTGAATGGGAGCCTTGCCCAGACCGTCGAACTCGTACAGGGCCACGATCTTGCCCTTCTGCTTCATGTCGGGATTGTGATAATCACAGATTACCACTTCCTGGTTCACTCTTACGGTACCCCGTTCTACACGGCCGATGCCGATTCTGCCCACATACTCGTTATAATCGATAGAGGACACTAGGATCTGGGCAGGGCCATTCTGGTCGCCGCTGGGGGCGGGGATATAGTTCACAATGGTCTCGAACAGAGGCACCATGTCGGTTCCCAGCTCATCGGGGCCATAGGAAGCAATGCCCTGGCGGGCAGAGCAGAACACGGTGGGGGAATCAAACTGCTCTTCGGTTGCATCCAGGTCCAGGAGAAGCTCCAGAACCTCGTCCATTACCTCATGGACTCTGGCATCGGGGCGGTCCACCTTATTGACCACCACAATGACCTTGTGACCCAGCTCCAGGGCCTTCTGCAAAACGAACCGGGTCTGGGGCATGGGGCCTTCGGCTGCATCTACCAGAAGCAGAACGCCGTTGACCATCTTCAGAATACGCTCCACCTCACCGCCGAAGTCGGCGTGGCCCGGGGTATCAACGATGTTGATTTTTGTTCCTTTATAGTTGACTGCGGTGTTCTTCGCCAGGATGGTAATGCCACGCTCCCGCTCCAGATCTCCGGAGTCCATCACACGCTCCACGGTGGCCTGATTTTCACGATAAATGCCACCCTGCTTTAAAAGCTGGTCCACCATGGTGGTCTTGCCATGGTCAACATGGGCGATAATTGCAATATTACGAATATTCTCCTGCTGCGCCATACTTTTGGTCGCTCCTTCCTTAAATAAAAGCCGTTGTCTCGACTAAGAAATATATCACATTCTCCCCGGAATTGCAACGGATTTCAGAAAAAACAAGAAAAAAATCAGATATTTTCCCGTTTCAGTATACCCAATCGTCAATGTGCCATTCAAACAGCTTCCAGAAACACCATTTATTATAGAACCTTTATAATACCGTTTGCTCTTTGCGCCGCAAAAAACCGGTTCCCAGACAAGCCGGGAACCGGGTTTATACAGACACAAAGGAACTGTTTTACTTTTTCACCAGGTACTTTCTCATATCCAGGGCGCAGGCCACCAGAATGATGAGGCCCTTGATAATATACTGTGTATTGGCATCAATGCCCAGCATATTGAGGGCAACAAAGATGATACGCAGAATGAATACGCCCAGGACGATCCCGCTGATCTTGCCGGTACCGCCTACAAAGGAGACACCGCCAATGACGCAGGCTGCAATGGCATCACATTCGGCATTGGCGCCGGTGGCCGCAGTAATGGAGCTGATTCTGGCACCCTCAATGAAGCCGGTCAGGCCGTACATAACGCCGGCCAGAGTATGTACCAGCACGGTGGTTTTAAACACATTGACGCCGGAAACGTTGGCGGCTTCCGCATTGGAGCCAACCGCAAACATATTCTTGCCAAAGGTAGTCTTGTTCCACAGGAACCACATTCCGATCACCATAAGCACGGCATACAGCACATACCAGGGGATGGATGCATCACCGATCTTGAACATGGTGCCGTTGACAAATTGTGTATAGCCCTTGTCCAGCTGGGAAAGGGGCTGACCATTGTTGTTATTCAGCATGAAAAACAGAAGAATCAGGCCGTAAGTAATCAGCTGCGTGGCCAGGGTGACGATGAATGGATGGAGCTTATACTTTGCCACGAAGAAACCGTTGACCGCACCGATGATGGCGCCCACAGCCATAACGGAAACAATGGCAATGATGATATATGCCCAGATCGGCAGCTCCGGCAGGAAGTTGAACAGTCGCTTTTGATAAGCAAAGTTCTGCAAAAATGCGGCAGAAATGGCAGCGCTGAGGCCCACCACTCGTCCGCCTGACAGGTCCGTACCTGTCAGCACAATACAGCCTGCAACACCCAAAGCAAAGGGCAGGGAGGCAGCAGCCAGAGAAATGATATTGGCAATGGAGCCGGCTTTCAGGAAATTCTCGTTGGCAATGGCCGTGTAGACAATAAAGATGATCATAAGGATATACAGAGCATTGTTCAAAAGCCCGTCCACCCAGAAGCGGCGCTTATCCTTCTGATCCATCTGCTTATAGTTGTCACTGGTGGTTCTCAATTTTTGAATGGGGCTGACCATGGGAAAGACCCTCCTTATACATATTTTGCAGCCAGGCTCATGATCTCTTCCTGACTGGTATTTTGCGCATTCACTTCACCAGCCACACGGCCGCCGGACATTACCACGATCCGGTCGCAGATTCCCAAAAGCTCCGGCATTTCGGAAGAAACCATCACAACGGTCTTTCCACTGTTTGCCAGATCCAGAATGAGCTGGTAGATCTCATATTTTGCGCCTACATCAATGCCCCGGGTGGGCTCATCCAGAAGCAGAACCTCGGGATCTGTCAGCAGCCACCGGCCCAGAATCACCTTCTGCTGATTACCGCCGGACAGGCTGCGAATCTTGGTATCCTGGGTGGGAGTCTTGGTATGCATGGCATCAATGGACCACTGGGTATCCTTCTTCATGGAGCTGTCACTCAGACAGACACCGCCGCGAAGATGCTTTTTAAGGCTGGAAATTACAGTATTGTCCCGGATATTCAGAATGGAGTAGATGCCCGTGGAGCGACGCTCCTCTGTCAACAAGGCAAAGCCATTTTGGATGGATTCCCGGGAGTTTCGATTTCTGCAAACTTTACCGTCCAGCTTTACCGTGCCTTCCTTTCGGGTCATAATGCCGAAAATGCTTTCCAGCGTCTCTGTTCTGCCGCTGCCATCCAAGCCTGCCAGACCCAGGATCTCTCCTCTGCGGGCCTGAAAAGATACATCCTGCAGGTTGTTATACTGACCGGTCAGGTGCTCCACTTCCAGATACACATCTCCAGGCTTATTGGTCTTGGGAGGGAACTGGTTGGTGAGTTCACGGCCCACCATCAGACGAATAATGTCTGCCATGGAGAGCTTCTCCGTGGGCTCTGTTGCAATCCACTGGCCATCACGCATAATGGTGATTTCGTCAGAGATTCGCTTGATTTCCGCCATCTTGTGGGAGATATAAATGATGCCCACGCCCCGGTCCCGGAGCATATCAATAATTTTAAACAAGTGCTCTACTTCCTCCTCCGTCAATGACGAAGTAGGCTCATCGAACACAATCACTTTCGAATTATAAGAAACTGCCTTTGCAATTTCCACCATCTGTCTCTGAGACACCGGCATGGTGTTCATGATACGACGGGGGTCAATGTCGAGTCCCAGTTCTTCAAACACCTTTTTGGTATCCCGATACATCTTTTTTTCATCGATCATCAGGCCGGACTTGGGATATCGGCCCAGCCAGATATTATCCATTACAGAACGCTTCAGCGCCTGATTCAGCTCCTGATGCACCATGGCCACGCCATGGTCCAGAGCCTCCTTGCTATTTTTAAAGTGAATTTTCTGGTCTTCCAGGACAATGGTGCCACTGTCCATATTGTACATACCGAACAGACATTTCATCAAGGTAGACTTACCTGCTCCGTTTTCACCCATAAGTGCATGGACGGTACCACGCTTCAGCGTAAAGGAAACATTATCCAGAGCCTTCACGCCGGGAAATGTCTTGGTGACGCCTGTCATTTGCAGCAGAACTTCCTGTGACATATCGTTCCTTCCTCCTTCCTTAAACTTCCGAAAAAAGGGAAGCTGCCGCCAAAACGACAGCTTCCCAGTGCTTAGGCTTCGGTGTGGGGTGTCAATTATTCAGCTTCTCCGGTGTAGGGAGCGTAAGCAACAAACAGCTTGTTGTTCAGATCTTTTGCTACGGAGTAGATGTCGCCCTTTTCAGCAGCGGCAGCAACTGCCTCAGGCATCGCCTTGCCTTCTCCCAGAGCCAGAGCGGTAGAAGCAATGGCGGAAGCCATGCCCTTTGCATCCTGCTTGACGGTGCCGGTCATCTTGCCCTGTGCAATCAGAGCCTGTGCAGAATCGGTTGCGTCAACGCCGAACACGGGGATGGTCTTGGTGCCTTCGCCGTTGTTGTAACCGGCCACATTCAGAGCAGAGATGCAGCCTTCTGCCATGTTGTCGTTGTTGCAGATGATGAGCTCGATCATGTTCTTGTTGGTCTCGTTGTACTGTGCCAGGTTGGTGTTCATGTACTCCATGGCAGCGCTTGCAGACCATGCGCCGGCCATATCCACCTGATAGCCGGTGGTGTTCTTGGAATCGAAGTACTGCATAGCGGGCTTGCCGGCCCCAGTCAGAATTGCATTTGCATCCTCAACGCCATACTGGGTACGGTAGATGGCCTCGGGGTTGGACTCGTCGCCCTTGAACATTGCGTAAGAGATCACCCCGTCGCCGTTGAGATCGATAGCATTATAGTTCTCCAGAACATACTCGCCAACCAGCTTGCCCTGCAGGTGGCCTGCCTCGGGAGCATCGGTGCCGATGAAGCAGATGTTCTTATAGGCACCCAGAACGGTACCGGCTGCATCCTCGTCCTCAATGGCACGGTTAAAGAAGATAACGGGCACATCTCCGGCAATCTCCATGATGGCCTTAGCGGTATCGGAAGAGTTGGAAGTAACCATGTTGACAATCAGCAGGTTGTAGCCGTCAGTAACAGCAGTCTGAATCTGCTCGTTCTGTGTGGCCTGGACATTGTTGCCGTCAAAGTCACGGTAAGTAACGCCGGCACTTTCCAGCTCTGCATCCAGAGCGGAACGGACGCTGGAAATATATACATCGGCGTAGCTGTAATAGAAAACGCCAACATTCAGATTGGTGGCCTGGGTGGTGCCGCTCCCCTCGGTATTCTCGCTGCCCTTGGTTTCCCCGGTGGACTGGGTTGTATTCTTGGTGCTTTCGTCGGTGCCATTTTTCCCTTCACCGCAGCCCGCAAACAGGCAGGCAATCAACGTAAAGGAAAGAAGCAGTGCAATGAGTTTCTTCATTTTGAGTTCCTCCAATTTATAATCTTGCGGGGGCTCCCTTGGCTCCCCTCAGTGATTACAATTTTATCAGGAATCAAGAAAAACTCCATTGATTATCTTTAGATATTAGTTAAAATTTTTACTCATTTCCACTATGTATATAAAAATTTTCCTCATAAAATTATGCATATTGCACAATTACCAAAAAGGAAACAGTACCTTTTGACTTTCTGTGGTAAACATATTATCCTTTGTCACCACGGTCGTGGAGGTGTTGATCAGGGTCTCCGGGGAATAGAGTTTGCCTTGCAATATCTTGTATGCTGCCTCTACGCCCAGATAGCCCATGGCATAGGGGTTCTGAACCAGCAATGCCGAAACCTCTCCGGTCTGGAGGTAGTCAATGCATTGCACATGGGCATCGAACCCGATCAGATGCACCTGGTCTTCCAGATCACAGACATCCACAGCCCGGGCCGCTCCCACTGCCAGAGGCTCATTGAGGGCCAGCAGAACATTCAGATCCGGATGCTTTTGCAGCAGAATTTCGGTTTGGGCCCGGGCCGCTTCCGGAGAAGTCAGCACATTGACCGTGACGATCTGTTCCACTCTGGGATCTTTCTCCAGCACCTCCCGCAGGCCTGTTTCCCGCTCCTCTCCATTTCGGCTCACCACAGAATAATTGATAATACCGATCCGAAGCTTTGGCTCTTCCAGGTCGAGAACCGCCTCCGCGGCCATGTGTCCGGCCTCGATATTGTCCGTTCCAACCCGAACGGATACCGCCCGAGAGTCCACATCACTGTCAATGACTACAATCTTCACCCCTTTGGAAGCTGCGTAGTCAATGGCCTTGGCATTTTCTTCGTAACTGATGGCGGAAAAAACAATGGCATCTGCTCCCTGGGCCACGGCTTCCTCTATATAATGGTTCTGTGCCATAAAATCTTCTTCTGTCTCAGGCCCCCGAATGGTCAGGGCCAGGTTATACTCTGCCTTTGCGGCGTTGGCCCCTGCAAAAGAGGCCTTCCAGAACTCGGACTCTGTGGATTTTGCAATGAGCCACACAGAAGGCCGCTCCTTGCTGTCGCTGTCGGCGCAGCCGTTCAGACACAAAAGACTGCACAACAGCAATACCAGAAGCCCTTTAAATCTTTTCATACTGCGCTGCCTCCCGGACCTTTGGCATTCGGATGTAGACTCTGGTTCCCTCGTCGGGAGCACTGTCGATGGTAATGCCGTATGAATTGCCAAAGTAAATTTTCAGACGGTCATTGACATTCTTAATGCCGATGCCCGTGTGGTCGCTGCGCTCCTTGGACAAAATGGCCTGCACCGTCTCCGGCTCCATTCCGGCTCCGTTGTCCTCCACTAAAAACAGCAGGTCCTCTCCCTCCTCTTTCAGGCTGATGACGATTTCTCCCTCCTCTACCAGACCGTTAATGCCATGATAGATCGCATTTTCGATGATGGGCTGCAAAGTAATCTTGTTGCACAGGTAGTCCAGGCAGCTTTCCTCCACATCAAAGCGATAGGAAAACTGGTTTTTATATCGGTACGCCTGAATTTCCAGATAACTCTGCGCATGCATCAGCTCACTGCGAATGGGAATCAGCTCATGTCCCCGGCTGATACTGATACGAAAAAGTCTGGCCAGGGCATTCACCATCTTCACTGCGTCCCCGGTTTTCCCCCGTTCGCACATCCAGGAAATGGAATCCAGGGTATTATAAAGAAAATGGGGATTGATCTGGGCCTGCAGCGCCTTTAATTCCGTTTTTCGCAGGTTGATTTCTTCGCTTCTCACCTGTTCCATCAGTTTTTGGATTCTTCCCACCATATGATGGAAGGAATCTGACAGGGCCACAATTTCTCTGGCGCCTCCTACAGGCTGATAAACAAAATGATCCGCATCCGCCTCAAACTGGCCCATGGCACCAGACAGCTCCCGGACGGGTCTGGAAAGCGCCCGGGAGAGAAAAAAGCCGATCAAAAGAGCAAACAGCGCAATCAGTACCGCTGTTACCCCCATAATTTCCGATATATCCCGAACACTGTCATCAATCAGCTCATCCACAAAACTCACACCTACCACACGCCACCTGCAGTTATTCAGGCTCCGCACGGTGTAAATGACATTTTCCTTTACCATGCTGCCATCCATTTGCCGGGCAATAAACTCCGTATCTTCCGTTTTCAGGCTGGAATAAATCAGCTGCTGCTGCGGGTGATAGATCATATTTCCCTTTTCATCCATCAGAAAGCAGTAGCCATGCTGCCCGATTCCCACCCCACTGATATACTCGGAAATACTGCTGAAGCTGATGTCCAGCCCGATCCATCGGTTCTTTTCTTGCAGGGGAGCGGTCATGGTGACCACCCAGGGATATTCCCCTT
>JARIBV010000004.1 GCA_029257335.1 Faecousia sp.
GTGGTATGCCAAGGACATCTCCAAGAAGCGGAAGATCGTCAACAAGCTAAAGGGCAATGCGGGTGTTCCTTTATCGCCGCCGCCCTATGGCTACATGAAGAACCCAGACGACCCCCGTTTTTGGGTGGTAGAGCCAGAGGCCGCCGCTGTGGTGCGTCGCATCTTTCAGTTAGCTTTGGACGGCTGCGGTTTGGCTGAGATCGCTGCTTCGCTGGAACAGGCCGGGATCGTCAATCCCACCTATTACTGGCGGGCACACGGCACAAACCGTGGCGGCTCTAAAAGCACCTTAGAACCTACCAAGTGGGGGCATACCACGGTGAAGAAGATCCTCATTCGTCAAGAATACTGCGGCGATGTGATCAACTTCAAAACCTATTCTAAGTCCTATAAGATGAAGCAACGGATCGAGAACCCAGAGGAGAACAAAGCAATCTTTCTAAATGTCCATGAGGCAATCATCGACCGGGAAACATGGGAAAAGGTACAAAAGCTCATTTCTGGAACAAGACGCAAAAAGCCGTCTGTCAGTCAGGAACCCAGCATCTTTAATGGACTGCTGAAATGCCCCGAGTGTGGCGGCAATCTCAATTTCCACTTCAATCAGAAGAACCATGAGATCAAGTTTTTCAGCTGCCAAAATCACAACTCCGGGCTTCGGAAGTGCAGCTCTACCCACTATATCCGCCTGGACTTTCTGGAACAGGTAGTTTTGGGAGAGATCCACCGCCTAACCCAGTTTGCCAACGAATATGAGGACGACTTCATCAAGGCCATTGCCGGACACTCCGCAAAAGTAGTAGAGAATGAGCTGGCCCGCAAGCACCGGGAGTTGGACGCTCTGAGGGCAAGGGATAAGGAACTGGACAACCTGTTTGAACGGCTCTACGAGGACAATGTAAGCGGCAAGATCAATGATGACCGCTTTTCCAAAATGTCCAAGCGATATGAGCAGGAGCAGGGCGAGAACGCCAAGAAGATCAAAGAATTGCGGGAGGAGCTTCGGAAGAAGGACACCCAGCAGATGGATATGGACATATTCCTTGAAACGGTCCGGCGATACACCGGGGCCACAAAGTTGACCCGGCGCATGGTAGCGGAGTTGATCGAGCACATCGACGTGTACCACGCTGAAAAGCAGGACGGTATCACCACACAGAAGATCGTCATTCATTATAACTGCATCGGTCCCTTTGTGGTGCCGGATCGCAAGGACATCCCGGAACTGGACATCCTCACGGAAACGAGAAAGGGAGTAGCCGTCAGCTACTCCCCAGCAGAAATTGCAAGTTGAATTTTGAGAATAAAAAGCAGAGTGTCCATTACAAGATTTTCTCAAATCCTACAAGGACACTCTGCATGGTCCGAGTGTCGAGATTCGAACTCGAGGCCTCTTGAACCCCATTCAAGCGCGATACCAAACTTCGCCACACCCGGATATTTATTTTCTTTGAGGCGAACGCCTCAACGCCTCAATATAATAACACATGTTTTTTCAAAATGCAAGCTTTTTTTGAAAAAATTTATATTTTTTTAGAGGAAACCTTCAATAGGGATACATGCCGCAGAACGGATGAGAGCTGGCAGGGGGTCCGTATTATAATGCATCGTCTATGAATGGACAACAGGTGTGCATGAGCATCACTCATGTACACCTGTTTACCGGGTTCCTGATTTTTTGTGATTGCCATAGAACATCTGCCTGCCAAACAGTGAAAGAAAGCGATTTTCTATGCTTTTGCAGCAGGATCTTGATAAAGCGTCGGATCATCGAAGAACTGACGGATGAGTGCAGTCAGGGAACCCACAGCGTTCATATGGTCCAGCGGACGGCGGTCGTAGAGAATGTCAAAGGGATTATCAGAAGGGAAATACTGAAATTCTCGCAGCTTTTTCTTCATTTGCACATCAAAGAATGTGTCCGCATAAGCGTAATCCCCTTGAA
Source organism: Faecousia sp. (assembly GCA_029257335.1). GTDB lineage: Bacteria > Bacillota > Clostridia > Oscillospirales > Oscillospiraceae > Faecousia. The sequence continues at coordinate 1,946 of JARIBV010000004.1, forward strand.
AGACAATGGTATCCGGGTCGAAGACCAGACAGATGTTTCGGATGGCTACGGCGAATGTATGGGCCAGATGCTCCACCACTCGGCGTGCAAGAATATCACAGTTCTCAGAGGCCTCAAACAGCTGCTGCAAAGTGATATGCTCCCGTCCACGGCGAAGCAGTGTAGACTCCGGGAATTTTTCCCCTTCCTTTTGCAAAAGACTGCGTGCCCGCTCCACACTGACAAGACGCTCAAGACAGCCTTTGCTGCCGCAGCCGCAGGGCTCCGGGTCGTCGGGCGCAATCACCATATGGCCAATTTCTCCAATCAGGGAATTCTTTCCGCCTAAAATCTGGCCGTTTTCAATGAGACAGCTGGAAAGTCCCCAACATCCAAAAATCACCATCACGCGTTTATCTTTCAGCTCCGGCTCCAGAAGAAACGGACGGGCGGTCATTTTTGCGGCGTTTTCTACAAAAATTTTAATATCAGGCCGGAAGTAGGGGCGGAGATAGTCCGCCAGAGGGACATCGGTGCCCCAGGAAGGGGATTGAGAACTGTACTTTAGGCGGCCGGTACTGTAATCTACCGTGCCGGCAGTGGAAACGCTCACGGCGCACAGATTCTCCGCAGGGACTTGATGTTCCGCTAAAAGCTGCTGCGCCAGTTTCCCGATACGGTCGATCCCTTCCTTGATATCCTCAGGCAGGCTGGTGTTCAGGACAATTTGATCAACAAGATGACTGCCGATGGTATACAGATAGAGCCGAATATCCTGGGGCCACATGGTGATACACAAAAAATATTTGTGAGGAGACAGAGTAAACAGCTCCGGGCGCTTTCCTCCTACGCAGGTAGAACCGCCTTTACCGGCAGAGACCAAAAGCCCTGTGCGCAGGAAAAACTGAATGGATTTCATGATTGTTTGACGGCTAAGACCAATAGCAGCAGAAATATCATTAGCACTGTAGGTTCCGCCATCAAAAAACTGCTGAATGACTTGGATTCGGTTGGAGTACTTTAAATCAGCAGGACAGGCTGGAGTTGAAGTTGCAGCGTACTGCATATTAATCACCTCATCAGTTGTACGTCAAATGTTATATTAAAATCATAATAGCATGAATCAGATAAAAAAGCAAGAAACCTGTACAAATTCCGAAGTACAATAATGAATATTATTTTTGAATATATTGTTCTGCGATAGGATGGAGGAAATTTTGAAGGTTGGTATATAAAAATATGCTGCCTCTTTAGGAGACAGCATATTTCCAAGGTTAGCTCAGCCGCATTTCGAGTAACCGCAGGAGCGGCAGATGATGCAGCCACCTTCGTGTTCCAATTTAGCTCCGCATTCGGGGCAGACGGAACCGTCGGCTCCTTCCCGTTCCTCTCTGGGCTTCCGGCGACGGATGATGGGCATGGCTTCGGGAACGGTGCCATCGGTACGGGCCTGCATGACCTTTTCCAACGCCTTTGCAATGGCATCGGGGCAGGAGGTGACGGAAAGACCGGGCTGCCGAATGGTGGAGGGGCACCGGATTCCCTTCAGCTGACGGATCAGCTCCTGAGGGTCAATGCCGCTTCGGATGCCAATGGACACCAGACGGGCAGTGGCTTCGCTCTGGCTGGGGCAGCCGCCGGATTTTCCGGTATTGGTAAAGACCTCGCAGATACCGTTTTCGTCGTAGTTGACGGTGATATACAGATTGCCACAGCCGATTTGTACTTTTTCAGTGTAGCCGGCGGTAACACTGGGGCGGGGTCTGGGCCGGATGAATCCATCTGTTTTCTGCTCTTTGGAATCCATTTTACCGATATTCAGCACCTGCTCATTGCGGCTGCCATCCCGATAAATGGTGGTACCCTTACAGCCCAGCTTCCATGCCAGGCGATAGACCTCGGCCACATCTTCCCGGGTGGCATGGTTGGGGAAGTTTACGGTCTTTGACACGGCGTTATCCGTAAACGCCTGAAAAGCAGCCTGCATTCGGATATGCCAGTAGGGAGATACATCATGGGCACAGACATAGATGCGCTTGATTTCATCGGGAATGCCCTCCACATGGGCCAGGGAACCCTTCTGGGCAATCTCTTCCATGATCTCATGGGTATACAGATTCTGCTCTTCCAGCTTTTCTCGCAAAATATCATTGGTCTCTACCATATGTGTGCCATCCATAATATTACGGATGTAGGCATACGCAAAGACGGGCTCCACACCGGAAGAAACACCTGCAATGATGCTCAGTGTGCCGGTAGGGGCAATGGTGGTGATCGTGGCGTTGCGGATGGGAGGCTGGTTTTTCAGGATGCTTTCCTCAAACAGAGGGAACGGGCCGCGGCTAAGGGCCAGTTCCCGGCTGGCTCTGTGTCCCACTTCATTGATGAAGGAAAAGACATTTTCACCCATAGCCACGCCTTCTTCGGAGTTATATGCAACCCCCATCTTTAAAAGTGCATCTGCAAAGCCCATAATACCAAGGCCGATTTTTCTGGTGGCACGGGTCGTTTCTGCAATTTGGGGCAGGGGATAGCGGTTTGCATCAATCACATTGTCCAGAAAGTGCACGGCATCGATGACGGTTTTTTCCAGCTTTTGATAGTCTACCACCCAGGCACCGTTTTGCAGTTTCAGATGGTTTGCCAGATTGATGGAGCCAAGATTACAACTTTCGTAGGGGAGCAGAGGCTGTTCGCCACAGGGATTGGTGCTTTCGATCTGGCCCTGAAGGGGAACCACATTGTCCCGGTTCAGGCGGTCCAGGAAAAGAATACCCGGCTCCCCGGTACGCCATGCAGAGTCTACAATGG
>JARIBV010000094.1 GCA_029257335.1 Faecousia sp.
ACATGGTCCTGTGCCTCATGGGAAGCGACCAGATGTTCGAGCAGACCAAGGCCGGTATCGAGGCCAACGGCTGGCAGGACCTGGTAACTTTGAACAACCCCGATCTGTAATCGCATCGTCTTTGGGCCGTCCCGCAAGCCGGGACGGCCTGTTTTGCTGTCCGGAAAAGCACGGCTTCGTTCTTGTTTGGTTGACGAACGGGGGAAAAGGGAGTAAAATGGTGGAAGCTAAAATAAGGGGGAAAGGTCATGGAAACATGCTTGCGTGTTATTTCTCAGGAGGAATTCCAGGTCAGTTCCTGGAGCGGCGGAACAACCACCCAGATTGCCATTGGCCCCAAAGAGGCGCAGTATGCACATAGGAACTTCGATTGGCGGGTCAGTTCGGCAGTGGTGGAGCTGGAAGAATCGGACTTCACGGCACTTCCGCAATATGAACGGTGGATCACTGTCCTGGAAGGAGAAATGGTCCTGCGTCATGGACAGGGGGAGCAGGTCACTCTGACCTTTGGCCGGACACATTCTTTTGACGGCGGGGCAGAAACAAAATCCTGGGGCCGCTGCCGGGATTTTAATTTGATGCTGAAAAAGGGAGCCTGTGACGGCACCATGACGGTACTGTCGGGATGTGCGGGGCAAGAGCAGATGATTTGTGCAGAACGGAAAGAGACCGTTGTGTGTTACTGCTATGAAGGCACTTTTTGCATGAGTCAGGGCGATGACAGCGCCTTTGCAGGCCCGGGGCAAGCCCTGATTCTGGAAGGAAACTGGAAGCAGGCAAAGTGGAAAGCGCAGACAGATGCCAAAGCTGTTTTTTGCCGCATTTGGAACAGATAGAGGAAAAACGGGCCATCACAAGCTGTGACGGCCCGTTTTCTGCCTTCATAGCGGCTACAGTCGGCTTTCAATCCAGGTGTGGACCAGTCCCACCCAGGAGGTGCATTCCGGCTGCATGGTGTCATCGCTCCGGCTTCTTGTAAGCTTGTTGGCCAGAGACAGGCCGTGTCCTCCTTTGGCGTACAGATGCAGCTCCGTGGACACCCCAACCTTTCGCAGTGCGGCGGCAAAGAGAAGGGAGTTTTCTACGGGAACCACAGGGTCTGTAAAGGTGTGCCAGAGAAACACCGGTGGCACCTGGTCGGTGACCAGATGTTCCAGGGAAACCTCCTTTTCCAGCTCCTGCTTGCCGCCCAACAGGTTTTGGAAGCTGCCCTGATGGGAAAATTCTCCGGCTGTAATCACGGGATAGCAGAGAATGAGGCCATCGGGCCGCACGGAGGCGTCTTCGTCCTTTTTGAGGCCCAGCCCTGTCTGTACCACCTCCCGATTCCATGCAACCCCCAGATGTCCGGCCAGATGCCCGCCGGCAGAGCAGCCCAGAAGATACACATGGCCGGGGTCAACATGCCATTGCTGTGCGTTGGCCCGGATGTAGCGAATGCTGTCTGCCGCCTCCAAAAGGGCAGTGGGATAGGTGGCAGGGGCGCAGGAGTAGCGCAGCACTGCTGCGTGGTAGCCCATGGCTAAAAATTGCAGGGCAATGGCTTCCGCCTCCCGGTCAGAGGTCCAGCAATATCCACCGCCGGGGCAGATCACCACCATGGGGCGGCTGGGCATGAAAATTTCCGGGGATTGGTCTTGTAGGTACAGAACCAGCTTGGATTCCGGAAGAGAACCCGGCACAGTCATAGATTTTGTCAGATAATTCATGAAGATTCCTTCCTTCTGGTAGGGGATATGGACTTTCCATTGTAGGCCAATCCCAGGGAAAGGTCAAGAGGGAAGAAAAAGGGATTGACTTCTATTGCAAATGTGGTAACATAACAAAGGAATATAAACTGATTATATTGTGTGATCGTTATGCTGGAATGGGAAAATCCCAACGGTACCAAGCCGCCGTAGACGGACAGTATGCCGCTCTGTGTCATTGGCAAATGCTGAGAAGGCGCAGCGCATCGGGCGTCCGGAGTCGGAATACAGAGTTCCGATCCAGGCCCAAAGACTCTTGGGGGTGGTCTGCGGGTAGGATAAAAGATGTATGAATTGCGTCCCCGGTGGGGGCGCTTTTATTTTTGAGGATATTCTATGAAACGAGAACAGCTGTATTTGTCTACCATAGACGAAAAAGCCCACCTTCTGGCAAAGAAATACGGTTTGGGTTTGGAATTGGCAGAGTTCTGCACCGCATGGAATCTGGACGAAAAGCGGGAAGAAACAGACCGGATCATTGCGGAAAAAATGCCATATACCGATCGCTTTGTTCTTCACGGTCCCTTCAGTGAGCTGTTTCCCTGTGCCATTGACCCCATAGTGCGCAAGGTGGCGGCCTATCGGTATCGCCAGACCATGGAGGCGGCAAGGGCGCTGGGAATCAGAAAGATAGTGATTCATGGGGGATATAACCCTAAAATCTATTTTCCCTGCTGGTTTATCGATCAGTCTGTGGTGTTTTGGAAAGAATTTGCAAAAGAAATCCCGGCTGGCATGACCATCTGTCTGGAAAATGTGATGGAAGAGGAGCCGCAGATGCTGGCCTCCATCCTGGAGCAGGTGGCTAGTCCCGGCCTTCGGATGTGCCTGGATGTGGGCCATGCCAATACCTACTCCAAACGCAGTATTTTTGAGTGGCTGGAGCACTGCGCTTCTTATATTGACCACTTTCATGTGCACAACAACGACACAACGGTGGATGCCCACAGTCCCCTGAATCTTGGCACCATTCCGATGGCGGAGCTTCTGCCTGCCATAGAGCAAACCTGTCCCAGGGCCACTGTTACATTGGAGCTGATGGAGGCTGAATCTTCCGTCCAATGGCTGATGAAAGAAAACTTATTGGAGGAATCCCCATGGAAGAATTAAATACACTCATTCAATCGATCCAGGCCCTTGATGCAGGTGCCATGGATGCAGCCAGCCGGCGTCAGGCCCAGCTGGCAAAGCCTCCGGGAAGCCTGGGACGGTTGGAGGACCTGTCTGTTCAGCTGGCAGGGATCACCGGGAAGGTACATAACGAGATCCGGAAAAAGCACCTGCTGGTCTTTGCCGGAGACAATGGGGTGGTGGAAGAAAATGTGTCCAGTGCGCCCCAGTCGGTAACCCTCATGCAGACGGTGAACCTTACCCGGGCCAAAACCGGCGCTTCCGTGCTTGCCAAATACACAAACTGTGAGATTACGGTCTGTGATGTGGGGGTCAATGCGGATATCCGGGAACCTGCGGTCCTGAACCGGAAAATTGCCTATGGCACGAAAAATTTCACCAAAGGCCCTGCCATGACCAAAAAGCAGGCCCTTACCGCCATCATGACCGGAGCAGAGCTGGCCGTTTCCACCCAGGCAGATGTGCTGGGCATCGGTGAAATGGGCATCGGGAATACCACCACCTCCTCTGCGGTTCTGGCGGTGCTGCTTGGGGTCGATGTGGAGACCGTCACCGGCCGGGGAGGCGGCATTACCGACCAGAGCTTTTTGAATAAGAAAAACGCCATCCGTAAGGGCATTGCCCTGAATCAGCCAAAGCCGGAGGATGTGGTGGATGTGCTCTCCAAAGTGGGCGGCTTTGACATTGCTGCCATGTGCGGCGCCTTTTTGGGGGCGGCGGACTCTCATCGTCCTGTGGTGATTGACGGATTTATTTCCGCAGTGGCTGCCTTATGTGCGGTGCGGCTGTGTCCTCTGGTCCAGGGATATCTGATCCCCAGCCATGCCTCCTATGAAATCGGCTATCAGCTGGCCATGGATGCCATGAAGCTGCAGCCCCTGTTCCTGCTGGGAATGCGTCTGGGGGAGGGCAGCGGCTGCCCTCTGGCCTTCCAGGTTCTGGAATCTGCCTGTGCCGTTTTGAATCATATGGCAACCTTTGACCAGGCCGGAATTGATGACGGCTATCTGGAAGAAATCCGTCAGGGAGACAAGTTTACCGTGGAGGGGAAAGCATGATTATTTTCATCACCGGCGGAGCGAAAAACGGTAAGTCTACCCTGGCGCAGAATCTTGCCGTGCAGCTGGCCCAGGGGGGGATCCACTATTATGTGGCAACCATGATCCCCAGCGACGAGGAGGACCGCCAACGCATCCGCCTGCATCTGGAGGACCGGGAGGGCCTGGGATTTGAGACCTTGGAGTGCGGCAGAGACCTGATGTCCTGTCTGGAACATGCGGACCCCAACGCCACATTTCTTCTGGACAGTACCACCGCCCTTTTGATGAATGAGCTGTTCCCGGACCCTGTCAGCTGCGACATGGATCTGGATGCCCCTAGACGGTGCAAAGAAGCGGTGTTGTCCTTCGCCGGAACGGTCAGGAATCTTGTGGTGGTCAGCGACTTTATCTATTCCGATGCAGAACGCTATGACCAGGTGACGGAGACCTACCGCAGAGGTCTGGCTTCCATAGACCGGGCCTTGGCTGCCGTCAGTGACACGGTGCTGGAGCTGTCTGCGGGAAATATCATTGTGCATAAGGGAGGACTCCCTCAATGAAACAGACATTCTATGCCTTGGCCATGTGCCAGTCTATGTTCTGTGCCATTCCATCCCCATTTCATCAATGGGACGAAGGGGCCAGAAGCCGGATGCTGGTGATGCTGCCCTTTATCGGCCTGGAAATCGGCCTTCTGTGGGTGGGGCTGGCGTGGCTGTGCAGATTTCTGGCCCTGCCCCCTTTGCTTGTGGGGCTGATTTTGGCGGCCTATCCCTTCCTGGTTACCGGATCGATCCATCTGGATGGGTTTATGGATGTGACCGATGCCATTAAGTCCTGCCGAAATCTGGAGCGGCGGCGGGAAATCCTGAAAGATCCCCATGTAGGCTCCTTTGCAGTTTTGGGCTGTGTGCTTCTCATGCTGGCGCAGTTCTCCCTGCTGGCCAGCCTGCCTGCAAAAGCGGAGCTCTGGATTTTTCTGCTGATTCCGGCCCTCAGCCGCTGCTGTTCTGCATTGGCGGTGATCTGTCTGCCGCCCATGTCTACCAGCCAGTATGTAAACCGGCAGAAGTCCACGGCGTCCATTGTGGTGCTGTGCCTGCTGTTGTGTGCCATTATGGCAGGCGGTTTTCTGCTGTGCGGCATCTACGGATTTGCTCTGGTGGGCGGCCTTGCAGGATATCTTCTGGCGTTGCAGAAGGGCTACCGCTCTCTGAAAGGCATGAATGGCGACATTTCCGGCTATGCCTTGACATTGTCGGAGCTTGCATCCATTGCGGTTGTTACACTGATTTAGGAGGTACCCTATGAAATTGATTATCGGCGGCGCATACCAGGGAAAGCTGGAATTTGCAAAGACCGCCTTTGGTATTCAGGATGCGGACATCTTTACCTGTGAGGACTGCGAAATTGACTTCACAAAGCCATGTATCCGTCATATCGAAGAATTTTGCCTGGCCTGTGTTCGGGCGGGAACGGACCCAATAGCCTATTTCAAAGATCATAAGGAGGAATGGAAGGATGCGGTTCTTATCTGTCGGGATTTGTTCTGCGGTGTAGTCCCACTGCAAGCCGAGTTGCGGGCGTGGAGACAGGACACCGGAAAACTGTGCCAATACCTTTCCAAAGAAGCGGAGTCCGTGAGCCGTATTTTCTGCGGCCTTGAGCAGAAACTGAAATAGAGTCGCCATAGCATTCATAGGCCGAGAAATTCTGATGAAACGGTCAGGATTTCTCGGCCTGTTGTGATTCCGGGAAAATGCAGCCCAAAATTTTCCTAGGAAACCGTTTCCTTTTTTTCTGAATGATGGTATAGTTGAAGCAAAAGGAGGGAGTCTTGTGACAGCGGAGCAGATGAAGCAAGATGCACTGACAGAAGGATTTACAAAGGCGGAGGTGGTGGATACCTGCTGTATCCCCTTTGATTTTTCCTTCCGGAAGTTTTGCAACGGGGAGCAGTGCAAACGATACGGAAATAATTATACCTGTCCGCCTCATTGTGAGGCGCCGGAGGTAATGAAGGCTCGTATCATGGCCCATCAAAAAGCTCTGGTGGTGCAGTCTCTGGTCCAGGTCCCGGAGCAGATGACCATGGAGGATTACCAGAGGGCTGAGCAGAAGCACAACCGGGGAATCATGCGCCTGGCAGAAAAGCTCCGGGCAAAGGGGTGCCAGGGCTTCGTGGTGGGAGCCAGCGGCTGTACCCTGTGCAGCCCCTGCGCAATCACAAGGAAAGAACCCTGCTGCCGGC
>JARIBV010000112.1 GCA_029257335.1 Faecousia sp.
GATGGACAGATCGCCTATGGCGATTGTGCAGCTGTGCAATACAGCGGCGCAGGTGGTCGTGATCCCCTGTTCTTAGCAGAAGAGTTCATTCCCCTGATTGAAACCTATATCAAGCCCCAGCTGGTGGGCCGGGAAGCCGACGACTTCCGCAAGCTGGCTAAGGATATGGAAGCCATCACCATTGACGGTCACCGTCTGCACACCGCAATTCGTTACGGTCTGTCCCAGGCTCTTCTGGATGCCGTTGCCAAAGCAACCGGTCGCCTGATGTGTGAGGTTGTTGCAGATGAGTATGGCTGCACCGTATCTGATAAGCCCATTGCAATCTTCACTCAGTCCGGTGATGACCGCTACAACAACGCAGACAAGATGATTATTAAAGGTGCCCAGGTGCTGCCCCACGCTCTGATCAACAATGTGGAAGAGAAGCTGGGTCTTCAGGGTGAGAAGCTGGCCAATTATGTGCAGTGGCTTCGCAACCGTATTCTGGAGAAGCGCACCGATACCAGCTATAATCCCGTTCTGCACATCGATGTGTACGGCACCATTGGCACCCTGTTCGGAAACACCAACTATGCCGCCATGGCTGACTATCTGGCAAAGCTGGAGGAGCTGGCAAAGCCTCTGCACCTGCGCATCGAAGGCCCCATGGACTGCGACTGCGACCGCGAAACCCAGATGGAGGCCCTGGCCGGCCTGACCGCCGAACTGGACCGCCGTGGCATCAATGTGGAGCTGGTAGCCGACGAGTGGTGCAACACCCTGGAAGACATCAAGCTCTTTGCAGACCACAAGGCCGGCCACATGGTGCAGATCAAGACCCCTGACCTGGGCGGCATCAACAACACCATCGAAGCCGTTCTTTACTGCAAGGAACGGGGCATCGGCGCATACCAGGGCGGCACCTGCAACGAGACCGACCGCAGCTGCCAGGTTTGCGTCCAGTGCGCTATGGCTACCCAGCCCGTCCAGATCCTGGCAAAGCCCGGCATGGGCGTTGACGAAGGCTACATGATCGTCTACAACGAAATGCAGCGGATTCTGGCCATTCGCAAAGCCAAGAAGGCTAAGAACTAAGTAACCAAATACTGAAGGAGTTTTCATATGCCCATTCAAGTCTACAGCGAAATAGCCCCTTTACGCCGGGTCCTTCTTCACAGACCCGGACTCGAGCTGGAACATCTGGTTCCAGGCTCCCTGGAGCGCCTGCTCTTTGACGATATTCCTTATCTTCGTGGCGCCCAGTCTGAGCACGATAGTTTTGCCCAGATTTTGCGGGATAACGGTGTAGAAGTATGCTATCTGTCTAAGCTCACCGCCGAAGCTCTGGCGCAGAAGCCCAGCCTTAAGCAGGAGTTTATTCACGACTTCATCCATGCCAGCGGTAGTGTGGCTCTTCGTTATGAGGATGAGCTCACAGCATACTTGGAAGCCATTGACGACCTTCACGAAATGGTCCTCCGGACAATGGCGGGAATCCCCTTCTCTGAGTTAAAGCTGGAACATACAGAAACCTTGACTGCTATGATGCATGGCAAGTCTGATTTCGCCCTGGAGCCTATCCCCAACCTTTATTTTACCCGTGACCCCTTCGCTTCCATTGGTAGCGGTGTGGCACTGCATCATATGTACTCTGAGACACGGCGTCGTGAGACCCTCTATGGCAGCTACATTCTGCAGTATCACCCTGATTATGCAGGAACACCCTTCTACTATACTCCTGACCTTCCCTACTCTCTGGAAGGCGGCGATGTGTTGAATTTGTCCGAATCTGTTCTGGCCATCGGCATCTCCCAGCGTACCACACCGGAGGCCATTGAACAGCTGGCTGTCAACATGTTCCGCAATCCTCAGTCTAAGGTAAAGACCATTCTTGCCCTGACCATTCCCTCCATGCGTGCGTTCATGCACCTGGATACCGTTATGACCCAGGTGGATGTGGACAAGTTCGTGGTGCATCCAGTGATCCTTTCCACCCTGCAAATTTTCGCTCTGACTATGGGCGAGGATGGCAAACTTTCCTCCCGTCAGGTCAATATGAATCTGGACGAGGCCCTTGCGCACTATATGGGACTGGAAAAAGTTACGCTTATTCGCTGCGGCGGTCAGGATCAGATTGCGTCTCAGCGTGAACAATGGAATGACGGTTCCAATACCCTCTGCATCCGCCCCGGTGTTGTGATTGCCTATGATCGCAACTACATCACCAACGAGATTCTGGAAAGCTATGGCATTACTGTCCTTAAAATCCCCAGCGGCGAGTTGTCCCGTGGTCGTGGCGGCCCCCGCTGTATGAGCATGCCCCTCATTCGCGAAATCAACTACTAAAACTAATTAAAGGAAGGAACATTACTATGCCTGTCAATCTTCGTGGTAGAAGCTATCTGAAACTCCTGGATTACACCCCCGCCGAAATTCGTTATCTGCTGGAGCTCAGCAAGGATTTTAAGCGCATGAAGCGCTCCGGCACCCCCCACCGCTATCTGGAAGGCAAGAACATTGTTCTTCTGTTCGAGAAGACTTCCACCCGGACCCGCTGCTCCTTTGAGGTCGCCGGTCGTGATCTGGGTGCCGGTGTAACCTACCTGGATCCCGGCAGCTCCCAGATGGGCAAGAAGGAATCCATCGCTGATACCGCCCGGGTTTTGGGCCGCATGTATGATGGCATTGAATACCGAGGCTTCAGTCAGGATACTGTGGAAGAGCTGGCCAAGTACGCCGGTGTTCCGGTCTGGAACGGTTTGACCGACGAGTTCCATCCCACTCAGATGCTGGCCGATATCCTTACCATTGAGGAGCACTTCGGTTACAGCAAGGGCATCAACTTCACTTACATGGGCGACGCCCGGAACAATATGGGCAACTCTCTCATGGTTGTCTGTGCCAAGCTGGGTCTGAACTTCACCGCCTGCGCTCCCAAGGAGCTGTTCCCTGCTGCCGATCTAGTTGCCGAGTGCGAGAAGATCGCCGCAGAAAATGGTGGTTCTATCCGTCTGACCGAAGATGTCAAGGAAGGTACCAAGGACGCCGATGTTCTCTACACGGATATCTGGGTCTCCATGGGTGAGCCTGACGAGGTTTGGGAGAGCAGAATCAAGCTGCTGGCCCCCTACCAGGTCAATGCCGCCGCTATGGCCAATGCCAAGCCCACTGCCATCTTCATGCACTGCCTGCCCTCCTTCCACGATACCAAGACCACCATTGGTGCTCAGATCGCTGAGAAGTATGGCATCACCGAGATGGAAGTCACCGATGAGGTGTTTGAGTCCAAGCAGTCCGTTGTCTTTGACGAGGCTGAAAACCGGATGCACACCATCAAGGCTGTGATCTACGCAACTCTGTGCTGATCCAGTCCGCATAGCAAAGTCAAACGTTTTCCATTGAATAACTGAACCAGCAAGGACACGGTGTACTTGAAACGACACCGTGTCCTTTTTATATTTCTGTCCCGGCAAGCAGGTCTGATGCAATGGCTTGCCTCCAGGCAGTTTTCGGCAAAATTCCAGAATTGTCCAAAACCTTCCATGTATCATCCTTTTAACTGTAGAAAAGTAGAACGGAATCGGGTATAATTAAGGAAAATATAGTAGCTGTACTATCTGTTGCATGAAAAGAAGGTCTTGCCACAGTTGATCTCAGCACAGACTTTGGAAAAGGGGGAAACCGGAGCATGCAGGAACTAATTGCAAGGCGGCAGTTTACGCCTATGTACATCTGGCTTGATATTGGGTTTTTACTTTTTTTCATATCAATGCTTCTTTTTCAAAAAAAGTATATGACCGTTTTGGTGGGCCTCCTCATGGGAATGGTTTACATGGCTGTAGATTATGGCGTTTTTCATCTGATTTGCCACGCTCGCAGCATCACGGGAGGCAGTTTGTTTTGGGTATTGCTTTGGATGTCCATGAGTTACGGTTTTACGAATTTCGCCTGGATCTGGCTTTGGCTCTCTAAGGACCGCCATCTGTTTGAATGGTCTTTTTTAATTCTTGCCTGGTGGTTCTGCTGTCCCATGATTGCCGCCACTTTCTCCGTCGGTCAGGTCCCCATCGTCATCCAGCGGACAACCGGAGCTTATCACGGATATATGGCCATTCTTCTGTTTGTGGGTTACGCCGGACTGATTATTTACAACCTGGCGCAAAAAGACGATACAAAACGGATCCGGATTCCCTGGCTGCTTGCAATCGGGATCCTTGTGCAGTTTGGCTGGGAAGCAGGACTGCTGCTGGGTGGAATCCGCAGTGCCGGTTTTGCCACTCTGGCCCAAAAGCTCTCTCCTCTCGTCATCAACTCTCTGCTGGAAACCAACCTGGGAATGCCATATATCTATCTGATTTTTATAGCCGTTACCTCGCGTTTCACCGAGCAGTTTCAGCGCCGCTCCGCTCCCCTGCGTTTTTCGGATAGAATTCGTGAGAATAATACAGCGCCCAGCCGGAATCCGCAGCGCTGATTTTCCCGGCTTTTGCAGCGTGATCTGCCCGCCTTCCCATCGGAACATATTTTGTAGATTGGATGGAATCATCTTGAAAAAAATTTTGATTTTAACCTGCAACACAGGCGAAGGACACAACAGTGCAGCCTATGCCATAAAAACAGCACTCATACAAAAAGGGATTTCCTGTGAACTTATGGACCCTGTATCCTTTAAAAGTGAGAAAGCAAAAGATTTTGTTTCTTCCTTTTATAACAACTTAATCAAGAAAACCCCCTCTTTGTTTGGCGCGATTTACAAGCTCGGAGATCTGTACAGTTCTACAAGCCTTCCCTCCCCCGTTTATTGGGCCAATGCGAGCTACTCAGACGCCCTGCAGCAGTATATTGAAGGAAACCGGTTTGATGCCGTCATCTGTACACATCTATATGGGATGGAGGCCATGACTGCCATTCTGAGAAAAGCGCCTGCCCTGATTCCCTGCTACGGCATACTGACCGACTACACTTGCATCCCTTTTATGGCAGAAACAAAGCTGGACGGGTACTTTGTTCCTCATGATGGGGTAAAGCAATACATGGTCGATCGGGGATTTCGGGAAGACTGCATCCATGTCAGTGGGATTCCTGTGGATGCCAGGTTTTCGGAATGCACCGCCAGAAGCAGTGCCCGCAGTGCACTGGGCATTCAGCAGGATAAGGAAGTCTATTTGCTCATGACCGGTGGAATCGGTTGTGAAAATATGATGGGTCTGTGTGACGAATTGCTCAGTACCCTCAGCAAAGATAGTCTGATCTTTGTGCTGACAGGCAGAAACGACATCATGAAGCGCAAACTGGACGAAAAGTATCACGAGAGTCAGCAGCTCCGTACGGTACCGTTTACAAATCAGGTCAATCTATACATGACCGCAGCCGATGTGATGCTCTCCAAACCGGGAGGGCTTTCCAGCACAGAAGCCGCAGTGGTCAATGTTCCCCTGGTCCATGTCAATGCCATTCCCGGCTGTGAAACATACAATGCACGCTTTTTTTCCGAACATGGTATGTCTCTTTGGGCCAAGAACAACAAACACGCAGTGCAGTTAGCACAATCCCTTACCCATAACCCGGCGAACGCCGAGAAGATGCGTACCATGCAAAAAAAATTCAGCAATCCGAATGCAGCAAATGATATTGTAATGGAGGTGTGCGGCATATGAGCAGTCAGGGAGTTCTCACCTGGTCAACCTGTATTATATTTGGATTTTTATTGGGCGGCATTATGTTCAGCCAGTTGATCCCCAAACTTCTTCTTCAGGTAGATATCTGTGAAGCGGGAGGAGATCACAACCCCGGAGCAGGAAATGTCTTTGCAGTCTGTGGTCCTTTTTGGGGATTGCTCTGCCTGAGCTTTGACATATCGAAAGGGGTTTTCCCCATTTTCATTGCGCAGCGTCTGGTGAATACAGACCAGCTTCTGTTCGCTGTCGTACTTGCTGCGCCTGTTTTGGGTCACGCGATTGCGCCCTTCAACCGATTCAAAGGCGGAAAATGCATTTCTACCGCCTTTGGTGAATTGTTGGCTCTGTATCCCCTCACCCATATCGTCCTTCTGCTGGCTGGCACCTACATTCTTCTTTCCACTATTTTAAAAATTCAATTAACCCGCCAGCGCAGCATAGCGGCATTCAGTATTTTCGGGATCTTGTCTGTCATAATCCTTCTGCGTGAAAACCAGCCTGCTATCGCATTGGGATGTTTCTTGATTGCGCTCATTGCAATTATGAAGCATTCAAAGTATTTTGCCTACATTCCTTCTCACGATGCAGACATGGAGTTTTCTGATTCTCCCGTACAAGCATAAAAAAGGTGTGCCTGAGTTTTGCTC
This sequence comes from Faecousia sp., assembly GCA_029257335.1. Lineage (GTDB taxonomy): Bacteria > Bacillota > Clostridia > Oscillospirales > Oscillospiraceae > Faecousia. The sequence goes on from JARIBV010000112.1 coordinate 6,308, forward strand.
AAGCACACCTTTTTATTGCATCCAAAACCATACACGACACAGGGGGTGGTGCATTTTGCACCACCCCTCATTTTTCTGATTCTTTGTACAGTTGGCGAAAGCAAGCATTAAAATAAATCATATGAGAAACTGCGGTAATTGCACTCCTCAGCATCTCCTTCTCTATGGAGGAGGTCACACCCACATCCGCTACAGTTTCCTTTAGCCCAAAACGGCAGTACAACACATTTTCCATCTCCATACAGAAATAGTCATATGCTACCTGATTGGTATACACCGTCTTTTGTCTGAAAAACAGCTTGTTGATCTGCTCTAAAGGTGCCGCATGCTTTAATATAGAAACACAAATCAAATAGCCAATGTGGTCTGCGTAGTACTGCTTCTGTACGGGATTCACCACCAGCCCCTGCTTCACATAGTTGCGAACCATGGAACCGGTGATTTCAATGCATCCAAGCTGTTTCAGGCATTGGTTGATATATTTCACTGTCTGCTCCAAGTAAAGGCCAACATCCGGCAGCTCATTGTATCTTGGTAACCGAAAGTCACGCATGGAGTCTGCCAAAGCAAGTCTAATTTCATTGTCCATAGCTTTATTATATGCGGGATTCCAGAAATGTCAACAGAAACCTGTCATAGGTTTTTCAAAAACCCTTGACAGATCAAGAAAGGCGTGGTAATATAGCGCACAGGTTTTTCAAAACTCTATTACAGGATTTTGAATACTTATCTGTGATGCACGCCATTCCCAGCAGCACAGAGCTTTCAAATTATAAAGAAAAGGAATTTCAGCTATGGAACAAACATCAAACACAATGTCACGGAGAAAAAAGGTCCTGATTGGGGCTGTTGTGAGTTTCTTGGTGATAATACTTGCCCTGATTTGTGCAGTTTACGCAGTGTGGCACAATGAAATTTCTACGCTGGCAAGCATCGAGCTTCTGCGTGAGCGAAATGATTCCCATTTAGACGGTGCCGTATACACCATGCATGTGAAGGGCGGCTTCTATCTGGACGACTTCATCAAACAAGACGGTGTAAAAAACGATGAAGAACTCATCAACTTCATTACAGGCAAAATCACCAGAGGCTTGATGAAAATCAATATCAGCAACCCTGAAATCGGATGTTCCTCTTTTACCGCCAAGTCCAAAAGCGGCGATATGTTGTTCGGCCGCAACTATGACTTTTCCAAAACCAATACCTGCATTGTCTTTACCGAAGCAAGCAAAGGCCGTCACGCCACCATTTCCACCGTTGACTTGCAGTTTCTCGGAATCGATGTGGAGAAAAATCTGGACGGACTGATGGATCAGATCACAGCCCTTGCTGCTCCCTATGCTCCCCTGGACGGCATTAACGATGCCGGTGTGAGCTGCGGTATTTATATGACCTATCAGGGCGGCGAAAAGACCGTCCCCACCAATCAAAACACAGATAAGCCGGATTTCACTTCCACCACACTTCTGAGACTGATTCTGGATCAGGCAGACAGCGTGGAGGATGCCGTGGAAATTGCTTCCTCTTATGATATGCACGATTCCGCAATGACCTCTTACCACTATATGGTGGCAGACGCCAGCGGAAAAAGCGCGATCCTGGAGTGGGTGGCCGGAACGGACAGTACAGACAATGACGGCAGCAAGAGAGAACTGGTGGTAACCTATCATGACGCCGATTCTCATATCGGAAGTTTGGAAGGTTCCACCGATTATCAGGTCATTACCAATTTTATCATTCAGCCAGGATATTATGACGGCTCCCCTGCTGAAGAGAAAAAGGGATACGACCGGTACAGCAAAATCTACGAAGAACTGAACGACACCCAGGGAATTGTAAGAGATGAATATGCCGCCATGGATATTCTGGCTGCAGTAGGCAGAAGAAACTGGAAAAACGACGATCGCAACGGCTGCACCGTACACAGCGTGGTATATAACCTTACAGATAAATCCATGATCTGGGTCCCGAACGAGAACTACGACGACCCCAGCGCAGTCTATCAGTTTGATTTTGAGGATTGAGACCGTTTTCCTTCGTGTAGTTCCCTGACAAATCAGAACCGGAAGCAAGCTTCTGAGTTTGCTTCCGGCCCCAGCACCATTGGTTGATCCAATCTGTTTTCTTTTGCCACTTATAAATTTCCCCTTGTTTTTCTCTTACTGAGACAAAACAAGGGAATTTTCATTTTAGGGATTGCATTATTTGCATTATATGTTATAATGCAAATAGAGGGAGGCATAAGCATGATATGGAATTTTGATTTTCAAAGTGAAACCCCTCTTTATTTGCAGCTGCGCAATCAGGTTGTGCTGTCCGTATCCAAAGGAGAACTGAAGCCAGGAGACAAACTTCCCACTATCCGGGCTCTTTCCGATGAAAGCGGCATCAATATGATGACCATCAGCAAAGCCTACCAGCTTCTCAAATCCGAGGGGTATGTACACACGGACCGCAGAAGCGGAACCGTGATTGCAGAAGGAAGCCCATCCGCAACAGTGCCCCCGGATATATTGAACCGTCTGCGGCTTGTGCTGGCAGAGCTTCGATTGGAGGGACTGAACGACCAAGGAATCCTAGAGTTATGCAGAACTTATCTAAAGGAGGATATGTAATATGTCTGGACTATTGTTTTGGAGCAGCCTGTGGGTGGTGCTGCTGTGTATGTGGTTCTCTCAAAAAAATGAGGCCAAATTCAAAAAGAATATCGTTCTGGGTGCGACCCTGCCTTACGAAGCTCATGAAGATCCCGATGTTCAGCAGATTTTGATGCAGTACCGGAAACACACAAACCGGCTTTGCTTCCTTCTGGCTGTTCTCTGTGTTGCAGGCGCCTTTATTCCGGATATGGCGGTGAGCTTCATCTGCTGGGCTGTGATGCTGATTCTGGATATTATTCTTCCCATTGGCGTGTTTGTCCGGGGCAATCAAAGGTTGAAAGCACTCAAGCGGGAACGAGGCTGGCAAGTCCAGCCAAAGCAGTTGGTTCGGATTGATGTATCCACCATGATTTCCTATCCCCGGCCAAAGGCCGTCTGGTATGTTCTGGCCGCAGCACTCTGCATGGTTCCCATGGTATTGCAGCCCCAGCTGCGCTGGGCGCATGCAGTTTCTATCGGTCTTGTGATCCTGAGCTATTGTTTTGGAGCCTTCTTTTATCGCAAAAAGTCTGAGATGGTTGACGAAAATCAGGAACTGACAAAAACGCTTAGCCAACTGCGTTACCGTATGTGGAACCGGGTATGGACAGCCAGCGCATACTCGGCGGTATTGGTTTCCTACTCTCTCTGGGCAATGGAGCTTTTTCCCTCAGTAGGATTGGGCTTGGTGGTTCTAACCGCTTTGGGGTTTAGTGGGTACTGTACGGCTTTGGCAGTCCAGACCGGCAGGATGCAGGAAAAGCTTACCGCAGAAAGCGGAAGAGAATGGTATGTTGACGAAGATGATTACTGGCCGGGTGGTTTGTTCTATTACAATCCAAACGACAGCCATATATTGGTCAATGCCCGTACAGGAATGAACAGTACCTTTAACCTGGCATCGACCGGTGGAAAGATCATTACCGGGCTCGGAGTGGTCATTCTGGTTGCTGCCATTGCATTCACTGTTTCCATTGGGTTGGAAGATAAAAGCAACATTGTGCTGGACACCACAGAGCAGGCGGTGTTCTGTGAAAGCGGAAGCACCCGGTACATGGTTCCTTTTGAGGAGATCGAAGAAATAGAACTGCTGAACGAAATGCCGGAGGGATTGCTCCGAACCAACGCATTGGGCGGACAGCATCTGTTTAAGGGGCGTTTTAGAGGAAGGGATATGTCAGACTTGAAGATCATCGCAGATCCCACAAATCCACCCTATCTGAAAATCAAAACAGCTTCCGGCCAATATTATTTGTTTGGCGCGCGTGATGTAAAAATTACAGTGCAAATCTTTGCAGATCTCAACAGCAGAATTTCACCGGAACATCATGAAAAAGACGAAACACCATAAGAAAGGGACTGTACAAAAAGTCCGTATCGCAGCATTTTGCAATCTATAAAATTTAAAAATTCCAGCAGGAAATCAGGCTGTATCCCTGTTTCCTGCTGGAATTTATTTTGCCGTTTTTAAGAAAAGCGAGTTTTTGTACAGCCCTTGAACTGATTCAAACGGGAGCCATGCCCTGGTCTCAGTTACCCAGAAGCGCATCCAGTCTCTGGAGCATGGTAGCTGCCTGCGCACGGGTGGCATACCCCTGAGGACGCAGGATATTGTTGCCTACACCCTGGATCAGCTTGGTGCCAATTGCCCACTGCATGGTCTTTTCGGCATAGGTGGAAACCTGCTGGTAATCCACAAAAACCGTAAGATCACCGCTTACCTCCATGTCGGCGCCCTTCATAGCGGCATAGCGAGCAAAGAAGGTTGCAATCTGCTCTCTGGTCACCCATTTGCCGGGGCCGAAGGTGGAAGCAGTCATGCCGTTGGCAATGCCGTTCTGGTTTGCCCAGACCACTGCATCTTCATAATAGCTGTTCTTTTTCAGATCAGTGAAGGAAGTGGTCCCCTCAACTTCAGGAGAGCCTGCCATGCGGTACAGCACGGTAACCAGTTGGCCTCTGGTCATTCTGTTTTCGGGAGCGAAGGTGGTGTCGGAAACACCGTTCATCAGATTGTGGCGATACACATAGCCCACAGACTCATAGTACCAGTCGTCCTGCGCAACATCCGTAAAGGGAATGGCACTTTCAATCGTCACATCGGTCATATCGAACAGTCGGGTCTGACCCTTGGCCATGCGGTACAGGGCAGTCAGTGCATAGTAGCCCTGCTCGGTTGCCATGCCGTCCCGGTCCTCACCGGCAATGTGCTGAAATCCGCCGCCCTCTACATAGAAGTCACACAGAGCGTTGACCACGCTTCTGGTGTTCTTCACAAATCTGGCATCGGTATTGGGATCAATGCCCAAGGCGGTCATCGCCACAATGACCTGTGAAGAGGACTCAGAATTTGTCACATCCAGAGAGCCAAAATGGCCGTCAGCCTTCTGAAGCTTGGACAGCATCTCAACTGCTGCATCAACAGCGGTCTTTACCTTGCTGTTGTTCTGGTAGTAAGGAGCAAGGGATGCCAGTGCCATTGCAGTCATATCCGCATCGGCGCTTGTACCGCTGAGGGCCCAGCCGCCATCGGGAAGCTGTGCAGAAAGGATGGTATCAATCAGGCCCTCACGGGTGACCTGTTCGCCGCCTTCATAGACGGTGGGAATCTCGTAGTTGTGGCAATCGTAGGCAATCAGGGCCCAGATGGGACCATTGATTCCCTGCTTTTTCAAATACTTCATGTCAGAAAGTCCTTTGAGAAGGTTGTGGCCTGCCACGTCGGTCACATCCTTGCCAATGGCCGTCAGGGCCAGAATGACACGGGCATTGTCTGTGGATTTGCTGCGGTGCAGCTGTTCATTGTTGTTAATGTTCTCGTTGATATATGCAAGAACATTTTCATAGTAGCCCGCAGGTACTTCCCTGCCGCTTCTTGCCAGGCCCAGAATCAGCCACTCGCCGCCAACGGAGTTGACAACGGGAGTTGTCTTCTTTGCCAGCTCTTCCAGATAGTCCCCAGTGGTCTGATATGCCTTTTCTGTATCTGCCTTAGGCAGCTGCATGATCCGGAGTGCTTCCTCCGCAGCTTCCAGAAGGGCATAGTTGACAACCAGGTCCTTCTGCTCCTTGGTCAGCTTCTCATACGCTGCACGGGCGGCTTCAACCGTTTCCCGGGAGTCCAAGGTCACTTCACCGATTGCCCCGATGAGCTCTATTACTTCCAGGGCAGCCTGTTCGTCTTGAGACATATTGCGGATTGCCTCTTCTGCGGCTTCCAGCTTTGCCACATTGGTGACACGCTTCTGCTGCTCCGGAGACAACGCATCCAATGCCTTCCGGGCTGCACGGACAGCCTCCACATCGTTCAGTGTAATTTTTTCGGGCAGACGGCCAATCATTTCGATAACCTTCTCAACCGGGTCAACGCTGGGTCTGCTGCCCGAAAGATCCCAGTATCCGCTTTCCCCGTTCTTGAAGCGCTCATAGGCACACAGTGCCTGCATGGCCTGCGCCGTAGCCATGGTGTTGACACCCTGGCCCTTCACATGCTCAAAGCCCTTGCCCTTCACCATGTACAGAGACAGAACGGACATCAGGTTGTCCACCTGGTCGCCAAAGCCAGGCTCCTGCACCAGGTCTCTGTTCAGTACAGATAGGGCAATCACCACCTGGGAAATGGTTTCGGAATTGCCATAGTCCAGATTCTTTTGGGCAGCCTTTGCCATATAGGCAACGCCGCGTTCAATGGATGCCTGCACGCCCTCCATTTCCTGATAGCTTACCAGTGCCTGAAGCGCCATGGCCGTCACATCCAGGCTGGAGCCGCCCTTCTTGTCCAGGCCAAAGCTGCCATCTTCCTTCTGGTAGGTGAGCAGCTCCTCGACCATGCGCTCTCTGGTCCATGCAGCGCCGTCAGGGATCGGGGTGTTTTTGAGATCCAGTGCAATCAGTGCCCAGATCAGTGCATTGCTGCCCTGACGGGTCAGATTGGGATGGTTGCAGATCATGTCCACCAGATTGACGCCATTGACATTGGTAACATCCTTATCCAGGATGCTCAGTGCCAGCCAGGCGCGTTCGATCTCAGTGGGCTTGGTGGTAGGTTTCCAGTTCTTGGCGTTGGCTGCAACGCTTTCATAGTACTGCTCCAGCTTCTCCTGAGGCAGTTTCTGACCGTCTCGCAGCAAGGTATAAATGTTCCATTCCTGCCCGAAGGAATAATCGTTATGTTCCTTCAGGTGAGCAGTTGCAGCCTCTTTGCCCTGGGCGATGAACTGGGGAATATCAAAAGCAGGGACCGTGTCCTCCCCATTGGTGACTGTAACCGTAAAGGTAACGGGCTTTGCACCGCCGCTGGTATCCGTAGGTGTACCCGTCACTTGAACAGTACCGGGCTTCATGGCCTTGAGCACATATTCAGTGGATGCAACCCAGTCGCCCTTGTCCTTGCTGTCAGTGTCTCGGATCTGGACCAGGAGGTTGGGTCGGTTGATGCTGACAACATTTTCCTGGCTGAAGGTCCAAACCAGTTCCGGTTCAGAGACTGCTGCATATTCGGAATTTTTACCCTGGAACTTCAGGCCCAGAGGCAGCTTCTCTCCGACCTTGACAGAAATGTTCTTGGTGGGGGCGGTAACACTGACCAGGGGATTTTCGTAGACAAAGGTAACCTCACTGGTTCCCTCTACAGGCGTGCCATTGTTATCTGACTTTGCAGTAAAGGTAACGGTACCTGCCTTATAGGCAACATAAGCAGCACGGCCACCAAACTGCGCAATTTCCTTGTTGCTGCTTTCCACGACAAAGGAATTTTTAAAGCTGGCGTTTGCAGGCTCCACGCTGACGGTCAAGGGGATGTCGTTAAACTCGCCGTTGCCCATGGAGTTTCTGCCGTGGATTTTCTGAACCCCACTGATGCCGGGCTTAATGGATGCAATGGGAACGAACTCCGAAGTAATGGAAATGGTTGCAGAAGGTCCGCCGTACTTAGGAGTCACAGTCAGCTTGCTGGTGCCGGGCTTGGAGAAATAGAACACTGCTGTATTGTACATAAAATGCAGCATATCGTCTTTTTCTGCACTCAGCTCCACCAGATAAGGAGGCATGGTCTTAAAATCGTCACTGCCCTGATACTTTGCCTGAATCTCAAGCTGCTGATCTCCGGAGCCCTGGATGGTCACGGAATCTTTGATGACCTGGCCATTCAGCGCAAGCCGCAGTTCTTCG
>JARIBV010000024.1 GCA_029257335.1 Faecousia sp.
GCCGGATGGCCTGACGAAAAAAGTGGGCCAGCATCTGTTCCGTCATTTCATAATCCGAGATGACGCCGCTGCGCAGGGGGCGAATGGCCACTACATTTCCGGGTGTTCTTCCCATCATATTTCTGGCAGCCGCCCCTACCTTCAGGATTTTGCCTGTATTCTTATCCAGGGCCACCACAGAGGGCTCCCTGAGTACAATTCCGTTTCCATCGGCATAGACCAGCACATTTGCTGTACCAAGGTCTACACCCAAATCTCTAGATAATAATTTCATGGTACTCACCTATTCTTTTGCGTTTTACCTGTCGCCACCGTGGCACCATACACACGGGAAGCCCCTGAAAGGCGCAGGGTTTTGGCACACTCGGAAATCGTTGCGCCTGTAGTCAATATATCGTCAATCAGGAGGATTGAGGCTCCTGTCACCTGTTCAGCATTTTGAATCCCATAGACTCCCATAACATTGGCTCGTCTTCTGTCTGCTTTGGTAATGGAGGATTGGGCTGCATTGTGGCGCACCTTCTTCAAGGTACGAACTGCATTTAATCCTAGTTCTTTGGCGACCGCCTTGGCCAAAAGCTCCGCCTGATCGTATCCTCTGCGAAGCCGCCTGCGGCTACTGATAGGAGCCCAAGTAACACAGGTAACGGGAAGATGCATTTCATATATTTTCATGGCAAGCATTCTTCCGTAGCTCTTCGCATAGTGCTCCATACCGCCAAACTTATAGCGAAGAAGAGAGTCACGCACATGGTCCTCATAGTACCACACAGAGGTCCACTGATCCAGATACGCAATGGGCCTGGAGGTATCCTGACATATGGGCGCATCGGCTCTGCAACTCCCGCAGAGGTCCGTTTCATCCCGCGCAAGGAGCCTGCTGCAAAGAACGCATTTCCTGGGAAATAGAAGCTCCAGAATTCTATTGACAAGGATCATTGGGCTTCACCCTGCAGACGAAGCTTGAGGCCGGAGTATCTGCGGCTTCTTCTTTGGTTCTCCGTCATGGCCTGAATCATTTCCTCCCGGCCCACAATAATCAGAAGCCCTCTGGCTCTGGTAATGGCCGTATACAAAATACTTCTGGTCAGAAGGTTGGGCGAGCAGGACCAGGCTGCCAAAATCACGGCCTGATATTCGCTGCCCTGGCTCTTGTGCACCGTCATGGCATAGGCCAGTTCCAGTTCCCGGAGCATGTCAAAATCATACTCCGCTTCTCTATCGTCGAAGACAACACTCATAACCTCTGCGTTCAGGTCAATCTGTGTAATCACGCCAATGTCGCCGTTGAACATTCCGGCTCCATGGGTCCCATCCGCTCTTGACCACAGTATATCATAATTATTGCGAATTTGCATCACCCTGTCGCCTTCCCGAAAAACAACCTCTCCCCACTTCTTTTCTTTCTTCTGGGGATCGGGAGGGTTCAGCTGCGCCTGAAGCAGTTTATTCAGAACGATCGTTCCCGCCGGGCCTTTCCTTGTGGGGGAAAGCACCTGGATTTCCTCTGAGGGAATCTTCATATTCTTAGGAAGGCGAGTTTTGCACAGTTCACATATCGTGGAGGTTACCGCTTCTTCCGAACGGCGGCGCATAAAGAAGAAATCGCTGGTGGTCGTTTTTAAATCCGGAGCTTGTCCCGTATTGACCCGGTGGGCATTCATAACAATCAGACTTTGCTGGGCCTGCCGAAAAATCTCTGTCAGCCGAACCGCAGGTATCTTTCCGCTTCGCAAAATGTCAGACAAGGGAAAGCCGGGGCCCACCGGTGGCAGCTGGTCCGGATCTCCCACCAGAATCAGCCGGCAGCCCGATGGCAGCGCCCTCAGGAGGCTGGACAGCAGACTGATGTCCACCATGGATGTTTCGTCTACAATCACAGCGTGTGCTTTTAGGGGATTGGTTTCGTCTCTGGTAAAGATCAGCTCCCCTGAGCCGGGGTCGATCTGGGATTCCAGCAGCCTGTGAATGGTAGATGTTTCCTCTCCTGTTACTTCTTTCAGCCTCTGCGCCGCCCGCCCCGTAGGTGCGGCTAAAAGCGTTGTAAGGCCCATTTCCTCGTATAGCTTTAACACGCCCTGTAAAATGGTCGTTTTACCTGTACCGGGTCCGCCGGTTACAACCAGAATTCGATTGGTGGCAGCAGCCCGCACTGCCTGATTCTGCTGTTCAGAGAATTCCACTGCGGCTGCACTTTGGGCTCTGCGGACCATTTGATCCAAATTCTCCGGTTCTTCCACCGATGCACCGGCCATCAGGAGCAGCCGTCTGGTCACATACCGTTCCGCCTCATACAGCTCCGGCAGGTAGACAATATCGATTTCTGCCAAACAGTCCGTCTCAATGCGGCCACGCTCTAAAAGGCGGCCGACGCCTTCCTCGGCGTCCCCATTCTCCACAGAAAGAAGGGTTGCCGTGGCTTGTACCAGTTTCCCGTGAGGGAGAAACACATGGCCCGCCAGCTGGTTATACGCCAATTCAAAAATCAGCCCAGCTTCTACCCGCTTCGGATCATCCGCCGCAACTCCCAGTTCAATGGCAAATCGATCCACCAAACCAAAGTCCGCATCCAATCCAGGCTCCGTCAGGCAATACGGGTCCGACTGTACGATATCCATGGCCTCATCTCCCCAGAGCTTGTACAGCCGCACCGCAAGCTCCGCAGGCAAATGATGGATGCTCAAGAACTCAATCAGCCTGCGCATCCCTGACTGCTGAGAGAATGCTCTGCCGATCTCTTTCGCTTTGGCCGGCGTAATACCAGGCACTTCTGCCAGCTGTTCCGGCGATTTCTCCATAACTCTCAAAGTATCTGCCCCAAAGCGCTCCACGATTCTGGCTGCCAGCTTTGGGCCAATACCTTTCACCGTTCTGGACGACAGATAGCTTAAAATTTCCGGCGTGGTTTCCGGCATCAGCCGCTCCAGGAACTCCGCCTCAAACTGCCGTCCATAGTTGGCATTGTTGGACCACCGGCCTGTCACCATCAACCGTTCCCCCGGCACGGCCAGGGGAATGATTCCGACAACGGTCACCGCCTGTGTTC
>JARIBV010000131.1 GCA_029257335.1 Faecousia sp.
GCAATATTATGAACCTCCTTTGATCAATATTATCCCATATGCCTGTCATGCCTGCCCATCCAAACAGTATCGGGTGACGGAAAGCTGCCAAAATTGTCTGGCTGCCTCCTGTCAGCGGATCTGTCCGGTCCATGCCATTTCAGTGGAAAACGGGAAAAGTGTTATCAATAAGAAAATTTGCATCAGGTGTGGAAAATGTGCCGATGCCTGCCCCTATCATGCCATTATCAAGCTGGAACGCCCCTGTGAAGCCGCATGCGGTATGGATGCCATTGTCCCCGGCCCGGATGGCCGTGCGGTCATCAACCAGGATAAATGCGTTTCCTGCGGCATGTGTCTGGTAAGCTGTCCCTTTGGTGCCATTGTGGACAAGGGGCAGATTTTTCAGGTGATTCAGTCCATTCTGAAGGGGGAGCGGGTCATCGCCATTGTGGCCCCTGCCTTTGCGGGCCAGTTCGGAAAGCATGCCACGCCCGGCAGGTTCGTTTCGGCCATGAAAATTCTGGGATTCGACCAGGTGGTGGAAGTGGCGGTGGGAGCCGATCTGTGCACCATGGAGGAGGCAAAAGACTTTTTGGAAAAGGTACCCAAGGAGCAGGAATTTATGGCCACATCCTGCTGCCCGGCCTGGCAGTCCATGGTGCATAAGCTGTTTCCGGCACAGAGCAAAAATATTTCCATGACCCTCACCCCCATGGTATACACGGCCCGCCTGGTAAAAAAGGAGCATCCGGGCTGCAAGGTGGTCTTTATCGGGCCTTGCGCAGCAAAGAAGCTGGAAGCGATCCGGGAGGACATTCGCTCGGATGTGGATTTTGTTCTGACCTTTGAGGAGCTGCAAGGAATGTTGGAGGCCAAGGAAATTGACTTTGAGCAGCTGGAGGACACGGAACAGATGGATCAGGCCACTGCTACGGGCAGAGGCTTTGCAGTCTCCGGCGGCGTTGCGGGGGCCGTGGAGCGGCTGATCCATGAGACCAACCCGGAGATGGAAGTGAAAATCGCCCGTGCCGATGGTCTGCGGGACTGCCGTAAGCTGATGCAGCAGGCGAAGGCGGGAAAATATAAAGGATATCTGCTAGAGGGAATGGCCTGCCCGGGCGGCTGTGTAGCCGGCGCCGGAACGCTGCTCAGTGTGGAACACGCCACCAGAATCGTCAACCGGTATGCCGAAGAGGCCAGCAAAACCAGTCCTCTGGAAAGCGATTACCGGGGAATTGAGGAAAAGCTGGATTAGTCCGAAAAAACAATAACAGGCCCTGTGGAAAATTCCACGGGGCCTGCTGCGCTTTGATTAAAATACGCAGATCTGTTATTTGTGCCGAAAGGTCAGGGTGCTGCCGTCCATAGATTCAATAATAGCCAGGGACTCCACCCGCATACCGTGGCGGCGGAGCTGATCGCCGCCCTGCTGGAATCCTTTTTCAATGGCCACGGCGGCACCGGCAACCTGGGAGCCGGCCATGGTGACGATTTCACTAAGGCCTGTGAGGGCCTTGCCGTTTGCCAGAAAATCATCGATAATGAGGACCCGTTCCCCGGCGGGGACATACTTCTTTTCCACCACCACGGTGTAGTCCACCCCGTGGGTATAGGAATGCACTGTGGCCGTATAGAGATTTCCGGAGAGGTTTCCGGTTCGGTTCTTCTTTGCAAAAACCATGGGAACATGGAGCGATGCAGCGGCAGCAAAGGCCAGAGGAATGCCGGAGGTTTCGATGGTCAGAATACGGTCTACTTTTTCATCGGAAAAAAGCCGTGCAATCTCACGGCCCATTTCCATCATAAAATCCGCATCGATCTGGTGGTTTAAAAATGATCCAACCTTCAAAATGTTACCAGGAAGGATTTCTCCTTCTTTTAAAATCTTTTCTTCTAAAGACTTCAAATTCTTCACCATCTTTTCTAAAAAATAACAGCAGGCTTAACTTCATTAAACCTGCCACAGCGCCAAAACCGAAATGCCGACTTGCGGGGAAAGCCCACATTCCAAAGCGCGGATAGTTGTACCTGTGGCTGTACAGTAGAGACATCCGGGCCGTTTATCCGGACTTATATCAGCGCAATTTAATTGTATGGAAATCGTATCACAACAAATGACAAAAGTCAACAAATTGCATGGGACGCTTTTGGGTTTATGGGCAAGGCACAAACAGCGGCTCTGCGAACATGGACACAAGAACTTTCCACAAGGGCTGTCTTTCCTTTCGTAAGACAGCCCTTGTGGAAACATTGATTATTCAATATCCGTTCTTGGAGCGCTGCTCATTTCCCAGAAGCGCAGTTCCAGCAGAGAGCAGGCTCTGAAAATATCCATACAGTGGCTGAGCCGCTGCTGGGGGAGACCTTCGCAGACCTTGTCTGCAAAGTCTACCCATTTTTTGCAGATTTCCTCATAGGATTCGTCGGCGTAGTCCTTGACCAGAGGCCAGTAGATGGTATCCTTTACCCCGGGGGAACGCTGTAAAAGCTGACGGATAATCCAGCCATAGCTGAGGGTACAGGGCAAGCTTGCCATCATGGCTTCGGCAACCCCTTCCTTTGCCGCTGCAATCATGCAGTCGGTATAGGCTTTGTTCTGGGGACGCTGGGGAAGGGACTGAATGTCCTCGTCCGTCAGGCCATAGCGGTGCAGATATTGCACCCGGGTGGCGCCTTCTCCTTCATTGACGAAGGAGAGGAAAGAATAAAAGGTACGGATCGCATCCATGTCCGGAGAATTGGTAATGCCATAGGCAAAGACCTTGGCATACTCCCGCAGATAGAGACTGTCGTCCACAATGTATCCTTTGAAACAGGCTTCCTCCAGGGTTCCGTGTTCCAGAGCGGTCAGGAATTGGGATTCCAGACAGTCTCTCCAGATAGGCATACTGTCCTGTACGCATTTTGCAACAAAACTCATTGTTCGTGTCCTCCTTTGACGAGTTTGGATAACCGGGAAAGGGGCAGGGAAATCAGAATCAGAATGGTGAAAATTGCTTCCGGAATTTTGGCGGTGAGATGAAATACCAGGCAATACCCCCAGGCACCCCAGCCCTCCCAGGCGTATTGCCCAAAGAAAATGACGCCGCTGAGAATTTGGGCAATGGTTCTGATGCAGACCGAGAGGCAGGTGGCCAGGATAATGGAGCTGCGGTTTTTATATCCCAAAATCCCGGCGTATCCCATGGAGGAAAAAATTACCAGATATTCCAGGAAGAACTGGGCCCAGTGCACCAGAGACCAGCCGGGCAGGATCAGAGGGGCCAGACAGCCGCAGGCCATGCCGGATACCATGGCCAGGCGATGGTCATATACAAGGGCAAGGACCATAAGAGGCAGCCAGGACCCGCAGCTGATGGAAGCCCCTGTGGGCAAGGGGATGAGAATACAAGACAAGAGGCAGGTCATGGCGACGGCGATGGCGCCGAGACATAAGGACTTGGTGCTCAGCCGCAGTCCGCGGCACTGATACACCGTAAAGCCCAGATACAGGACGGTAAAGAGGGCAGCAAAAATTTTAGTAATCATCTGCTGAACGCTCCTCTGAGGTCAAAGGCATGATTCATGGGGCCGCTTCCTGCGCCCAGATCCAGCATGGCACTCAGAGCGCCGGAAATATAGTCTTTGGCGCGCTTTACGGAGTCTTCCAAAGAATAACCCTTGGCCAGGTTGGAGGCAATGGCGCTGGAGAGCGTGCAGCCTGTGCCGTGGGTGTTGGGGTTGTGGATGCGCTTTCCCATAAACCAGTGGGCGCTTCCTTCTGCGTAAAGAAGGTCGTTGGCATCATTGATGCTGTGACCGCCCTTGCACAAGACGGCGCATCCGTATGCTTCGCTGATGGCCTTGGCAGCGGCCACCATGTCCGATTCTCCGGCAATGGAACGGCCGGACAGAATCTCGGCCTCGGGAATATTGGGGGTCACTACACAGGCCAGAGGCAGAAGAAGGTTTTTCAGGGCGGTGACGGCATTGGATTCAATCAGCGCAGACCCGCTGGTTGCCACCATAACGGGGTCTACCACAATATTAGCCGCATTGTAAAAGCGAAGCCTTTGTGCAATGGTTTCAATGAGCGGGACCGAAGAGACCATGCCGATTTTGACCGCCTGAGGAGGGATGTCCTCAAACACGGCATCAATTTGCTGTCCTAAAAATTCGGGAGTTACTTCCATGATGGAACGAACGCCGGTTGTGTTCTGTGCGGTCAGTGCAGTGATGGCACTCATGGCAAAAACACCATTCATGGTCATTGTTTTCAAATCGGCCTGAATACCGGCGCCTCCGCTGCAGTCACTGCCAGCGATTGATAATGCTGTTTTCATTGTGATTCTCCTTTTATTCGCATTATTTTTATAAAGCGACAGAAAGTGGTGCCCCCAATCTGCCGCGGTCGGACAGGATCATTCCTGGTGATCTCTAAAAGGTCAGTATTGCTTCATCTGCAAGCTGGACCAATTCATTCCAATGGGCCTTGTCACTGTCCTCATAGACGCCGACCACATAATAGCCGGCTTCTTTTGCGGTCCTGGCGGCGTAGACGGCATCCTCATAGACTGCAGTATCGGCGGGACAGGCGCCAAGTTTTCCACAGGCGTGATGATAAACATCGGGTTTGGTTTTTCCTGCGCCCACCTCTTCGCAGGAGAGCAGGAACTCAAAGTGGTCCAAAACCCCCAGACGCTCCAGACAGGCGTTCATGAGCGTGGCCCCTGTGGCAGAGGCCACGCACATACGCACACCCTGCTGACGGAGCTTGTCCAGAAAGGAGGCAACCCCGGGCTTTAAGGGAATATCCTGCCGGTAGTGGGTCTCCATCAGATCATTCATTTCCTTGCAAATGGCTTCCACGGAGTGGGAAAAAGAATATTCTCTCATAAATAGAGCTGCGGATTCGGGAATGGTCATGACTTTGATTTTTTCCCGAATGTCCTCGGATATGGAGACAATACCCTTGTGGTGCAGGTATTCATCGGCCAGCCGGGTCCAGTAGCCCATGGAGTCCACCAAGGTGCCGTCCATGTCAAAAATTACGAATTGTTTATCCATGGCAGACCATCTTTCTGGACAGGCAAAGGAGGTTCTCCGCTGCACGGCCGGGACATTCGGCAGCAAAGATGGCAGACACTACAGCCACACCATCCACCCCGCTGCCCGCCAGCTGAGGCAGATTGTCGGCATTGATGCCGCCGATGGCAACCACGGGAATGGTTACGGCATTGCTGATTTCCCGCAGCTTTTCTACAGACAGATACCGAGCGTTTTTCTTGGTGGTGCTTCCAAAAACGGCGCCTACCCCAATATAATCAGCCCCGGCCTTTTGAGCAGCGATGGCTTCATCCACCGTTCTTGCGGACATTCCGAGAATTTTATCCGGTCCGATCATGGCACGGATGTCCCGCCCCATAATGTCGGACTGGCCAACATGGACCCCGTCTGCGTCGATCTTCATGGCGACCTCTACGCTGTCATTGACCACGAAGGGAATGTGGTGCCGGGCGCAGACTGCTTTCAGCTCCTGCGCCTCAGCGGCAAAGGATTCCGCATCCAGGTCTTTTTCACGGATTTGGAGAAAAGTGACGCCGCTTTGCAGAATTTCTTCGCAGACCTGAGGCAGGGTCTGCCCTTTCTTCAGCCAGGAGCGGTCAGAAACGGCGTACAGAAGCATAGAGGCTCGGATTTCCTCACTTGTAAATTTCATAATTGATTCCCTCCATCAAATCTGTTTCGGTTAGATTAAACATGGCATCAATGAGATCTGTGCGGAAGGTGGCATTTCCGGTGCCTTGTTTCAGCCGCCTTCTTTCAGCCAGCTCTCCACAGACTCCCATGGCTCCCATGGCGGCACAGGCCGCAGAAAAAGGATCTTTTGGCATTGCTCCGCAGAATGCCCCTATGAGGGCGCTGAGCATACAGCCGCTTCCGGTAATTCTGGCCATGGTGGCACAGCCGTTGCGAAGCACTATGGTCTCAGCCCCGTTGGAAATCACATCCAGTTTTCCTGAAACAGCAATGACACTGCCGGTTTTCTGCGCCAGAAGACGGATCATTTCCACGGAGGCCGTGAGGGTTTCTTCGGTAATCACATCCAAGGTGCTGACATCTACACCGGAACCGAGACTGCGGTGCCCTGCCAGGGCACGAATTTCGGAGGCATTGCCCCGAATAACAGAAAACTGCACTTGCTCAATCAGATGGTTTGCCAGATTGCGGCGCAGTGTGGTGCTGCCTGCTCCTACTGGGTCAAATATCACAGGCTTTTCCAGGGCATTGGCCTTTTTCCCGGCCAGCACCATGGAATCCACCCATTCAATGGCGCCCAGATTGCACACCAACGCCTGGGCTCCACATACGGCTTCCTCTACCTCCCGGATGTCGTGGGCCATGGAGGGGGAACCGCCGGATGCCAAAATCATATTGGCACAGTCATTGACGGTTACGAAGTTGGTAATGCACTGCACCAGGGGGGCCTGGGAACGAACATTTTTTAAGGCCGAATCAAACTCCATGACAGGTTTCCTTTCAACGGTTCAGTTGTTCTGCCAGGCGGTGCAAAGTGCCGCTGCGCTTGAGGATCAGAAGCACCAGCACCCCCATGGCGGCCCCGACCAAAGCGGAAGGGGCATAGTAGGGGATATAGAAAAAGGGAGATTGTGCATCCAGAGCATAAAACCACTTCATAAGGGGGTAGGACACCAGTGCGCCGATGATTGCGGTACCGATGAATTCGCCCACAAAGACCAAATAAATGTTTTTGGTTTTTCGGTAGACCAGGCCTCCCAGAATCGGACCAAAGACGGCGCCTGCAATGGCCTGAATGGTGCGGCCCGAGATCATCCGCATAATTCCGGCCAACAATGCGGCAAGGCAGCCATACCAGGGCCCCAGAAACACCGCAGCCAGTACGTTCACAAAGTGCTGAAAGGGTGCCATAGAAGGGAAGTACACAAAGGTGCTCAGTACGAATGCAAGCCCTGCCAGGGCAGCGGTGAGAACCATTTTACGGATGGATAGTTGACGATGCTTCATAGAATCTCTCCTGCAAAAAAGTGGGAAATTACCGACTTGGTAATTTCCCACATAGACTGCAAAGAAAAGATGGATTCCCTACGTTGGCATTATCCAAATC
>JARIBV010000045.1 GCA_029257335.1 Faecousia sp.
CTGGTACGCCGGAAGGGACTCGAACCCCCGACCTACTGATTCGTAGTCAGTCACTCTATCCAACTGAGCTACCGGCGCGTTTCGCTCTTGTGTGTTTCACACCTCAAGTGCTCCAATATAATAACACGCCGTTTTCAAAATGTCAAGCACTTTTTTAAAATTTTTTCAAAATTATTTCTATTCCGATTTTTTCTTTCAAAAGAGGGATTTACACGACCTTTTCCTTGTGTTATGATAGAAACCAAAAATTTCCAAGGAGGACGGAACTCATGCAGCTAACATTGATTCGACATGGAATCACACAAGGCAATCGGGACCGCCTGTATTATGGCAGTACCGACCTTCCCCTTCTCCCGGAAGGTGTGACCGAACTGGAAGCCCTGCAAGCTACCGGTGCCTATCCAATGCCGCAGCTCTTTTTCACCAGCGGGATGCTTCGCACCGAGCAGACCCTGACTGCCCTTTATGGAAATGTCCCCCACGAGGTTTTGCGGGATCTGCGGGAGCTGGACTTCGGAGCCTTTGAAATGAAAACTTACGAGCAGCTAAAAGATGACCCGGACTATCAAATCTGGTGCACAGGGAATGTAGAAGACAATGTCTGTCCCGGCGGTGAAAGCGGGACCCAGGTCCTGCACCGGTCTCTGGCGGCTCTGGAACCGGTCATTTCCCAAAATCGGGATGCCGTCTGCATCACCCACGGCGGGATCATCGGAGGCATTCTGGCCCACTGGTTCCCGGAGGGCAGCCGCTTCGACTGGACCCCCAAACCCGGACACGGTTTCATTGTCACCGTAGTTGACGGTGTGCCGAAAAATGCAGTTCCAATCCTGTGACAATGTCACAGAACCAACTTTCAGCTTTCCATTATACTGTTAAAAAACGAAAGGAGTTCCTCTATGCAATACCTCATTTCCTTCCTGGAAGGAATCATTACCTTTATTTCTCCCTGTCTTTTGCCCATGCTCCCCATTTATATCTCCTATTTTGCAGGCGGTGGCGAGCGCAGCACAAAAAAGACGCTTCTGGGGGCTTCCGGCTTCATTCTGGGCTTTACAGTGGTCTTTGTTGCCATGGGTGCTCTGGCCGGCACTCTGGGCAGCTTCCTCAGGACCTATCAAACCGCAGTGAATATCATTTCCGGCCTTCTGGTCATTTTCTTCGGTCTGAACTTTCTGGGAGTTTTTAAGCTTCAGCTCTTCAACGGCGGCATGAATTCCGGCAAGGTCATGACGCCCGGGTTCTTCTCCGCCCTCACCTTTGGTATGATTTTCTCCCTGGGCTGGACTCCCTGTGTGGGCGCTTTCCTGGGTTCCGCTCTGATGCTGGCCTCTCAGCAGGGACATGTTGTGGAAGGTATGCTCATGCTCCTTGCCTATTCTCTGGGGCTTGGAATCCCCTTCCTCTTCAGTGCCATTCTGATCGACAGACTGAAAACTGCATTCAACTGGATCAAGCGCAACTATCGCGTCATCAATCTCATCAGCGGCAGCTTCCTGGTGCTGATTGGCATTCTCATGGCAACAGGCACATTGGGCCGTCTGCTTCGTCTCTTGAGCTAGGAGGTATGATATGAATAAAAATCTTCGTATAATTCTTTTCGCTTTGGTCTTTGTTTTGGTGATTGCAGGTGCGTGGCTCCTCTATGACAATCTGAAAGACACCGTCGGTCATGACACCTTATCCACCAAAGCTCCCGCATCCACACAGCCCTCGGAAAATCAGGATACAGACGCCTCCCAGGGCTCCGAGTCCGCTCCCCCCACCGAAGCTCCCCAGCAGGCCCCTGATTTTACGGTCTATACCGTTGACGGCGAGCCTGTTAAACTGTCTGACTATTTTGGGACCCCCATTGTTCTGAACTTCTGGGCCAGCTGGTGCGGCCCCTGCAAAATGGAAATGCCGGAGTTCAACAAGGTGGCAGAAAGCCTGGACGGCAAAGTCCAGTTCCTTATGGTAAACATGACGGATGGCTCCCGGGAGACAGTAGAAACCGCTTCCCAGTATGTTGAACAAGAAGGCTTCACCTTCCCTGTCTTTTATGATACGGCCTCTGAGGCCATGATGGCCTATCGAGCCTATTCCCTGCCCACCACCTACTTTATTGATGCCAACGGCTATCCTGTGGCTTATGCCAATGGCGCCATTGACAGCCAGACCCTGCAAAAGGGTATCTCCATGATTACCGAACAATAATATTCAGGGCCGTCTTCCCGCTGTGGGAGACGGCCCCATTTTTATGCCAGCTGCACACCAAAATCCCTGTTTCAAAGAGCTATAATGCCGCTTTTCCTTATGTTAAATCTTGTTGCTTGCCATAAAACCCCTTTGCCATTATACTGAAAGCAAAAAAGCAAGGGAAGTGTTCCTATGATTGGTCAATCCATACAGCGGATTCGGAAGGAAAGAAACATGAGTCAGGAAGAGCTGGCCACCGCGCTCCATGTTGTGAGGCAGACCGTGTCCAAGTGGGAAAAAGGGCTGTCTGTCCCGGATGCTCACATGGTCTTGCAAATGGCACAGGTATTGGAGGTGTCTGTCAACGAGATCCTTGAGTCACAGAAGCAGCCATCCGGGAAAGAACTGGTCCAGGAGCTGGAACGAGCAAAGGAACGGATTGCCATGGAGGAACAGGAAGCGCGCCGCCGTTCTCGGGCAGCTCAAAAGCAAGGTCTGATCCTCTCACTTTCCATTTTCGCACTGATTGCCGCTCTGACTTTCCGGCATCCGTTTATTACTCTTGTTTTGGTTTCTGTCCTTACTCTGAGTTCCGTCATCATCCTTTATCGCAATCTTCCCCTGCTGTCCGGACTCACAGCACAGGATTCCCAGCTTGGGGTGCTGAAAGCTGTAACCATTTTTAATATTGTAATTTTCGCCATCAGCATTCTGGGGGCGGTTGTGATTGGTTGCGATTTGCTCCCTGTTCAGGATGATGGTCGTATATTGGCTATGGTACTCATGGACAGTGTGATGATTTTCTCCGGAATCATTTCGCCCAAGCTCCCTTATACCCGGCATACCGGGCTGAGACTGCCCTGGACAGTTCTGGATCAGGACACCTGGAATCTGGCCCACCGCACCCTGGGCATTACCGCCCTGCCCACCGCAATCCTATATACTGCGGCTGCTTTGACCGTGGATGACTTCAAGGCCGTGACGCTATATGCCGTCATTTTATGGGTCGGGGTACCGGCATTGATTTCATACATCTATTACTATCGAAAAGTTCATGCCCCGGATCAGGCTTCGTCAAAATAGCGGCATCTCAATCAAATTTTTCTCGTTTATCTCCCCGGCTTTTTGGTATCAGAGAGCGCCCGGTTCCGTACAAGGCGGAACCGGGCGCTTCCTGATTACGACGGTTTGACTGTCGGCCAGTTCTCAAATCACATACGGCATATGCCGCAGTACCTTGCCAAAACGCATTTGAACAGGCCTTTTTCTAAAAAAGATGCTGCCTCACAGCAATGTGTGAAGCAGCATCCATTCAGTTTCTTCCTTCCCAAGCATTGGGAAGGTTTTTGTATTTACTTAGAATAACGCATCAGTACCGTTGCGCCTTGGGCACGGGTGGTGGGAATTGTGGGATACAGACGGTTGTCCATGCCCTCGATCAAGCCCTCAGCAACCGCCCAGGCCATAGCCTCCTCAGCAAAGGCATGAACGGTTCCGCCATCTGCAAACTTACTCAGATCCGCAGCGGCACTGACATCCCTGCCATTCAGTTCGGCATAACGGTACAGGAATGTGGCCATCTGTTCTCTGGTGACAGGATTGCCGGGGGCGAAGAGGGTCTGGCTGATGCCGTCGGTAATGCCCTTCTCTGCGGCCCACAGGACTGCATCGGTATACCACCGATCTTCCTGTACATCCTGGAAGGGATTCTCCCCTGTAACTGCCGGGCTGTCTGCCAGCCGGTACAGCATGGTAACCATCTGGGCACGGGTGATCTTGCCGTTTGGCTTAAAGTGATCTTCGTCAATGCCGATCATAATGTCATTGGCCAGGACATAGTCCACACCCTCATGGTACCACTTGGTGCAGGACAGATCCACAAAGCGATTGCAGGGGCAGTTGTGCCCATCGCCGCCGGGAATGATCTCTTTCTCCACTTCTCCGCATACGGAGCAGGTTCTGATCCGTTCACCGTCATGGAAACAGGAGGGCTTCTGCGTGATCTCCCACTGAGACCACTGGTGTCCCTTGGCAGGAATGACTTCTCCCTTTTCAATCAACTCTCCACAATCCAGGCAATAGGTATCACCGGTATAGCCTTCCTCGGTACAGGTGGCTTCCGCTGCATCCCGCACTTCTGTGTTTTCGTGGGCAAACTGAATCTTCAGCTCTTCCTGCCCACCCTTTTGATTATTGACCTGGAGCGTATGAAGGGTCATATTGGACTCCTCCGTTGCAAGAGCCTTCAATTTCAGAGTGGCAACTGCCCCCCCGGCGGGAATCTTATTCAGAGACACATAGCCCAATGTCACCTTTCCAGGTTCCTGAATCTGGGAGGTATAGGTACTGTGAGAGATGACATCCACCAGCTCCAGTTTGGAAGCGTCATAGGCCGCAGTGATGAGGCCATTGGTGGAAGCAATATCCGCACCATTCTCGTCCTTTGCCGTGATGGTAACCGTAACGATGCGGTTGCTCTCGTGCGCCTCAGACTCAGACCGGATTTCTGCCTTGGCTTCTTTCACCTGCGGGGTGATTTCAAAGAAGCTTTCCACCCTGTCCTTCTCGGCTGCCTGGGCAGCGGTCTGAAGTTCTTCCTCCGTAACCGTTACGGATTCCACCTTTTCCGGGTTTACGGGAACGAAATTGTGCTCCGCCGGTGTATTGCCGGTGACCTCTGTCACAATGGCAGGCCATACATTTTCGCCAAAGCTGCATACAATATCCGCATGATATTGCTCCTGCTTTTCATCCAGAGTCAGGCGGTACAGTTCGTTTGACTTGCCGGTAAAGTACGACAGATACAATGCCCCGTCATTGCCTCCCACCATGGAACAGAACATCTGATCTACGGTGTTTCCTCTGAAGGGTAGCTCGATATTGCTGGGATAAATCTTGAGCCATGCATCCATAGCATCCCCGTTCTGATAAATCCAGAAGTGAATGACTCTGCCTTCCTTGGTCAGCAGTACAATATGCTCTGTATCCTTCTGCTGCCCTGTCTCTGTGTCCGTAAACTTTTCCTGACCAAGAGAGGCAATGGCTGTGAGGTACTCGCAATAGTTCTGCATATCAAAGGCATTGGTATCCAGGTTCATGGGGTCCTTTGGGGTCAGGAAATAATAGCCGGAGATACCGGAAACCTTGGCAGTTTCCTTACCGGAGAAGAAGGGGCTGTAGGCCATGTCCCACAAATGAATGCCCACACCATTGGATGTGGAGGTTTCCGTCGTGGAGCCATCCTCGGCAAGCTTATGCATCTTCATCTGCTTGGAATCTTCCTGAACATAATAGCACTTCTGCTCCGTGTCAAAGGTGGCAGAGGCCAGTTTTGCATCTACGGAATTTCCCGCCGTCCACTGATCCTGTTCTGCCAGGTTCCAGGAGAAGAGCTGGGCTTTTCCATCCGTATTCTGAAGCATTCCCTTTACAGTGACATTCAGCTTATCCACGGTCACCTTGCACTGGGCACTGATCTTGGGATTCAGCTTGGAGGTTGCGGTGATGGTCGCGGTGCCAACGCCCTTGCCGGTTATCATTCCCTGCTCATCTACAACCGCAACCGCTTCATCCGAAGACTTCCAGTTCACTGTGCGGTCGGTAGCGGTCCAGGGCTGAACCACTGCGGAGAGCTGCTTACTGGTGCCTTTCAGAATTTGCAGCTCCTTGACGGGCAGCACAACATTGGTGACCTGATCCGTAGGATCGGCCCAGCCATTTCCGGATGTGCGTTCCGGGATAATCAGAGCGCAAATCTCTTCCCACAGATCATTATAGACAGTCGCCTTTCCGGTCTTGGTGTCCATCTCGATGTAGTAAGAATAGCTGGCCTCAACAGGCTGGTCCCACAAATCCACGATTTCCGTGGAGAAGGAGTTCCAGCAGAGCATGTTGTTATTGGGGTTAATTTCCATGGCCTGGATATACTTGGAAGTGATATCCACATCGCCGTCCACCTTGCCGAGAAGCGTGGGCTTTGCCATGGTGTCCAGCGTAAACTTGTAGACATTTACGGTATCAAACTCATTGCAATAGAAAACACCGCTGGGATCACAGGCCAGGGTATTGGTTTTGATCCCGATTTTGCCTGCATTGGTGGCCTTACCCGTGAATTTGTCAATGACAAACAGGCTGTTGTCACTCACGGCGTATACCTCGCCATTGGCTTTGTTGAACGCCATATCGGTCACTTCCATGCCCACATTGCCCACAAGATTCTCTTCAGACAGGTCATCTTCCGGCATTGCGTACAGGTCTCCGTCTTCCGTGACCGCCAGAACGATATGGTCTGCAATGGTAGCAGCTGTGAATACATGCTTGGTATTGCCGTAGGGGGGCAGACCTTCCGCAGCCTCCGGGGCATACTCGGTGTTCTTGTCGAAGGCAAACCAGTACTTGGAGGTCAAGCTATATGCGATCATTTCAGGAAGGGGCTGCTCTTCTCCGATTTGCATATCCACAACATAAGTGACGGTATTCATGGCATAGTCCATGACCTGCAATGTAAACTTTTTGCCGTTTACTTCAGACAGATCCAGAACATACTGATTGGTTGCGCCGGGCTGTGTATCCTGAATCGAACCGGTAGCTGACAGGACCTTAGTGCCGGCCTTGTTAAACAGCGCAACTGCGGCTATGTACTGATTGTCGGATGCCGTAACGGTCATGGTTTTATCGGTGACGCTGATGGACACATCCTTCAAGGTAGGTGCGGTATTGTCTACAATCAGAGGCAGGCTGAAGCTGGTGCCCTTGCCCAGAGCCTCCCAATTCACATTGCCCTTGCTGTCTGCATAGTACTCAGGGGCCAGCACCATATCCATCAGGATATGGTCGCCTTCCTCTGCATTCTTGGGAACGAAGTTTGTCTTCATGCCAAAGCTGGTGTTTCTCCACTTACCTGCGGAGGGATAGAAGAACGCCGCCCCCACAGCGCCGGAGAACAGTTCCAGCAGTTCCTGATTTTTGGTTACATTCTTAGCCGTCAAGCGGCCTTCCACAGCATTTCGGATGGAAGTAAACTGCACTCTGCTCACAGCATCGCCGTTTTGAGAATTGATTGCGTTCCGCTCCGGCATATAGGTATCATCCGGAACCAGAGGATTGCCGCCCAGGGCATAATAATTGTCAGTGTCCTCCGCATAGATGACCAAATAAGCGTTGGCATTGATCTTTCCTAAATACGGTGCACGGAATTCATCCCCCGTCGCATACTCTGCAAAGGTTCCTACATCATACATAGACGCATCCGACCAGTTACCGCAGAAGCCCAGAACCGGGATAGAATGGGCAGTACCCATGACACCTTCCTTGCTTGCCAGACTTCTGGCAAAGACATATCCCTGGACATAAGCGCCGTTGGTTGCCTTCTGCATATACTTGTTCCATGCATCGGTCAGTTCCATCTTCACATGGACTTTGACGAAACCTTCAGAAGGGACCGACACAGTACTGCTGCTCAGTTCTTTGAAAAACAAATAGGCATCGTGGGTATCCACATCGCCATCCTTGTCCAGGTCCGCCTTTTCCTGGTTCTGGATGCTCTTGGTGTTGTCCACCACATAATCCAGAAGCGCCTGACCGTCGGCAGCATTTACAGAGCCGTTTCCATCAAAGTCCAGACCCGCCGCCAGATTTCCGGAAACCAGTGGCTTTCCGTCCACTTCCCAAGTCACATTCACAGGCATGGAGACCGTCTGGGTATCCATATAAAACGCCATCTGCTTGTCATCTTTCTTGTCGTTTGCGTAGTCTTCAAACAGCTTCTGGGTAAAGAAGTCAGCAGACAGACCAAATGTCTTCTCGGTGGCCTCCATATTGTGGATGTTGAACGAGAATTCATACACGCCGCTGCGCTGGGGATCGTCCCCCAGTTCCACCTTTACCTTGCCGTCTGCAAACGACTTGG
>JARIBV010000018.1 GCA_029257335.1 Faecousia sp.
GGTATTGCCCTCAATGGGCTTGCCGTTGACCTTCAGAGAACCCTTGACCAGCTCATATCCCTCAGCGGGAGCTACGGTCAGAGTCACGGTCTCGCCTTCCTTGGCGGTCTTTTTGTCAGCGGTGACAGTACCGTTGGTGATATCTCCGCTCACTCTTACAGAGTGGCTGGGAGCTTCAATGTGCACCGTTGCGGTGGCACTCTTGGTCTTGTCTGCGTTGGAAGTTGCGGTAATCGTCAGTGTTTCGGCAGTCTCCCCTTCACCCAGGAAGAGCAGGCCATTTTCTACACGGGTGTCATTGCTGCTGTTGCCGGAAACAGACCAGATTACAGTGGTGTCTTTCGTGCCATCGACAATGGCAGTAAACTGCTGTTTCAGGCCGGGAGCATTGTCAATGGTAATCTCCTTGGGATCAACAGTGATGGTGATTTCCTCAGGAGGAACCACGGTCCCGCTCTTTTTGCCGTAGAGTTCAATTTCGTAAATACGAATGGTATCATTGCCGCCCCACCAGTTTCTATCACCATCGGTGACCTTCAGGCGGTAAATCCGGCTTTCAACGGTGGTCTGCAGAACATCGTCAGTGACATCCTGTTCGTTGCCGGTGTAGTTCTTCAGAACTACCCAGTTGGCGTCCTCGTCCATGACAGTCTGCTTTGCATCCTGATCCAGAGCCAGGAACTGGGCATCTGTGTACTTGGACTGGTCCAGCACATACAGGGCAAAGTCACTGGTGTTAAGGCGCTTGTCCTCAGCGGGAACGCCAGCACCTGCGTGGGATACCACCAAACGGCTGGCCACAGCGGGGTCCTTTACATCAAAGACCACATAGTTGGGGGTTCTCTCAGCGCACCACTTGGTCTCCTTCTTACCGTCGAAAGCCTGGGCTGCGCCGTCTTGGCCATGATGATTGTAGCGGCTGCCGATCACGGTGGCGTTTCTGGACAGCAGCTCAGAGCCAGCGGGCTCGGTGGGGTCAGGGGGCGTGCTTCCATCGGTAACGGTTACGGTGGCAGTGCCATGAACCTTGGTGTCTGCAACGGAAGTTGCGGTAATTGTCAGCTTGGCAGAGGGCTCATCGGAAGCAACGGTCAGCAGACCATCTTTCAGAGTGGTCCCATTGCTTTCGTTGCCGGACAGGGTCCAAGTGACATCCTGACTGGGGTTGCCGGTGCCTTCTACGGTTGCAGTGAAGCGCTGGGTGGCACCCTTCTGCACGGAAACCGCGGCAGGAGCAACCGTCACACCGGTAACAGTAATCTGATCTACCCGCTGCAAGCCACGGACAGCATCTTCCAGAGCAATCCGAGTCTGCTCAATTTCGTAGTTGCTGTAGTCTCTGGTCTTAACGGTATTCTTGGCTGCCTCCAGTGCCTTGGTAAATGCCTCAAAGGTGGCGGGAGTATATTCCTCGGCCTTATAAGTACCGTACAACTGGCACAGCTCGTTCAAGCGCTGGACATTGCCCTTAAAGCGCAAGCCTGCGTAGGCCTTTGCCAGATCTGCGCGAGCCTTTTCAGCCTGTGCACCTGTGGCGGCGGCCTTGGTCACTTCCTTGGCAGCGGTCAGCGCTGTCTGGAATGCGGTCCAGGTGGAGCTGGTGCAGTCGGCCTGGGTGATGGCATCGCACTTGGCAATGAGTTCATTGAGACCCGTGAGGTCCGCATTCAGGGTTTCCGGCTTGCCATAAGTTAGCTCATACATCTGCGAAACCGGCTTGCCTTCCTTGTGCAGTTCATAGAAGATGGAGCCGCCCTCCTTCTTCAGGGGAACCCGCTCAATGGAAACGGTTCCGTTTACAGCAGGCAGTGTACGCAGCACTGCGGTCTTGGCATCCTTGGCGGTGTAGATCCATACGGACGTACCATCTTCCAGACCGGTAGCCGTAAACTTGGCATACTGATTCCGGAGCTGGAATCCTCTGGTGGTTCGATTCAGCACCGCACTCTTGGGGGCTGTGGGAGCGGTTCCTGCCTCGGGTGCATAGTACACGCTGGCCCGGCGGCTGTGACTTACTTCCGTACCGGAACCATCCAGGACATCATAGTACAGGCGGCCGCCCTCAGGCTTCAGATTCAGACCCTCAAAGGTTGCAATACCCACGCCTCTCTGCTTGTAGCCCTCGGTGGGCTGCACAGCCTTAACCGTTGCAATGGGTTCCTCAGAGGTCAGATCATTGAACAGACGGACCTTACCGGTATCTTCGTGGAAGGTGCCGTTGCTCTGCGCATAGGAGCCGGAGGAGTAGATCATCTGTACATTATCTACGATCACAGTGTCAGTGGCACCTTTGTTGTTGCGCACGGTAAGGTTGCGCTCGTAGGGAGAAGCGGTATTGTCAATGCCGGCCTTTTCAAAAAGCTCCAGCTCGTAGACACGGATTGCACGCCAGGGGCAGTTATCGGACTGGGTAACATTGAGCTTAATGTAACGGGCGGTAATAGGCGCCGTCAGGTTCCGGTCGGTAACATCCTGCTTGTTGTTGAAAACATTATCGGCAACTCTGAACTGCAGGCTGTTTACACGGTCTCGGCTCTGCTGTGTATCGCCATTCAGCAGAGGCTGTCCGTCATCGGGCGCATATTGCAGGTCGAAGCTGACTGTGTTGAAGCTGACGCCCTCACCTGCTCCGGGGCAGTTGGCGTGGTAAGTAACCCATCTTTGAATGTTCTTGTTTTCACCCAGGTCGATCACGGCAGAACCACGGGTAATGTTATCGACGCACCACTTGGAGCCATTCAGCACAGTGCCGTCATTTAGCTGATGGACGCCGGTTTCGCCCAGGTTGCCGGTCATGGAAACGGCGGGCTTCTTGAGGGCCAGGTTGGGGCCTTCGTCAAAGACAGGAACAAATCCGTCTTTCACTTCCTCAGGCCATGCAATTTCAATGGTGGCACTCTCGCCCTTGACGCAGTTCTCGGAATAGGACACGATCTCGAAAGTGCAGGCAGTTTCGCCCTCTTCCTTCTCATAGCTGCCCAGATAGAAGGCATCGGAAGGAGTGACGCCTACCAGTTCCCGGGTGCCGTCCTTATGTACCCGGTAGATCCGATTCATGAAGGCATTTTCGCCGTTTTCCCAGTAGATTCTGGCTTCCATGGTCTTGTCGGTGGGATAGATCACCTCATCCAGAGTCACATTGGCAGCGGCCTTTGGAGCGGTCTTGTCGGTGGTAATGGCCATCTGGCCAACATTGATGGCATAATCCTTCACACCATCCGCAGAAGTGAAGCGCAGGGAAATGGCAATGGCGGTCTTGCCCGCATCCCCAGCCAGGTCCAGGCTGGTGGTATTCCACTTGCCGTCGGCCTTGGTTGCCAGGTCATAGAACTTGAAGTTCTCAGCAGCATAGGTGTCGCCGAAGCACAGACCCAGCTCTACCTTCACGCCGTCTTTGGGGGTCTTATAGACAAAATCAAACTTGGTCTTGTCGGTGATCTGCATGTTGCAGCTGTACAGCTTCACATGGTTGGGCTTGTTGGCATCCATGTTGCCGGAAATCTTCATGGAAGTGCCTGCGTACCATGCATCGGCATAGTCAATGATGGCATTCAGCTTCTGACCCTCAGACTCAATAATCCAGCGCCAGGTGGGCAGCACATCGCCGATGGAACGGTTGTACCAGCCGTTTTCCTTGCCCACGATCTTGCCGTCTTCGTAGAACTTGTGACCATTGCCGGTGGTGAAGTTGGTTACAAAGTCAGTGCCCAGAACGGGGGTGCGGTCCGCAACCAAGCTTGCGAACCCGCAGAATTCATTTTCAGGACGCTTTTCAGTAGTAGGATCAAAGGAGGGGCCGACCCACAGCTTCTGATCCTGCACATTCATGAAATCCTCGGGGGTCTTGGATGCCATCAGAGAAGCAGTGGGTGCCAGAATGCCCAGAGAGCTGATGACTTTACCGTCTTCACCCAGACGGGTTTTGTAGTGACCGCCCTTGGCGCCGCTGGTCATAGGCCAGTTTTCCCAAGTAGAGTGAACTTTCCAGGGAGATACGCCACACTCAATGGCTGCCTCCACGCTGGTGCGGGGGCCGCCGCCGTATCCGCCGCCGGACATATCCAGCCACCAGTCGTCTGTGATTTTGGTATCGCCGTCCTGCATCCAGCTTGCAATGTTGCTGGCACCCAAAGTACCGGAACCATTGTACCAGGAGATGGTGAAGTTTTCGGGCTTGTTTTCCTGCAGGTAGATGAGGAACTCTTTGAATCCGGGAACGCCGGTACCGGATTCGGCGTTGAAGATGTAGCCGTCAAAGCCGTAGTACTGGGCAATCTCAATCAGCTTGTCCGCAGCAATGAAATGGCCCTGAGCATCCTTCTCCACCATTTCCCGAACGAACTGGTTACCGTAAGCGCTGTCGCCCCAGGGGATGAAGATGGTGCCGGTGACGGGCACGCCGTTGCGGTGACCTGCGTCGATCAGCTCAGGAGAAGGAATGGCAATGGGGCCCTCGGCAGAGGAGCCACCCCAAAAGTTGTAAACATCCACATACTGGAAGTTATTGAATGCATAGCAGGCAGCGCCGTCACCGCCCTGAGAGGGTCCCTGGCTGGCACGGGCATTGCCCATGGCCAGAGGCATCACGCCGGCATCGCGGGAAGCCAGAGGGTTCACGCTGGGACCCATCCAACGCTCGGCCAGAGGGATTGCGCTGCGGTTATACCGGGCATCAGGGTCATTGTCAGGGCTCCAGTTTTTCAGCTCATCGATGAGGAAACAGGAACCATAGGGCTGTAAGGTTGTGTTTTCCTGATAATACTCATTGGGAATTTCCAAGGGGTCCGGCCAATATCCCAAAGAAGCAAAGGCTTCCTGTGCCAAACCTGCACACAATCCCACAACCATGGCTGCGGAGCAAAGCAGGGATACTGACTTTTTGAACAAGTGCTTTTTCAATTTCTCTTCCTCCATTTTTCATTCTCATCTCTCTGTGGAATTTCCGGCAAAACTCTATAGAGAAATTCGTTTGATGGAATTATTATAAGCCCCCGTTGTGCAAAAAGTCAATAATACCAAAAAGGTATATAGTAGTATCTGTACAGCCTGTATAATTTGACGAATTCCATTTTGATATATTTAATTTCAGTACTTTTATCCAAAAATAATTGCGTATTTCTTTATATTGTTACATAATTTTTAATGATTTGCATGTCAATAAATAATAGGCAAGCCCCCTATTTTCACAGCCGTCGTGCATAAAATGCAAAATACCAAATATTTATAAGATCTTGCCGGTTTGCTTTTCCCTCACAAATCACAGGTTATTGTGCATATTTAATGACATCTTTGTCTATCCTACAAAAAACAGTGATTTTCCTTTGACTCCGGCCGGTTTTTCTGTTATAATAAGTTGTTTTATTATAGCTTACAGGAGGAATATAACATGCGCATGAGAAAAAAGCCCAATCTTGGGCCTCGGATGGAGCGCTGCAGCGACTGGTGGATTCGGGAGCCGGAATCCATGGCAGGGCGCTGGCGTTCTCTGGCTCCCCAGTGCACCCGCCTTTGGGTCGAGGTAGGCTGTGGAAAAGGCCGCTTCACCGTGGAGACCGCCCAGGCCAACCCGGACATGCTTCTCATTGCCATGGAGCGCTGCGCCGATGCCATGGTGGTGGCCATGGAGAAGGCCAAAGAGCTGGGACTCAAAAATGTGTTCTTTGTGGACATCGATGTGGCCCGGATCGAGGAGTGCTTTACCCCCGGGGAGCTGGACGGTATGTTCATCAACTTCTGTGACCCCTGGCCCCGGAAGAAAAATGCCAAGCGCCGTCTGACCCATCGGGGATTCCTGGAAAAATACAGTCGGGTGCTGGCCGAGGGCGGCCAGATCCATTTTAAAACGGATAACCGGCCCCTGTTCGAGTTCTCTCTGGAGGAGTTTGCAGCCCTGTCCTTCCCCATGGACAAGACCACATTTGACCTCCACGCCAACGGCCCCGTGGGCATTATGACCGATTATGAGGAGAAATTTTATCAGATGGGCACCCCCATCAACCGGGTAGAAGTCACACTGCACCCCATTGCCCCCAGCGCAGAAGCTCCCAGTCAGGAGGAAACCACCTCAAAGGACGAAGAATCCGACACAATCTGAAGGGATTTTCCCCCTCGGAAACCGGAATTCTCCATTTCTGGAGAGAAATATTAGATTTTTCATAAAATTCCTGGTATTTTTCCCTTGTCAAATCAGAAAAAACGGGATATAGTCAAAGTGCATGGGTTGTTTCTGCACTGTTGTTTTAGGAAGATGGAGGAAGTGTTATTATGAGTAGCGCAAAGAAGCCCGCAAAAACAAACGAAGATTCATATGCTGTATTGCAGTCCCTGATCGCCAAAGGCCGGAAAGATGGGATGTTGCGTGCTTCCGAGTTGAACGCCGAGTTGGAGAAGCTGGACATCTCCCCGGAGAAGATCGAGGAAATCTACGAGAAGTTTGATACCCTGGGAATTCAGATTACAGGTGCAGATTTAGAGCTGGATCTGGATGATACCCTGCCCCCCATTGATGACAGCCTTGGCGGGGATGCAGATCTCAGCGATGTGGAAGAAGAGGATCTGGTGGACCCGGTGGATCTTGCTGCCGAGTACAATCTGGATGATCCCGTTCGTATGTATCTGAAGGAAATCGGGCAGGTAAAGCTCCTGTCCGCCGAAGAAGAGATCGAGCTGGCAAAGCGTGTGGCCTCCGGCGACAAGCGTGCCAAGGACAAGCTGACAGAGGCCAACCTCCGTCTGGTGGTCTCCATTGCCAAGAAATATTCCGGCCGTGGCCTGCACATTCTGGATCTCATTCAGGAGGGCAACACAGGTCTTATCCGGGCGGTTGACAAATTCGACTGGACAAAGGGAAACAAATTCTCTACATATGCAACCTGGTGGATCCGGCAGGCCATCACCCGTGCCATTGCCGACCAGGCCCGGACCATTCGTGTGCCGGTGCATATGGTGGAGGTCATCAACAAGGCCACCCGCTGCAACCGAAAGCTGGTGCAGGAGCTGGGCCGCGAGCCTACCGTGGAGGAAATCGCCAAGGAGCTGAATCTCCCGGTGGAAAAAATCATCGAGGCCAACCGTACCGCCGCTGACACGCTCAGCCTGGACACTCCTGTCGGTGACGAAGAAGATACCACCATCGGCTCTTTCGTGGAGGATGACAACACCCCCGGACCTGCGGATGCCACCTCCAACGCCCTGCTGGCCGAGGCCCTGTCCGAGATCCTGGGCACTCTCACCGAGCGTGAGGCCGATGTGCTGCGGATGCGCTTCGGCATGTATGACGGTCGCACCCACACGCTGGAAGAAGTGGGCCAGATCTTTGGCGTCACCAGAGAGAGAATCCGTCAGATCGAGAACAAGGCCATCCGTAAGCTCCGCCACCCCAGCAGAGCAAAGAAGATCAAGGATTTTTACTGCTAAGCCAGACCATTACAAGCCACCGGCATTCCGCTTTGGATGCCGGTGGTCTTTGCATGCCCCGAAGCGGATACCGCCGCTTGCGGACTCCGGCGGGCCGGGCCCCATGCTCTTTGCCCGTGGGACACACATAACAAGGGAGAATCTACATGATTGAATTCAGCCTGAAACAACTGGAAATCTTTATTGCCATCGTGGAATTCGGCAGCTTCACCCGGGCGGCGGAAGAACTGTTTTTGAACCAGTCCACCGTCAGTTCCCACCTCATGTCCCTGGAACAGATTCTGGGCAAGCCTCTTTTTATCCGTAATTGCCGCCGCCAAGTCTGCCTGACCCGGGAGGGCGAGACCCTGTATCCCATCGCAAAGGAAATCATCAGCACCTGCAAATCCATCCCTTCCCTGTTCCGCAATGCAGAGCCTTACCGCCCCATTCTTCTGGGGGCCTCCACCGTCCCCGGCCAGTATCTGCTGCCCCGGTATCTGTCCGCCTTTCTTGCGGTGCAGAAGGACTTTCGCTATGTGCTCCGCCACGGAGACAGCACCTGCATCCATAAGCTTCTGAAGGAAGGAGAAATCCGCCTTGGATTCGTGGGAACCGTCAGCGAGCCGGATATCGTGGACTATTTTCCCCTGGCAGAGGACCGGCTGGTGCTGGTGGCTCCCAATCTTCCCCGGTATCAAAAACTGAAGGAAAACGGCGCCTTCGGCCGGGATTTACTGACGGAACCCATGGTGGCCCGCTCCGAAGGCTCCGGCACCGGCCGCACGGCCCGGGACTACATAAAAAGTCAGGGTCTCTCTTCCAAGACACTCTCCGTGGTAGCCCGCATGGACGACCCGGAGGCCATCAAGCATATGGTCATCGGCGGCTTTGGCGTTGCCATTCTCTCTTCCCTCTCCGTCCGGCAGGAGGTTGCAGCGGGACGGGTCCTGTCTTTTGAAATGGACCCCAAGGGTCTGACCCGTGAAATTTATCTTGCCACCATGCGCAATGCCGCATTTACCCCCGCCGAGCAGGAGCTTCTCACCTTTTTGAAAACATATCACCCCGAATCAGACTGATCGCACATAAAATCTCCGGCAGAAACAGGTTGTTTCCCGTTTCTGCCGGAGATTGTTCCGTTTTCAGCAATATTTGTCCCGATGGGATCTCAGCTGTCCTTCCAAAGGGACAATGGCATAATAGGAAGCTTCATGCCGGGCAATGCAGGCCTCGGCCGCCTCCACATGTTCCGGCAGCAGCAGCAGGGACATGCCGCAGGACAATTTCCCCTGAATGGCTCGGGGAGCCGGTGCAATGCGGTTGGGGATCTCCTCCCCGTCCAGCAGGTCATGCAGCGCAAGGCCCTCCTCATAGGTCCGGAACAGGATGTAATACCGCACTTGAGAATCAGTCATTGAGCATCTCCACAAATGCGCCGATGCGGGTACGCAGCTGCTCTGCATCGGAATCTTCATAGTCCGTTTCCAGGGACAGCACCGGGATCCCGGCGTCCTTCAGAGCTGCACTGACCCCACGCTTTTCCGTGTCGTACAGACAGCAGAATTTCAGGCTACAATCGATCACGCCGTCCACCTGATACTCCCGAACCATCCGCAAAAGATCCTCAATGCGGCCGGTATTGGGGGTAAAACAGGCGCAGTTGGTCTTCATATACCGCTGAGACAGAGCCATAAACTGCTGGTCCAGGGTGGTTTGGCTCTCGTCCACCAGGTTTTCAAAGTACCGTGTTCCCGTGCACATCTCCTCGCACACCACCACGGCTCCGCTGGTCTCAATGATGTTATGCAGCTTCCAGTTGGGTACCGCCAAAGGCGTGCCGGTGACCAGGATCCGCTTGGTGCCGGCAGGCACAACACTGACCCCGTCCCGGATGCGCTGTTCCAGTTCGTCTGCCAGCCGATTGCACATCTTGGCGCACCGGGCCGGGTCGTCAAAGAAGGCGATCTGCATCATGAGCAGAGCGTCCCGTCCGGAGATGGGCAGACATTTGGACTTTCGGCAATCATACACACGCTGCAACGCCCTGCGCTTCTCATTCACCAGGTGAATGGCCCGGGAAAGCTTCTCCGGGGTGATTTCGTTTCCGGTGAACCGTTCCACCATCCCCGCAAATTCCGCGATTTCATCCTTCCACTTGAGGATGTCCTTCTCTCGCTTCATTTGCGGTACATCCATCACATACATGGGGACATCCTCCCCCAGGATCTCATAGGCCTTTTTCTTTCCGTCGCAGGTGGTCTCTCCTACATACATATCCGCAATGCGGAAGAACGGACAGGTTTTTCCCAGGCGGGCACCCACGGAGGCCTTAATGAGGGGGCAGGTGTTCTTCGGCAGCACTTCCTCTCCCCCGGGCACCCAGAACTGAGAACCGCCGCAAAGGCCGGTCACAATGCCGTTGGCCGCTATCACCACTTCGTCCGGCACATAGACACAGAATGTACCAAAGACCTTCCGCCCTTTTTTCTGCTCCTGCACCAGCTCGGCAGGCCGGATTCCATGGACCTCGGAAATCACAAGATCCCAAAAATCCATGGCCTTCGGCCGGTTTTCCTGGGTCAAAAACACATCTCCCACCGCCGTGGGCAGAACCTGGCACAGCATGTCATGGTTCTCCAGATCCATCCCAAGGTCTTTCCACATTTGCACATAATCAGACATTTTTCTTCCTCCTGATTGTTATTCTTGGCGTTTGGTCAGTTTTGGGTGCTGAATAGAAACTCTGCCTGTTTCAGATCAGGGCTGCGCCAGTTCTTTCACGGCCTCTATGGCCGCATTCACTTCCGCTTCCGTATTGAACCAGGAAAAACTGAATCGGACCGCCCCCTGCCGGGTGGTGCCCAGGGCTTCATGCATCCTGGGTGCGCAGTGGGCACCGGGCCGGGTGGAAATGCCATAGGTCTGTTCCAGCTCGTCCGACACACTGCTGGAATCGTAGTCGTAAATATTGAGGCTCACCACGGCACAGCGTGCAGGCCCGGAAAAGTCTCCGTAAACCGTGACCCCCGGTATAGAGCGGACCCCTTCATAAAAGCGCTGCATCAGCGCCGTTTCCTTTTGTGCCATGCGTTCCATGCCCTCCTGCCGGATATAGTCCACCGCCGCCGAAAGTCCGGCGATTCCATGGGCATTGAGGGTCCCGGCCTCCAGTCTGGTGGGATATGCCTCAGGCTGGTGGCGGTCATAGGAGTGAACGCCGGAGCCGCCCCGTTTCCAGGGTCTGATCTGCACGCCTTCCCGGATACAAAGTCCTCCGGTTCCCTGTGGGCCCATAAGCCCCTTATGGCCCGTGAAGCACAGCACATCAATGTGCATTTTCTCCATATCAATGGGCACCACCCCGGCAGTCTGGGAGGCATCCACAAGAAACAGCACCCCGTGGGCATGGGCGATGGTTCCGATCCGCTCAATGTCCAGCAGATTGCCTGTAAGATTGGAGGCATGAGTGCAGACGATAACCTTGGTTTCCGGTCGAATCAGCCGTTCAAACTGCTCATACTCCACGCATCCGTGCCGGTCCGCCTCCACGAAACTCAGGGCCACCCGGTGGTTCTCCTCCATTTCATACAGAGGCCGCAGAACCGAGTTGTGCTCTAGATCCGTGGTAATGACATGGTCCCCGGGTGAGAGGATTCCACAGATTGCAATATTCAGGGCCTCCGTGGAATTTGCGGTAAAAATCACATGGTCCGGTCGCTGGCATCC
Organism: Faecousia sp.; assembly: GCA_029257335.1. Taxonomy (GTDB): domain Bacteria; phylum Bacillota; class Clostridia; order Oscillospirales; family Oscillospiraceae; genus Faecousia. Next base: position 11,125 of record JARIBV010000018.1, read on the forward strand.
AAAAAAATGAGCCAGCTTTACCCTGGCATCGTAAACGGTGCGAGACGCATTCAGGCAGCTTCCATGGGCACCCCTGGCGGAATTCCCCATAGTCTGCATGGCCCGCACCACGGCGTCAATCACCTGCTGGGGCTTGTGCAGCGTGGTTGCTGCATTGTCCAGATAAATCATCTTCTTATTCTCCTTCAAAGTGCCGAAGCCAGCAGTGCCGCTCCGATTGCTCCGGCATATCGCCCGTCCGGCTGTGCCTCCACCTGGGTGTGCAGCACGGCAGCCAGACGCTGACGCAGATAATCAAATTCACAAAGTCCCCCCGTCAGGCAGACCGCTTGCTTGGAAATGCCCAGTCGTTTGGCCTGCGAGGCCACCTTTTGCACGATGGAATCCACCACGGCATAGGCGATGTTCTCCCGTTTCTCTCCCCGTCCGATGAGGCTGATGACCTCCGACTCCGCAAACACGGTGCACAGAGAGCTGATGGTCGTATTGCCTCCCTCCGCCGCCATGCGGCACAGATCCAGGGGAGAGACCCCCAGGGTATTGGCCATCACCTCCAAAAACCGCCCCGTCCCTGCCGAACACTTGTCATTCATCAGGAAATCCGAAACGGCCCCTTTGGCCACGGTGATGATCTTGGTATCCTGACCTCCAATGTCGATGGCGGCCAGATCCCCCGTTCCGTGGATGTAACAGGCCCCTTTGGCGTGACAGGTGATCTCCGTAACGGTTTTGTCTGCATAGGGCACCGAAATCCTGCCATAGCCCGTAGCCACCACGGCCGCCCGGTCCATGTCCACCCCCAGATCGCACAGACTGCTGCGAATCTCCCGGGCCGTGTCTATGCTGCTCCAGCCCGTGGGCCGAAGCAGCCGATGGACGATCTTCTTTTCTTCATCCAAAACAATGGTCTTTGCGCAGGTGGAGCCGATATCGATTCCGATACTGCATTTCATATTTCTAAACCTCCAGCACATAAAAACGGCAGTTTCCCGGAGAGAACTCCTCCAGCGCCTCCTTCAGGCGTTGCTGCTCCTGCGGCGGGGCCTTCCATGCAAGGCCGCAGCCCGCCGTAATTTCACGGGGAATGGGGATCAAACGCCCGGGCAGGCCCCGTTCCTGAAAGCACCGCTCCGCTCCCATGGCCTGGGCGGTCTCATCGAATGCAATAATCAGCGACAATTCTTTTTTTCTCATACTATGGCTTCACCAGGGTGTCCGCACCGGTCATCTTTTCGCAGATAACATACATGTTGGTCACCTCACCCACAGCCAAACGGTCCGCCAGACCGTAATAGTTCAGGCAGGTGCCGCAGGTCAGCAGCTCCACCCCCTGTTCCTGCAAGCTCCGCAGATCCTCCAGGGCAGGGGAGCCTTCACAGCTCATCTGTGCGCCTTTGTTGTAAAAGAGGATGGTGTCGGGAAGGGTCTCCTGCTGGGTCAGGGCATAAAAGAATCCCTTTAGCAGGGTTTTTCCCAATTCTTCGGAGCCTTCTCCCATCCGGTCCGATGCAATGACCACCACCATCTTCTTTCGGTTCTTCTGCGGGGCCGGGCAGGTGGTCTCCGGCTGCGGTGCGGCGGCGGATTCCTGGGGCTGCGTGGTGATAACCACCCGATACTCTCCCTGTGCCACCTGTTCCCACCGAGCGGCATAGCCCTTCTCTTTGGCCATTTTCAGCAGGTTCTGCACGGCGATTTCGTTGTCTACCCGTGTTTCTACGGCACCGCCCTGCTTCAGAGCCTTTATGGCATTCATGGTTTTAATCACCGGCATGGGGCATGCATCGCCCATTGCATTGACTTCCAGCATTGACAGATCCTCCATTTTTGATCGATTCGTGATTTTTCCTGTTTCTTCCTGTGATTTTTTGTCTATAATAGCACAGATTCCATGGACCAGCAATTCCGATATCCTATGGAATCTCCCCATATCATTGAGATTTTCAATAACGGAAATCCTCTCTCCAAGCAGAAAAAATCCCCCGCAAAAAGCCGGTGCACCACTGCTTTTTGCGGGGGATTCGGTGGAACTCTTTGGTTGTCAAAACAGGGCGTTTCCCGTTTTTTACGCTTCCTCTTCGTCGTTGAAGAAAATCTGCTCAAAGCCCCCGTCTTTCACTGCATAGACCCCTTCCAGGTCTTCGTCTGCCCACCCCTCTTCAAAGGGGCGGCTGAACTTCACACAGGTGCCGCAGGAGGCGGACAGCTTCCGGGGTACCGGCATCATCACCGCAGGGTCTCCCAGCTCCTTCAGGAGCTTATGAAAGCGAATGGCTCCCAGATGGGTGTGAAAGGTTGCAATCTGTTCGTTCATCGGATGGTGACCTCGAAATCTTCTCCCAGCTCCTTCCACTCCACCTGATAGCCCAGGTTGGCGGCAAAGCGCCGAATGTTTTCCAGAGGGGTCTCATTGTCTACCAGCACCACCAGGGGTCTTCCCTGTTCCAGTGCCCGTTTGGTCATCAAAACAGGTTCGGGGCAGGAATATCCCCGTGCATCAATCTGATTCATCTGTTTCACCCTACACTTTCTTTGTATTTACAAGACCAATGACCGTGACCACCACAAGGCCCACCGCCACTGCAATTTTTCCTGCCCCAGTGGGGCCGGCGCCGGAGGAGGCCAGGCCAAAGTTATGGCAAATGGCAGCGCCTGTCACCATGCCCAGCACCGTCACCGTGGAATCGCTGTTGCCGCTGCCGGAAAGCACCAGCTGCCGCATGGGACAGCCGCCCAGCAGAACGGCGGTGAATCCCACAAGCACCATGCCCAGTGCGTTCCAAAGTCCGTCGGTATGGGCGATGGGCTGTCCTTCAAAGCCCACCTTGAGGCCCTGTCCCAGTCCAAAACCGCCCACGATCAGATTTCCCACCAGGATTGCGGCCAGCAGGGCCACAAAGCCGGTCAGCAGGTGAAAATCCTTCAGCATAATTGCATCCCGGATTCCCCCTGCCATACAGAATCTGGTCTTTTGTGCCAGTGCGCCGACCACCAGACCCGCAAGGAGGGAAACGATCACGGGCGCATGCATGGAGCCGGGACCTTCCTTGGAGAAGAACAGGAACGCAGGGGCCGTCACCACCAGAACCAGCAGACCCACATTGACCACCCCGATGGCAAGGCCCTCCGCCTTGGTCTGGCTGTAGGATTTCTTCAGGGTAAAGCCCTTTTTCAGGAACATCGTACCCACAAAAATTCCCAGTGCAAAGCCTGCCAGGCCAAAGGCTGCGTTCAGGTCGCCGCCGCCCAGACGGATCACCATTCTCACAGGGCAGCCCAGGAACATCAGGGCACCCACCATCATAAACCCGCCCAGAATGAACCGGGTCACGGGTGAGGAGCCGCCCCGCACCTTAAACTCCTTGTTCACCATGGCCATGACCATGGAGCCCAGGACCAGGCCAATAATTTCGGGACGGATGTACTGCACCGCCTCTGCACGGTGCATCCCCAGGGCTCCTGCGATATCACGCAGGAAGCAGGCGATACAGAACCCCATGTTGGCAGGGTTGCCCCACTGCACCAAAAGAATGGACAGGACGCCCACCACAAGGCCTGTCAGGATAATAGGAAGATGCTCACGAACTCGTTTCATTTTTCTCTCTCCTACCCGATTTTATAGTCCGGTTTCAGCAAAATTCTGTGGTCTCCCACCATTTTGGAAATCTTCAGGCGGTCAAAATAATCCAGATACATCTGGGCATATTTTCGGGAAACTCCCAGCTTGGTACGAAATTCCGCCAGTGTCACCTGGTCGCTGTTTTGGAACATGCCGATGAATTCATCCAGAGCCTTCTGGCAAATGCACTTATGCGCATAGGTCTGAGGGGTCAGCGCAACGAGGGTGCCTTCCTTTTGCATTTTCACCATGACCTGTTGGAAGGGCTTCTGCCGGTTGGCAAACTGGGCCGAAACATCCGCAGTGAGGGGCGCTTCAAAGCCCACCTCCTGGTAGAGCTTGTTGAGTTTCTCCTGCATGGATTTCTGTTCCGGAGTGAAGGCGCATTTGAAGGTGGACAGTGCGGCGCAGCTGCCAACCAGACGGAGTTTTTTGGTCTTTACAAAGTAGGCCAGAATGGAGTCCAGGGTTTTGGAGGAGGAGGCAAAGAGCTTTTCTCTCAGCTCGCCCAGAGGCAGACCGTCCTGCAAAGAATTTTCCTTGTGGAACTTGCCCAGAAGCTCCTCCGCTCTGGCCCAAATGGCGTCCATGGTCTCCTTGGCAATGAGGCCGTTTTCGATCTGCAAAATCGTCCCCTCTTCCAGATGGCGCCGCAGCACCTCTTTCACCACAGTGGCAGACAGGCCGCTGCGCTTGAGCAGGGCGTTTTCGTTGGTGAGGGCGGCACCCGCATCCATCACCATCTGCTGAATCCGAAAATCCGGGGAGTCATTGAGCCGCTTGAGCCGCTGCAACACGGCCTCATCCTTCCGCTTCAGCCGGGGGGAATCCATATCCAGCACAATACCGCCACCTACGGTGGTCATGGGAGAGAAAAACCGGACGATAAACCGGTCCAGATTCCGGGCCACCAGTTCCTCCGGGAAGGTAAGAACGGCATAGCCGCTCTGCCCCGGCTCCAGCTGGTCTCCGTCCAGCAGGCGGACCTTGCACACCATTTCCTGGGTGCCCAGATGGAAATGGAGTTTAGAGGAATTTTTGATGCCGAAGGGGGAATCCGGGGTCATTTGCAGGTGCACGGCGATCTGCTTGGAAAGCTCCATGGAATCCGGCTCGGCAATGGTGCAGCCCCGCACCAGCTCCTGCCGTTCCACGCCGGACAGATTCACCGCTACACGCATACCGGCCTCTACCTCTGTCTGGCTCTCGTCGTGGTTTTGCAACTCCCGCACCCGGGCCAGCTTCTGCTGAGGATAGACCATGACAGAATCGCCGGTCTGGATGGTGCCGTCCACCAGGGTGCCGGTGATGACCGTACCGAATCCCTTGATGGAGAAGGCCCGATCCACAGGCAGTCGGAAGGGCCGGTCGGATTTCCGGGACTCGGTGCGCTCCACCAGAGATACGATCTCGTTTTTCAGCTCCTCAATGCCCTGGCCTGTGTAGGCCGAAACCGTCAGCATGGGGGCGTTCTCCAGGAAGGTGCCCTTCACCCGCTCTCTGGTGTCATCTTTTACCACTTCCAGCCAGTCCTCATCCACCATGTCCGCCTTGGTCAGAACAATAATGCCGTTTTTCACATTGAGCAGAGACAGAATATCCAAATGCTCCTGGGTCTGGGGCATGAATCCCTCATCCGCAGCAACCACCAGAAGCACCACATCGATGCCCGTGGCACCTACCAGCATATTTCGCACAAACTTCTCATGTCCGGGAACATCCACGATGCTGGCCTGTTGTCCGTTGGGCAAGGTCAGCTGGGCAAAGCCGATCTCGATGGTGATACCTCTTTTCTGCTCTTCCTTCAGGCGGTCCGTGTCCGTCCCTGTGAGGGCCTTGGTCAGGCAGGTTTTGCCGTGATCCACATGGCCCGCCGTGCCGATTACCAGATGTTTCATTTTGTGTCTCTCTCCTCTTTGATTAGCTGTTCCAGTTCTCTGAACGCCTGCATCAGCTCCTGTTGGTCCCCGTCGCAAAGGGTCCGGGGGGAAATCAGGACCTGGTCCTTCCAAACCCGGGTAATGATTGGGGTTTTCCGCAGTCTCAGCTGCTGTTCTATCCGCTGGGCACTGACGGCGCAGGAAGAAACCGCAACGGCGCATCCCGGCAGCATGACCCCGGGCAGGGAGCCGCCGCCCACCTCATCTTCCGTCAGGACCGTGCCGATGTGCAGCGACGGTGCCGCCCCGGACAATGCCGTTTCCAAAGCCGCCGCCTTTTGGGTGCAGGTTTCCCGGCTCATGGACAGCATATGGAGAGTGGGGATCTTTTCACAGGCCTCTCTGGGGTCCAGGCAGTGCCGCAGCGTCAGCTCCAATGCGGCCAGAGAAAGCTTGTCCACACGAAGCATTCTGGTCAGATGGTTTTTCCGCATTTTTTCGATCAGCTCTTTTTTGCCCACCAGAATTCCGCCCTGTGTGGAGCCCATCAGCTTATCGCCGGAGAAGCACACCACATCCGCTCCGTCCTGTAACGCCCTGGTCACGGTCTCTCCTGCATGCAGGCCTATATACTCCCGGGGAAACAGGAAGCAGGATCCCACATCATAGAGAACCAAAGATCCGTTTCCCTTGGCAATCTGCGCCATCTGCCTGACACTCACGGACTCCGTAAAACCCACAATGGAAAAGTTGCTGGTGTGGACCTTCAGCAGCACGGTGGCCTCCTGCTGCGAAATGGCGTTTTCATAGTCCTCAGGGTGGGTCTTATTGGTGGTGCCCACCTCCACCAGGTCTGCACCGCTCTGCTCCATGATCTCCGGCACCCGGAAGGAACCGCCGATCTCCACCAACTCTCCCCGGGAAATGGCCACCTTCTTTCCCTTGGCCAGGGTGTTCAGCATCAGGAAGACGGCGCTGGCATTGTTATTGACCACCATGGCGGCCTCTGCTCCTGTGAGCTCACAGATGAGGTCCTCCACATGGCTGTAGCGGCTGCCCCGCTTTCCTGCCTCAATGTCGTATTCCAGATTGCAGTAGCCCTGGGCGATCTGCGCAATGCGGGCGGCCGCCTCCGCTCCCAGGGGGGCACGGCCCAGATTGGTGTGGAGCACCACACCGGTGGCATTCACCACACGCTTTAGGTGGAATGGTTCCGTTTCCTCCAAACGGCGCAAAATCTCCTGCTCTACCTGGTCCAGGGCGGGGACCTCCGTCCTCTCTCCCGCCAGAATGGCAGAACGCAGCTCCTGCAAATAGTCCTGAACGGCTTTTTTCAGTCCGTTTCTGGAAACCGTCTGCACCTGTGACAGCGCCGGGCGGTCCAGAAGGAGGTCCATTTTGGGAATCCTTCGTAATAACTCTTGATTCATGTGTGCTACCCCTTTATGATTGCAAAAAAATAAAACCTGTGCAAGAACCTAAGTTCCGGCACAGGTTTCAGCTTGGCGGAAGCAGGTGGGAATCGAACCCACCCGAGCAGTCAATGCTCATACTGGTTTTGAAGACCAGAGGGCACACCAGTTACCCGACTGCTTCCATATTTCGGCGTACACCAACAGGATACCCCAACACTCCTATTATAATCTGGATTATAAAAAAGTCAAGAGGTATTTTAGGCCTTGCCGACCGGACCAGAACATCAATATGTGGGGCAGGTGACACCGATCTGTTCCATCGGTGCCTCCTGCCATCTGCTACACAACATGCACAGAAATTCCATCAAATGTACTGGCATAGCCAACCACCGCCGCGGGGACATTGGCATCCTGAAGCCGGGCCAAAAGGACCTTCGCTTCTTTCTCCGGTAACGAAAACAGCAAACCGCCTGAGGTCTGGGGGTCAAATACGGCATCGGAAAGCTCCGTGGGAACGGTCTGTGCCACCTTCACGCTGGGACCGAAATACTTTTGATTTCGGTAAGCTCCCGCAGGGATCATTCCCATTCTGGCCCATTGCAGCACGCCGGGTAAAACAGGGACCTGACCAGCCTCCAGGAAAATGCTGGTTTTGCTTCCCTGGGCCATCTCGCACAGGTGTCCGGCCAGGCCGAAGCCTGTGATATCCGTGCAGGCATGGACTGCAAGCCCTTCCGCGCACATGGCAGCCACCCGGTTCAGGGTGCTCATGGTGTCCACCATGGCCTTTGACTCCTCCGGGGTCAGAAGTTCCCCTTTGGCAGCCGTGGTGAGGATTCCCGTTCCGATGGGCTTGGTAATCACCAGGTGATCTCCGGGTTTTACCGCACTGTTGGTAAGCATCTTTCCCGGGTCTACAAACCCGCTTACACACAGGCCGTATTTCGGTTCCTTGTCGTTGATGGAATGTCCTCCCGCAATGGTGCATCCTGCCTCCCGAACCTTATCCGCACCGCCCGCCAGGATCTCGGCGGCGATTTCCAGGTCCAGACATTCGGGGAAGCACAGAAGATTCATCGCATGGGTGGGTCGACCGCCCATGGCATAAATATCAGACAAGGCATTTGCTGCGGCAATCTGTCCAAACTGGAAGGGATCGTCCACCATGGGCGGGAAGAAGTCCACCGTCTGAACCAGCGCCAGCTCGTCACTAATTCGGTATACACAGGCATCATCTGATGTGTCGTAACCAACTAGCAGATTTTCATTTGGTAAATTCGGAATCTTACGCAAAACCTGCGCAAGGGCCCCGGGGGCCAATTTCGCTGCTCACCCGGCGGAGGAAGTAAGCTCCGTCAGTCTGACTTTCTTGGCATCCATACCCATCACCTTCCTTTCAGTATGGCTTGGATTCCCTTCAGGGCATAGGCCACTTCTTCCGGGGTGGTCTCGTGACCAAAGGAGAAGCGGACCGTCCCCTGGGGGAATGTCTGTAATGTTTTGTGTGCATTTGGCGCACAGTGCAGGCCGCACCGTGTCTGGATCCCGAATTGCTGTTCCAGTGCAAAGGAAACCTCCGCATTGTCCAGCCCTTCAAAATCCAGTGACACCACGCCCACCTGCAATTCCGGGTCCGCGGGGCCTGCCACACGAACGGGCAGGTCCTGGACCCCCTGTAAAAACTGCCGGGTACATTCTTTCGTATGGGCCCGCATCGACGCCACTCCCCGGGCCATGACATAGTCCAGGGCCGCATGGAGGCCGAAAATACCGGGCAGGTTCATGGTGCCGGATTCAAAGCGATCCGGCATATAGACGGGCTGCAGCTCACTGTCTGAAGCGCTGCCGGTGCCGCCGGTGGTCACCGGCACCATGGCTCTGGCAAATTCCGGTGCCAGAAGCATGGCTCCGATGCCCTGCGGGCCTAAAAGGCCCTTGTGCCCCGGCACAGACAGGGCAGACAGTCCCAGCGCCTCAAAATCTATGGGAAGATATCCTGCGGTCTGGGCCCCGTCCACTGCCAGAGGGATTCCCCTCTCCCGGCAGATCCGGGCCGCCTCCTCCAACGGGAAAATGGTGCCGGAGACATTGGAGGCATGGTTTACCAAAACCAGCCTGGTATTTTCCCGGAGCAGGGGCAGAAGATCTTCTGCCCTGGTCCTGCCCTCCCGATCCGCGGGAATCCGGGAAAAGGAGACTCCCCTGCCCTGCAGATCCGTCAGGGGCCGCATGACGGCGTTATGCTCCAGGCTGCTGACCACCACATGGTCCCCCGGCTTCAAATATCCCCGGAGGATCTGGTTCAGGCCGTAGGTTGCACCGGGGGTAAAAATCACATGTTTCGCCTTTCCGGGAAAGTGAAACAGGGTTTTGAGCTGCTGTCTGGTTTCCAGTACGATCAGTCCGGCCTCCGATGCCTGCTCATAGGTGCCCCTTCCTACATTCACGCCCATTTTCTCGATGTAATGGGCCATAGCCTGCCCGACACCGGGGGCCTTGGGAAATGAGGTTGCGGCATGATCCATGTAATGGTGTTCCATTTCGGGATTCCGTTCCTTTCTGTAAGACATGGGAGGCCGGTGATTTTTTAGCCTACATAGCCGGCTTTCTTCAAAAGCTCCAGCGCTTTTTCATAGTTGGCCTGGCTCATCATGACCAGAGGGCCGGTGCAGCCCATGCCGGTCTCGGCATAGATGCCGTTCTTCCACAGGACCTTTGCAGCGTCCTCCAGATCCATGACCTCAATGCCGGGGATGCTGGCGGTGCAGGGCTCTGCGGGAGGAGCCTTGACCTCCTCTTCCTCCTGGGCGGGCTTGGCAGCAGCCTTCCGGGCAGCCAGGATCTTTTCCAGACCTGCCTTTTCGGCTGCGGCAAACTCCTTGTCTGCCACCTCAAAAACCTTGCCCTTTACCATCTGTGCCGCATAAACCAGGGCATTGGCAATGAGAGGCGCACCGGAGGCACGGGAAACAATGTGGATCAGCTTATGATAGCCCTTGCCGATGCCGGGGCCATAGCCATAGCCCGTGGCCTCGAAGCTGCCGCCGGTGGTGTAGGCGCTCATCATCTTAATGAGCACATTGCCGGTCAGAGAGTCGCAGACCAGAACATCGGGAGTGCCTTGCAGCACATCGTTGCCGCGCATCACAGCGCCGCCGTCTGCCCGGGCAGAGTTGGCCCAGGTGAAGCCGTAGCCTCCCTCTTTCAGCTGATTGAGGGCCATTTCGGTCTGGCGGGCGCCGTCCACATTCAGAATGCCCACCGTAGGCTCCTTGATCCCGGCAGCCTTGGCGGTAATGATGCCGTAAATGGCATTTTTAATCATGCCCTCGATGCGGTCGGCACTGGAAGTGCCGGTGGTAGTGGCCACGAACATCTCCCGGCCTCTGGCAGGCGTGACCACACGGCCAACGGTAGACACCCCGATGGGGAAGGGGAAATGCATGGTAACCGCACCGTCCACCTCGCCGGATTCCACCATCTGCTCCATTTTCTTGTGGCCCTCGTCCTCGTTGGCCACTTCAACGGTGGTGACGCCCTCTGCCTTTAATGTGCCGATGTAGTACACATCCACACCCTTGGCGGCTGCCATCCGGGCAGCTTCCATGGCGTTCTTTTCGCCGTGCTCACTGCCCATTCCGGTCAGTGCGATCTTGGGCTTGGGGCCGAAAGAGCCGCTCTCCAGGCCCTCTGCCATCTGCAAAAATGCATTGGCAATGGTTTGTTCCAGATTCTTCATGGCTGTCACCGCCTTATTCAGCCTGCGCCAGCAAAGTGGCAGCAAACTCCTTCATGGCCTTGGCGATCATGCCCTTGACCTCATCCTCGGAAACGCCGGCTTCTGCCTTCTCGGCACCGGTGTTGGCCTGAACGACAAAAGAAACACCGTCAAACAGGTTGGTCATACGGCCCAGGAACAAAGAGCCCTTGCCGATGATCATGACACGCTGCAGCTTGCCTGCCATAATGTCATTGCGGGCAAAACCCATGTAAGGCACGCCGGAGGGAATGTGGCCCTGTGTGGGAGCCCAGCCGGTGAGGCCGTGCTTCACGGGGAAGGTGGCCAGATCGGCACGCTGCAGCTCGCCCCGCTTTACAGCCAGAGCCGCAATCATCTTATAGTTTGCCAGAGGCACATCACCGGCGCCTGCGGGCTTGGTGATATCGGGGTTCTGCATCTCGGGGGAGTATTTGTCGATATCGGTGATCTTCAGGCCCACACGGTCCAGAGGATCGGTGACCAGAGAAGAAATAACGGCCTGAGGAGCAGAGCCGGTGCCAACGGTGTGGCGGCCCAGAATGGACAGGTTGAACTCGGGGCTGACGCCGTCGTCCTGAGTGATGACCAGAGCAAAGCCGCCGATCATATCCTCCAGAGCAGGCAGACCCTTCTTCACATGGTCCTTGCCGTTCATGCCCAGCTTTGCGGTGCAGCCGCCGGCGGTAATCATAACGGTCTTGTAAGCGCCGGAAGCCACCAGAGCAGCGCCTTCCACAATGGCGTGAGCGGGACCGGCACAGAAGCCGCGGGCATCGGAACCGGTAGCACCGGAAAGGCCGGCAATCTCAGCTGCGGCCTTTGCGAAGTTGCCGCCGCCTCTCTGGTTCATATCGCCGCAGGCTTCCTCGCAGCAGTCAATGACATATTCCACATCGCTCTTTTCAATACCGGCGTTCTTCACGGCATGGAGCATGGACAGGACAGAGGAGGCCTTGGAGACCAGATTCTCGTGCATCACATGGGCAGACAGGTTCACGTCGATGTCATGGGCCCGCTTCACGCAGCCAACCAGGACATTGTTGTGATACAGGCCCTCAGCGTGCTCGTCGCTCACCAGATGGGCCACCTCTGCGGCCTCCACACCCTCATTGATGCGGGCCATAATGGCCTCGTCCATGATCTCATTGGCAGCCAGAGCTTCCTTATGAGCGGCAACGAAGTCCTTGTCCAGCTTCACAAGGTCGAATACATCGCAGGCCTGCATCAGCAGCAGGAACTCTTCCTGGGGCATGATCTGACCGAACTGACCGTACCGGGCGTTTACATCGCACTCCTTGTCGCACCAGGGCTGTGCCACCTCAGCCAGCTCATCGGGGGTCTTGTTGCCGATGTAGACCTGGTTGGGCCAGTAAGCCAGCACCTGCTCATAGGTGCGCAGGTGGTTGGGCAGCTCTTTGAGGTATTCACTGTCGGGGTTTACGATCCGCTCAGTGGTCTGAGTTGTACCATTGTGCAGCACCATGTCGGGGGTATGGGCCAGGATGTAGCCTGTGCCCTTAATTACGCTTTTCATATGTAATTCCACCTTTATTGTAATTCAAAATATATATTTAGAATCTTCTGAACTCTGTTCCAGGAGAATATTGCAGTGATTGGAAAAAAGAAAGGGCGGCAGCCGAAGCCACCGCCCCTCGTGTGCAACAATTCACAGGCTTGAATCACCCGACGGGGATCAATACTTGCAGAACTGCTCGCGGATGGCAGTCATTTCCTGGACGATATCGTCAACGTCAAGAACCATTTCCATCATGCTGACCTGCTCCTCATAAACAGCAGCATCAAACTCCTGCTTGATCTCAGGCTCGCACACATGATACACCTTGAGTCCCAACTGGACTCCTGTCAACGGACCGGCGAAAGTGGGGTCACCATTGGTAACCGTCTCAGCAGCAAGACCGGAAGCCTCACCCTCAGCAGCACCCAGAAGAACAACAACGTTCTCGGGGCCATACTGCTCAGCGAAGTCCTTTACTCGCTTCTGATTTTCCAGATCCATTGCACCAGCGGCGGTTCACACGAAGCACTCAGTCGAGGAAAACACAACTTCAGCACCAGCGCTCTCGGCACAGGCAGCAATCGCCTGACCGGGAATGCCGTCGCGGTCGCCGATAATAACAACCTTCTTATTAGCCAAAATGCTCATAACTATGTCTCCTTTCATCAGTTTTATAGAAAGCCGGAATGCGGCAATCTAGCAAGGGGGATTACACAATTAAATGTGCTTCTTGATCATAGCCTCTACATTCTCGGGGGTAGCGTCGTCCTTGACACACTCGTCAATCTTGACACCATTCTCGTAGACAGCCACAACGGGCAGGCCCAGGATCTTCTGACCGATGGCCAGACGGCGAGCCTTGGTGGTGTTCAGAGCGCAGAACTTCAGCTTATCGCCGTACTGCTCTGCAAAGCCATGAACATGGGGCATGAGAGCTGCACAAGGAACGCAGCCGTCACCATAGAAGTCCACAACGACCTTACCTTCAGCCTGCAGAACCTCTGCCTCAAAAGTATTCTTATCGAGTTCCAGCATTTCATTCACCTCCATTAAATTAACCTAAGTTTGCAAGGTAGTGCTCCGCCTGCATGGCAGCGATTGCGCCGTCAGCAGCAGCGGTAACAACCTGACGCAGAGACTTGACACGCATATCACCGGCGGCATAGACACCGGGGATATTGGTGTGCATATTCTCGTCTGTCTTAATGTAACCATTCTCCATATCGAGAACGCCTTCAAACAGCTTGGTGTTGGGCAGCAGGCCGATGAAGCCGAACAGGCCGAACAGGCCGTCCTCTTCGTCCGCCTCAATGAGGGTCTTTTCACCGGTCTTGGTGTTTCTGACCACCATGCTGGTGAGGATCTCGTCGCCGTCCACCTTCTCCACAACGGTGTCCCACATAAAGAACAGCTTGGGGTTGGCGAAGGCCTTCTCCTGAATGGACTTAGCGGCTCTTAGCTCGTCTCTGCGGTGGATGATGGTGACCTTTCTTGCGAACTTGGTCAGGTACATCGCCTCTTCCACGGCAGCGTCGCCGCCGCCAACCACATAGACTTCAAAATCTTCAAAGAAGGAAGCGTCACAGGTAGCGCAGAAGGAAATGCCCTTGCCCACGAACTTGCCCTCGTTCTCGCAGCCGATGGGACGGGGGAATGCGCCGGTGGCCACGATGACGGTCTTTGCCAGATAAGTACCCTTGTTGCCGATCAGCTTCTTCACATCGCCGACCAGCTCTACTTCCTTAATCACATCGCTGGCACGCTCCACGCCGAACTTCTCGGCCTGAGCGGTCATACGGGCGATGAGGCTGGGGCCGGACTCGCCCTCCACCTCCTGACCGGGATAGTTCTCGATCTCGTTGGTAATGGCGATCTGACCGCCATCTTTGCCCTTCTCAACGATCAAAGTGGACAGTCTGCTCCGTCCGGCATACAGGCCGGCGGTAAGGCCGGCAGGACCGGCGCCGAGGACGACTACATCATAAATCTTTTCCACTTGTTTACACTCCCTATTAAATATTTATCTGAACGTCTGCCTTGCGGCACAGGATGCTCCATGACTGGTGGACAAATCGTCTTACATCCCGCGGACTGTGTCCCCCTCGTTCCGCCCGATTTTCAGGGCCAGGGGGCGAAAATCCATTCTTGCGGTTTCGACGATTCACCCGCTTCTTACTACCCGCGATTGTAATATAGATTCGGTCTCCTGTCAATAGCTCAGTAAATATTTATGATATTTCAACATAACCACCCCATGCATATTGTACATTTATAACAGCATTAGAAAACCAGCTTACATAATATCATAATGTGTAATATTATAGAAGATAACTTATACGCTCCCGTTTTGATTCCTTTATTTTTGACCGGGAAAGCCCTCCGGAGGGAAACACTTCTTTGAAAACAGGCTCAGTGTCTACCGCCGACTGACTATGGGGTGACCCGGGATATGGGGGTCTGCCGCTTAAAAAGATTGCCTCCGTCATTTTACAGCCGCGATTCAGACTCTTTTTGTGATTTCACCACAAAACACCGCTCATTTCAAAGGAAATGCAGCGGCAGCGTTTTGGCTGTTTTTTTGTTTGTACGAAATGGATACCTGTCGGCAGGTGCCTGTTTCCGCAGATTGAGAGCTTCCCTTTGTAATCTCCCGCAATTCTTCCGAGGGGATATTACGGGCTTTACTTGCAGCCGTCACTCTGTGGCGCAGCTTCGCAGGCGAAAAGGAATCACTCCGGCAAAATTCCGGCGAAATGCTTCCCCATAGGCCGCAGTCACAGGCATCTTCCGGCATAAAACAAGGCCCCCATGCAGGTTTTCACCGGCATGGGGGCCAATGCTGTGCCGATCCGCGGCACAGGAGAAGTTGGCAGGAGGGCGGGGATCAGTCTCCCTCCTGCCCCGGAGTATCTTACGCCTTTGCTGCGGTTTCCAGGAACCGCATGGCTACGGTAGCAATTTCGCCGCGGGTCATCTTTCCACGGGGCGCCAGACGGGTTCCACTGCGTCCTTCCAGAATGCCTTCGGCGGTGGCCCACTGCATGGCAGGTCTGGCCCAGGCACTGATGGCATTTGCATCCGTATACTGATCCAGTTTGCCGGAAGCGGTGGTGTCATAGCCCTTATACTCTGCGTAGCGCATGAGCATCACCACCACCTGTTCCCGGGTGATCTGAGAATTGGGAGCAAAGCGGTTCTCGCCGACTCCCTCAACAATTCCCTGTTCTGCCGCCCAGCAAACTGCTTCCAGATACCAAGAATCCTTGGATACATCCGTGAAGGAAGTCTTTCCGCTGACCTCAGGCTCCCCTTCCATCCGATACAGAATGGTCACAAACATGGCACGGGTGGCAAAGCTTTGGGGGGCAAACTGATTCCGGGAAACCCCATTCATGATTCCCCTCTGCCAGACATAGCGGACAGGCTCATAATACCATCTGTCCTGCGCCACATCCTCAAAGGGAAGCTTCTGCTGAAGGGCTTTCAGGGCCTGTTCTGCTTTCTCCAGAACTTCCAGGTTTTGGACCAGCTTCTTCTGGGCTTCGGTCAGGGCGTTATATGCCTCTCTTGCGGCGGTAATGGCCTTTTCAGAATCCAGGGTCACTTCCCCGATCTTGTCGATCTGTTCCATAACCGCATCGGCGGCCTGCTGGTCGTGGTTGCTGCCCAGGACCTTCACCGTGACAGACACCATCTGCCCTGTGAGCTTCTTGAACTGCTCGTTGTCGGGATACCGCTTTGCGTAGCGGGCATAGGCCTGGCTGCCCAGGCAAGCGGTGATGGTTACCTCCGTGTCGTTCTTTGGCACCTGAACCAGAAGGTTCTCATGCTTGATGACTCCAGGATTGCTGGAATGGAACAGATTGTAGCTTTCGTCATATCCGTCCTTGGGAATGTCTGTGGGGGCAATGCCCTCATAGGTGCGGTCCTTATGATTGTACACCCAAACCAGCTCTTCCCCTTTGCGGTAGACCTCCTGGAAGGGGTGCAGGTCCTTTGTCACCGCATCGGCACTGGCATTTCCATTGGCGATGCCGGCGAAGAAATTCTGCTTGACCTGCTCCATGAGTGCCACTTCTGCATCGATTTCTTCCTGCGTCATAGGCACCACGGTGATGCTTCCCAGCTCCTTGCTCAAAGAGTTCTGAGTCTCTTTGTGTGTGATCGTCACGGTCAAAGACACCTGTCTGGCCTGCTCACCAGGCATGGGGCGATACACATTGGCTCTGTAGCTGTTGACCACAACGGCATCGTTGCCGGGTGTCACCACAACGGAGTACTTTGCGCCGTCAATGCCCAGCTTTCTGGGGGTCAGCAGCTGGATGTCCCCGGTGACCCGTTCTGGGTCAATGGGCTTCTTGGTATTGGAATCCGTCAGCTTATCCAGCGTATAGGCATCCAGTGCCTTCCGGATCTGCTCATCCTGGCCGGAACTGTTTCCCGTCACCGTTACGGGAATGGTCTTGGTAATGGTGATCGGAGCTTCTCCCATCGAGGTCTTATTGAAGGTAAAGGTTGCCGTAAGAACCACTGCCGTATCGGTTTTCTCCGGGTAAATCGCACCGGTGCAGTCATCGATGGGCAGCTGGCCGGGCACCACCCGGATAACCTTGCTGCTGGAGCTCCAGCCGATGGTAGACCAGCCATAGCCCTGTAAACGGGTGGGCAGGGTCAGATTGGATTTGATCTGGGCCGGATCGGTGTTTTCTCCCTTGATGCTGTCAAAGGTCAGCTGGTCCGCAATCTTTTGCATGTCCCCACGAACCCGCTCCGCATCCCAGGGGATGGAGGCCATGGCAGTAACGGAAGCCGATGCCTCCCCATAGGTCAGCCGGAACTGAATGTTTCGCACCGTGGCTCCATGCATAAAGGTGGTGGCAGGGTCCTGATAGAAATAAGAGATCGTGCCATCCTTGGCAATGTGTGCATCCGGGTCGGCACCATTGACATTTTCGCCCACATCGGTGATCTGAACCTGAATTTGGTCTGCCTGAAGGGGCAGATTTTCCTTCTGGATGGTCTTGGCCACATACTGGCTGAGGCATGTACCGATATTGGTATCCGTGCCGAAGACCGGCTTCAGCTTCACGGCTCCCATCGCCTTCACCAGATCCTCCAGTGCCTTCTGGTTGGCACCGTTTTGAGGCATCACGGTAATTTCAAAGCTGCGGGTATCGGTGGCCTCTCCCTTGGTAAGGGTGGCCGTCAGGGTCACCGCTGCGGCTTCTCCCTTGGGCAGCGTGACCACGCCTGCATCGGTGATGATCTGCGGATTGCTGCTCTTCCAGGTAATGACGGAGCCGTTCTGTCCGGCTGTTGCCAGCTCCAGAGTCATGGGTGCGGTGACGGTGGTGGGTGTTACGGTCAGGGCCGCCTTATCGGCCGCCACTGCCTTTGCATCCTCTGTCTGTCCCGGCTTCCGGCTGTCCTGCCAGAAAAGGATGGGATAGCCCTCATTGATGGCTGCCCCTTCATCCATGCGGAAGTCCTGCCCCAGCGCCTTCACCAGCTCCCGGGATTTCAGCTCCGCCTCGGTCTTGGAGGCTGCTTCGCCTGTGCCATAGCCAATGCCGCAGGTATAGACAGTGCTGGAATTATAACGGTAATAGTAGCTGTTTTCCAGATAATAGGTGTTGCGCACCTGGCCCACCCCAACGCCGTCGACATTGTTGATGGAGCCCACCACGGCGCCGCAGAAGGGATTTACGCTGCTGCCGGTGCAGCGAATCTTACCTGCATTGTAACCGTCCCGCACGATTGCATTTTGGGTATTGGCAATGCCCACCAGTCCTGCGGTACGGCGGGGGCCGGAAATCTCGCCCATGTTGTAGCAGCTGCGGACCTCCGAGCAGTCCACTTCGCCTGCAATGCCGCCGATTGCGCCATAGCTGTCTCCCGTGGCGGACACCGTTCCAAAGTTTGCACAGCCGGAGATCTTGGTGTAAGAATAGCCCACAATGCCGCCCAGATAGGCCTTATAGGCATCCACAAACCCATTTCCCCTGTAGCCGGAGGTAATGGCTCCAAAGTTTGCGCAGTTGGTAAGCAGGCCGGTATCATACAGCACGCCCACAATGCCGCCCACACGCTGGCCGGTGGCCTTCACCTCGGCCCGATTGATGCAGTTTTCAAACGCACCATAGGAGGCCGTACATACACCGCCCACATTGGAAGCACCGGAAATAGAGCCGGTCACCGTTACATTGCGAATGAGGCTGCCCTTTGCGCCGTATCCAAACAGAGCGGCATCCAGACCGTAAACGGTCTTGCCGTTGCCGTCGAAGGTACCTGCATACTGTGCATCATAGCCGCCGATGGGCTCCCAGTGATTTTTGGATTTCTCGTCATTGACATAAATATCTGCCAGCAAAACGGCATTGAGCTTAGTATCGCCGCCGTCCACCTTTTTGGCAAACCAGGCCAGCTCCTGTGCAGAGGTGATCTGGTACACCCCGTCGTGCACGGTGGGCTGCGAGGCAGTGCCGTCCCAGGTGGAGCGGACTTCCATGGCCACAGGCACCGTCAATGCCTTGCCCTCTACCCGGAAGGTACCTTCGCCATTAAAATAGCCGTCGGCTACCACACGGTAGCGATACTCTCCATCGGGCAAAGACAGCTTGGAGGACTCTCCTACCAGAAGCTCTCCGCAATACACAAAAATGGTGGCATGCTCCGGGGCCTGTGCTGCATAGGTAATGTCCAGGGTCACCTCATACTTGGCCGCCTCTTCCAGACGGATCTCGGGAATGTCCACGGGACCGTTTTCCACGGTGAAGGTTCCGGTTTTGGTCACATACCCGAACTTTTCCACCTGGTAGCTGTACGCACCCTTGTGCAGCCGATAGCCCTCTGCTCCAGGCTGCACCACCTGGCCTGCTGCGTCAGTCACCGTAATGGCGGCCCCATCAGGCTGCACATGGAAGGTCACAGAGAAGGCCTCCGGAGACAAGGTAACCGCGATGGTCTGACTGCCCTTGTCCATGGTGATGCTGCCGGTGGCAGTGCCATACTGCTCCTTGGAAGCAGCATAGGTATAGGTGCCGGGCTTCAGGATCCAAACGCCGGCCTCTCCGCTGGGAAGCTGCTCCTGGCCCTGGGTATCCTTCACGGAAATATGTGCGTCCTCAGGCTCTGTCCGGAATACGGCAACCAGCCGCACATTGTCCCCTTCCCATGTCAAAACGGGACTGCCCTTTTCTGCCGGAACACCAAAGGTGCCCCCCAGCAGGCCCGCCAGCTTCAGGGAACTCATGTCCTCCGGGGACATGGCAACGGCCTGATCTTCGCTGTTGGCACCATAGCCGATGCCATTGGCGCAGGTATCCTTCTGATAGTAGCCACGAACAATCGCCTTTTTTGTGCCCTTGCCTCCCACCAGAGAGCCTGCAATGTTGACGCCGGTGTCCGTAACCATGCCGGTGTTATAGCTGCCGGTGAGGGATCCACCGTAATCGCTGTGCAGCCAGCCTACCACGCCGCCTACACCCAGATTGGATTTTCCCTTGTGAGATGCACCGGACACCGCACCCTTATTGTAGCAGTCGGTGACAGTCTTGTTTGTAAAGCCGACAACGCCGCCTACAGGGTCTTTGCTGGCGGAAATCGCACCGGTGTTATAGCAGCCCCGGACAGGGATACCGCTGCTGCCCACGATGCCGCCGATCCGTTCTTTTCCGGAAACCGTGCCGGTGTTATAGCAGCGGGCCACCTCTGCTCCGGCATAGGCCTGGCCCACCACGCCGCCAATGTAGCTGTTATTGGGGCAGGAGATATTGCCATGGTTGGCACAGTCCCGGACTGCACCCTTGTTCTCCCGGTTGGCGGTATAGCCCACAATTCCACCAACAAAGAGGTTCCTTCCTTCCACATCGGAGGTAATATCCACATAGCTTACGCAGTTTTCCACCCGGCCTGCCGCTGCGGACACAATGCCGCCTGCATACTGACCGCAGTGGATGCTGCCCCGCACGGTAAGGTTCTGAATGACGCCGCCTACATAGATATAGCCAAACAGGCCGGCGCCCGGCTCCTTGGTAGCAATGGACAATCCGGAAACGGTATGTCCCGCGCCGTCAAAGGTCCCGTTGTAGCCGTTGTGTGCGTTGGTATCAATGCCGGTCCCGCTGGGTTTTACAGAGCCAATGGGGTCCCAGGGATGACCGCCCAGATCGATGTCATCGGTCAGAACCGCACTGACCTTACTGGGCTTGCCGCCTTTGACGGTTTTGTTCACCAGATCCCGGAACCAGGCAAGCTCCTCCCCGGAACCGATCTGATACACGCCGTTTTCCTGTGCAGGCTCCGCGGTGGTGGTTCCGTCCCATGCGGTGGAAGCCGTCAGGGTCACGGGAACTTCCCGGTCCGCTCCCGCTACCTCCAAAGTACCGGTAGCCTTGGTATAGCCCTTCGCCTTAATGGTGTAGGAATATGTTCCGTTGGGCAGGGCATAGGTGCCATCACTCTGGGCGGAAAGCTCGGTTCCTTCCCGGTTGGTCAGGACAATGACCGCCTTGGCCTCCTGGGGCGCAATCACAAATCGCACCGTATAGGTGGTCGAGGGGGTCAGGGTGTCTTCCACAGCCAGCGCCGCCCCCTGAACGGTAAAGGCCTTGTCCGCAACAGGCTCGTAGCCGAACAGGCTGGCACTGTAGGTGTAAGTACCATCTTTCAGCAAATAACCGCCGTCTTGCTCCGGCTCCTGCTGCACGCCCTTGGCATCCTTCACCACAACGGCTGCCCCCCGGGGCATATTGGGGAAGGTCACATTCCACACTGCGGTCCACACCGCATACAGATCCGTGTTCTGGGTGAGTGCGATCTGTGCTCCGTCCTCGTAGACAACGGGTCCGTCTGCCGTGGTGGCCCAACCCGCAAACCGATAGCCGGGTCTTGCAAAGGAATTGGCCTGCAAGGCAGCCGTTCCGAAAATGCTCTGCCGGGCCGTGGCATCGGTGCCGTCATTGGCATGGAAGGTGACCGTATAGGGAAGGCTCACTGCAAACTCCTTGAGCCAGACACAGTCCTTTCCCTTGTTTCCGCCAGCATCCTTGCTGAATGCCACCTTCACCACATCGCCCTGATGGACCTCCAGTTCATAGGGCTTGAATTCCGTCATCTCTCCACTGTATTTTGATTTTTCCTTGTATTCTCCGTTCAGGATTTTCCCGTTCAGACTGATTGCCAAATAGTCCCAAGTGGTTTCACAAGAGGTCTTGAACCGGAAGGAGAACTTCACATCCTTCTGGAAAGTGAAGGTCAAAGCAGATTCTGAATTTTGAATTCCCACATTGGTGGAAACCAGCGCCGTTTGATCCTCCGCCACCTGGAAGGGGTGGGTCTCGTCATTGGAAACCTGTGCAGCATCTTTCAGATTCTCAAAGAAGGCAGCCATACCCTCGTTGGGGTCCTTGGCAGTCTGCACCACCTGCAAGGTGTACACGCCGGCTTCCACTTTTTCCGCGCCGCCATAGCTGCCGTTGTTCATAGAGGGCCACTGAGGATGACCCACCACCACCTGAATGGTGTCTCCCTCTGTTACGGCAATGCTCTGGCCCCGCTTATACCCCGGCTGTGTGGGGTCGTAGGTCTGGCCACGGTAGACCCGAACCTGGAAATTTTTGTTATAGGCCTCAGGAATGATCTGCAAATTTCCGCTGGTCACGCCTTCGCCCAGGGCTACCTCGTAGTGCTTGTTTGCTGCGGAGAATGCACCGCCCAAGGTGCCGCCGGTGATTTGCAGCCCCTTTAAGGTCTTGGTGGTGTCCTTTGCAATACTGCCCAGGTCTTCTCCTGAACGCATGGTATACATCAATCGGATCTCGTCTCCGGCTTCCAGCGTCCCGGCTGCAACCGTAAAGCTGCCCATCCCTTCATTGGTAAACCAGTCATTGAGGGTGCACATCCAGCCGTTGCTGGAATCGCCGATCAGGCCGTCCACCTCGGTGATAAAGTCCTGATCCGCTCCCGCAATGGTGTGCTTGTCTCCCAGGGCCTCCACCACACAGGTCGTCATTGTGGAGTTTTCCTGCAAGGGTACCGAGGTATCCACCAGCACTCCCGTCCACGCAGTGGTGCCTTCCTTCCAGCAATAGCTGTCCGCCGCGGTGGCTGTGGAATTTTCCACAATCACACGCACTGCGCCCAGATCCCGCTCCTGCGCAAAGGTCACCATAGGCATGACCTGTATCAGCAGCGCAAGGAGCAAAATCCAGCTTACAAACCGTTTTTTCATTGCAATTCCTCCCTTTTTTATTTTGGTTCTTCATATTTAAAAGGCGTTGCCCGCCTGGATTTTCCATAGCCCCTTTTTAAAAATCCGCATAAAAAAATACGCCTACACAAAAACCGTGCAGGCGCAATGATCCTCCAAGTAAAACGCCCAGTGACGGCAGACGCTTTCAAGCAGCGATGCGTATCTGACTTACCCTTTCAAAGAAGGGATCACAGTGACCCACTCGCGGGGAATCTCACCCCATTCCGCCTTCAGTTCTTCTGAGGACGCTGCTTGCAGTGATTCAGTTCATATTCAGGATAACACACCCCCCTTGCTTTTGCAAGTGATTTCCTGGATTTTCCGAAATTTCTTTGAGAAACCCACCATTTTCCCCCGTGTCTGTTCTGGACTTTTTCAAAAAGATAGGATATACTATCAGTACTATTTTTCACAGGAGCACCATTATGAGCATATTACAACAGATTTTCTCTGTGATTAAATACATCATTCTTCTGGGGATTTTATCCCATCTTGTGGGAGAAGCCCTGCCCCGGCGGTGGTTCCACTGGGACCGGTTCCCTTATCGGGCCTACCGTTGGGAAAAAGGCGGCCGATTCTATGAAAAGCTCCACATCCGCAAGTGGAAAGATCGTCTGCCCGACAAGAGCAAATACACCCGAAACACCTTTACCAAGGAAATGAACGGCCACGAGGACCAAGGCAATCTGGTCCGCTTCCTTCAGGAAACCTGTGTGGCAGAGCTGGTACACTGGGTCCTTGCAGCCCTGTGCATTCCTCTGTACTGGTATGTTCCCACCCCCTTCGGCGCCGTTGCCGCCACCTTGTATGCCCTTTCCAACATTCCTTTTATTATCATTCAGCGATACAATCGGCCCCGTCTGTACCGGGTCTACATAAAAAAGCAACCCCATTGATGCAAACAGGCCGCTGTCTCCCCGGAAACAGCGGCCTGTGTTTTTATTTTTCCCACCAAAGGCCCCGCATAACCTTCTGCGATGCCCTTTGATTGACGGTCTTCCTGCACAATTCCCATTTACTTTTCTTCCTGCTCCAACTTGTGCAATGTCTCTATGCCGGAAGCAAGGATGTTTTTTGCTCCGTCCAGGGCAGTCTGCAGCTCTTCCAGGGCCTTTCCCATGGATTCCGTGGCTGCATCGATCTGAAGTCCGTTCCCCTCCAGGCGGCTGGTAAGCTCCTCCATGAGGGCGTCGATTTTCTCGCTGAGGTGGGCCGCTCTGGTGCGGGCCTGCCGCTCCACATTTTCTGCCCGGCGATAGGCCGCCAGCTCCTCCGCCTCCCACTGCTTATCCTGCTGAGGCTCCGGCTGGGGGGCTGTCAGCTGGTTTTCCAGCTCTTCCACCTGCTTTTTCAGTTCCTCATTTTCCTGGCGCAGGGCCTCCAGCTCCTCCGGCATTTTGGGGTCCTCTTTCTGACGGGCCTGCTCCAGCTCCCCCTCCAGCCGTTTGATCTCATCTTCCAGCTCATGGACCTGGGCACCGTGCTTTGCCACTGTGGTCTCCAGAAACCGGACCACATCTTCCCGATTGAAGCCATGAAAGGCAGAACGGAAACTTTGAGCAGATTCTGTCATATCTATTCCTCCATTGTAACAAAACCGCAGCTTTCGCCGCTAATGATGCAAAACTTCATGTTTTAGGCCTATTATACCATACTTTTCATAGAAAAACAACCGATTTTCACAATCCATGCGGGGACTCTTCAAAATTTATTTCAAAATTAGGACTTTACAAACCGGAATTCCTTTGATATAATAGTGGGGCTTAGTTGATATGCGCCGGTGGCTCAATGGATAGAGCATCGGATTCCGGTTCCGAGGGTTGGGGGTTCGAGTCCCTTCCGGCGTACCAAAAAAGGACACCTTTTAGGTGTCCTTTTTTGTTTTCCCGCCCAATGTTTACCCCCCGATTTCACTGACTGTGAAATCGGGGGGTTGTTTAAGGGGGAACCTGGGGGGTATTTAAGAGAAAAATCAGAATCCGTTAGTGAACCAATGCGCCGTTTTTCACCTGGAAGGTCAGATCCTCATAGCCTTCGGCGGAAATGACAATGGTCTTTTCTCCGGCGAAGCAGTCCTCGGTGAAATGAAGATACTGGTAAGCGCCGCCGTTGACAGGATCATTGCCGGGCTTGTAACTCATGGTGTCATGGAAGAAGGTGTTTACCCGCTGAATTTCCCGATCGCCTGCGGTAATTTTGCTGATGGCATCAATAAACGCAGCAGCTTCCTTTTCGGCACCTTCAAAGCTGAGCACATAATACTTACCGCTCAGGATGGAGTTTTCGAGGGCAATCTTGGCCACAGCGGGGGCTTTGGATTCGGAAGGCTCCGTGGGAGCCAGGGTCCCATCTGTCACACGAAAGGTCAAATCCTCATAGCCTTTTGCAGTGATGGTCACAGTGACCTCGCCTTTGCCGAAGCAGTCCTCCGAAAAGTCGATGCTGTCGTACGCATAGACACTCTGGCTGCTGTTGACCACAGACAGTGCATAGGAATTCCGGCTGTTCCACAGCGTTGCCGTTTTTGTAAGCTCAGTACCGTCAATGGTGATGCGGGTAACTGCATTCAGATAGGCGGTAATGTTTTCATACTGCTCAAAAGCAAGCTTGTGGTGTTTGCCGGGGCCAATTCCATCCTCGGTGATGATTTTCACCACGGGAGCGGCCAGGCTTGTGTCGGGGGTGTCGGGCGTTCCGGGCTCTGTGGGCTCGGAAGGCTTCAGCGTGGGCTGGCCGTTGGCATCCACAGCAACCTTAATGACCAGATTCTTATAGCCATTTGCGGAAATCACCACCAGGTTTTCCGCATCCTTTTTCATGGCTGCTGCGGGAATTGTGAGGACGCCATCGGTGACATTGCTCACCTTATGTTCTGCCTTTTCCTCATTGACCGTCACATTGGAAATTGCCTTCATGTACTGGTCCTGACCCATGCCGAAGACAAGCTGGTAATCCTGGGTATAGAACTGTTTTTCGATTTTCCGGGGAGCCGGTGCATCCTGCCCCTCAGATGGATCGATGGGTTCCTTCGTATCCGTCACCTGGAATGTGACCGTCTTTTCTCCATAGTAGGATGCGGTGAGAACCGCCTTGTATGTTCCGGTCTGGAAGGTGCCGTCTTCCTTCTGCGCAAAGCGCTCATTGAAGATGTCTTTTCCAATGGTGAGAACGGAACCTTCCACGGTATAGCCCATTTTAGAAAAGAAACTCTCGCTGCCTTCACGCAGAACCACTCGCTCTGCGTGATTGGGGGCAATCAGCTTCACAGAGACAATATTGGCGAAGAAATCGCAGGTGTCATGTTCTGCGCCGCAAGTAATCACCGCAGGATTTCCCTTGGCAATATCCGCAGCGGTGAGCGTTACCTCTTCCAGCACCTTTCCGATTTCAAAAACCACTTCCTTGGACTTGTAGCCGGGGACACGGAGATTCAGGGTATTTCTGCCCACCTTCACGGTGTTCAGCGTCAGGGTGCCCGCTTCGGTGTCCACAACATATGCAGACGCAGGCAGAGCCGGATATGTGGTGTTCAGGAACAGCTCCCCTTCTGCCAGTTTCGACAGATACTCCCGATCCTCACAGGTAAAGGTGGCGATTTTCTCCGTCTGAGCAGACAAAATCAGTGCAGGTGCGGTCTTTCCCACTGCCTCCTGGAAGCTGGAGACGCTGCCAAGAAGGTTATCTTCCAGAATGTACTTCACTGCGTAGGGACGGTTTTGGGTAGTCACGGCAGACTCCGATTCCGTATACTGTGCAAAACTCAGGTGCTTGCCCTGGGTTTTTGCGGTGTTCACCGCATCATAATAGCCCTCATAGGAATAGACGGTTTCTGCTCCCTGGTAAAAAACATACAGAGGCTCCATGGTCTCCCACCGCTTGGCAACGCCCAAAGCGGCTGCATTGTCAAAGCCCATGGCTTTCACAATCTCAGCGTTCACCAAAAGATCTGTATTCAGGATCAGATTGGCATTCATCAGATTGGAGTCGCCGCCGCCTTCTCCGCCGGAAGAACCGCCGCCGCCCACGCTGGCTGTGGAAATGGCATCCACGGCAGCTGCCTTGGGGGCTGCCTCGGCAAAGGCAGTCTGATGGAAGGTCTTCTCAAAGGGCTGGAAGCCGTCGGCCCAGACCTTGACCGTATAGTTGCCGCTCACGGGGAAATGGTTGGTACGATCGTTATACAGCACCAAAATATCCCCGTGCAGGAACCAGTCGTCAAACTTTGCCAGCTGGGAGGTCTCTCCGGCGGGATTGGTCAGCTCCACCCGATAGACGGGAGAGGTGATGCCGTAGGTCATATTGCTGATGCGGAAGTGGACTTCCTTCCCGGTGTGACCACTGTCACTGGTGATGGTCATGGTCGGAACGACCTCGTTGACCAGATGGATGGGGAACAGATAAGCAGTGCCATTGGAGGTCACACGCAGTCTGTAGCGGCCGTTGGAGGAGAAGTTTTTCTGGCCAACGGGTACCTTGATGCAGGCCACGGTATGATCTCCGTGGACAAAGTCCGTTTCCAGCGCATATTCCAATTCGTCATTGAGGGTCTGCTTGTACTCCTGGAAGGACACCAGATCCACATCGGTGATGCCGTCAACGAACGCCTTCTCCGCTTCGGTGCCTTTGGCATAGTTGAACATCAGCTCCACGGTGCCGGTGACCTTGCCGAAGTGGTCAGGGTCCTCATGGATGATGGCATCGGGGCTGTAGTGTGCAATGGTATGAGCGTCTTGCCCATGCAGTGCAAAGGTGGTTTTGGCAGGCTCTACACGAATGTTGCCGGCATTGTCATAGTTGGTCAGGTGGTAGTCCCACACATAGACGGGACCATTCAGAAGGAAGAAGTCGGGGGCGGTCCCTTTCACCACCTGGGGTGCGGCACCCCCGCCCTCGCCCAGAGGGACGGTCTGAGAATCCGTACCGTCAGAGAGCACCAGTTGGGCATGGCCCAGATCGGTGATTTCCCATTTGACAATGGAGCCGTCATCGGAAACGGGGGTGACCGCCTCGTTGATCTCCACTCCGTCTACCGTCAGGGTGCAAGTATCCAGGCTGTAACCCTGGGCAAACTGAACGGCAACAAACTGAGACCAGCCCATATCCACCAGACGGACCTGCTCCACCAGCTTGGTGGGCTCCGGGGTGGTTTCGTCCTCTTCAATGACATGACCGCCCTCTTCCACAATGTTGTCCAGCTCGCCTTTGACCATCACATCGCTGTGCAGACGAACGGTGCCAAGCCGGCAGTCAGAGACGGTGAGGCGGGTGATGTCATTGGGATTGTCAATGACAGTCTCTTTCGCCTGAACGCCGCTGAGATTCAGCGCTTGACTTCCGCCGCGAATCACCAGGCGGCCTTCAATGGTGACATTGGTAAGGTCAGCAGAGGCCACAGCGTCTGCCAGAACCAAGTCCCCGTGGATAGTGAGGTCCTTCAGGGATTTTCCATTGGTGCGAACCATCACATTCCCATTCACGGAAGATCCCAACACAGTATCCACATCCACATAGGAAGACACCATATTATCCATGACCTGGGCAAACTCCGCACGGGTGATGCTGCTGTTGGGCTTCAGCCTGTTCAGATGGTTGCCCTCTACATAGCCGGCCTCCACCAGCGCTGCCACCTCTTCTTTGGCCCAGGCAGCAGTCTCGCCGCCATCGGTAAACCGGTCGAGGACAGAAGTGTCTTTGCTGCTCAGAACAAACAGGCGGGCCAGAACCGCGAATGCCTCCTGGCGGGTGATGGGGGCATTGGGGCGCATGGCTCCCTGGTATCCTTCCAGTGCGCCCATCTGAACGGCGCAGGAAAGCTCCTCATAGTACCAGGCATCCTCCCGAACATCGTGATACTGATCCAGAGGGGCGGTGGCAGTGGCACCAAATGCCCGGGCCATAATGGCAGCCATCTGCGCGCGGGTCAATTTTCCCGAGGGATTGATTTTGTTGTCGCTGCCCTCCAGCAACCCGTTTTCCACGGCGTGTGCCATCGCTTCTGCGGACCAATCGGTGGGAAAATCCGTAAAGTCTGACACAGAGGCTGCGAAAACCGTAGTTACCAGCAAGGCTGCAACCAGCATGATTGTGAGCGTGCGTTTAAACAATCTGAGTTCCTCCTTTTTCTTTTGCATAAAAGCGCTTAAAAATTCCTCCTCCATGTGGGGTTGTACCCGGACACATGAAAAAGGTGCTTTTCAAAGTTAGTCGTAACTAACTTTTTTATAAATTATATCATTTGCCTAAAAAATAGTCAATCAACGGGGAACAGGAATGTTTCATAAAGTTTTTTCTGTTTTTTCAGTTAGTTTAGACAAACTGCATAAGTCTTGCAGATTGCCTTG
This sequence comes from Faecousia sp., assembly GCA_029257335.1. Classification (GTDB taxonomy): domain Bacteria; phylum Bacillota; class Clostridia; order Oscillospirales; family Oscillospiraceae; genus Faecousia. The sequence continues at coordinate 39,908 of JARIBV010000018.1, forward strand.
ACAAACGCCGTCTGCGGCGATATCCTAAGCAGCATCAGAGAGGCTGAAGCGCTCTGAATATTCCGCTGTATGGTTTTTATCAAATAAATATGGGGAGGACTTCTATGTTTCGTAAGCTTTTATTGCCCCTTTGCATGGTCCTGACATTCAGCGCCTGTGCCAAAGCCCCCGCCACCCCGGAGGCCAAAACCTCAAAACTCTTTGCCATGGACACGGTAATGGATCTATCCGTCTACACCGAAGATGACAGCCTCATGGAACAGGCCGCCCAGCTGGTGTCTCAGCTGGAAAGCAGCCTGTCCACCACGGATTCCGGCAGTGAAATTTACCAAGCCAATGCCACAGGCTCCGCCGCCCTGTCTCCCAGCACTGCGGAGCTTTTGGAACAGGCCCTGGACCTTTGCGAAAAAACCGGCGGTGCTCTGGATCTGTCCATTTATCCCGTTGTGCAGGCCTGGGGGTTCACCACAGGCACCCACAAGGTCCCTTCCCGGGAGGAGCTTGCTTCCCTGCTGGAGCATGTGGACTATTCCAGGATTTCCTATTGCGCCGCCACGCAGACCGTGACCCTGCCGGAGGGGATGAAGATCGATCTGGGCAGTGTGGCCAAGGGCTACACCAGCGACCGTCTGATTCAGCTGCTGCGGGAAAAAGGCGTCCGCTCTGCGGTGCTCAATCTGGGAGGCAACGTGCACATGCTGGGAACCAAGCCCGATGGCAGTCTCTGGCGCATCGGCATCAAGGACCCCCAGGGTGAGAGCTACTTCGGCATTCTTTCCGCCGCCGACCAAGCGGTGATTACCTCCGGAGGCTACGAGCGGTTCTTTGAAGGGGAGGATGGCACGGTCTACTGGCATATCATCGATCCAAAAACCGGATATCCGGCAAAAAACGGTCTGCTTTCCGCAACTGCCATTGGTGCACAGGGGGTCTATTGCGATGCGTTATCCACAGCCCTCTTCATTATGGGGCCGGAACAGGCCGCGGACTTCTGGCGGGAGCACCGGGATTTTGAAGCCATTCTGGTGACGGACCGCAACGAGGTGCTGATTACTCCGGGGCTTGTGGATTCTTTCCGGCTGGTGGAGGACAGCCCCTACACGCTGACCGTGATTGCAGAGGAATAACCCCCCAGCCGGAGGCTGATTGCCGGGATCTTCCTGCCTAATGCCTAAAATATGCATTATGCCCCAAAGGCCCGGACATTTCCTGCATGTCTGGGCCTTTGGGGCATATTGGTCCGAATGTCGGCTCGATGCGTCTGTTTTCCCGAAAAAACATGTGAGGTGCTGTGATCAACAGCACCTCACAGATGTATTTCATGACAGATTTTGGAGCAAGCCTTGAATCTTAGTCCTTGCTGCCTTTCTTTTTCAGAACCACAACCACAACCACGATCAGAACCAGAACGCCGCAGCCGATGGAAATGGGCAGAACCAGATTGCTGTTGCCCTGGGTGTCGTTCTCAGCAGTCTTGTCGGCCTTGGTCTCGCCGGCAGCTTCGGTGGAATCGGTGTTGCCGGCAGTCTCAGCCTTGGCGCCAAACACGGCACTGTCCACCACCTCACGCATCATCAGCTCATCATCGGTCACGATCTCGCCGTTCTTTTCCAGGATGATCTCGTACTGCTTGCCGCCCAAAACGGTGTAATACTTCAGGCCGCACAGGCTCTTGTCTGCATTGTTATAGAACGCACGGATGAATGTGGTGGTCTTGTTGTTGTACAGATTATACTTGCTGACGGTGAGACCCTGCTCTTCATAAACACTGTACATGGCGGAAGCCACCTGGGTCTGTTCCTTGCGGTTCATCTCCTGCAGGTCCGCAGCATCGGAAGCAACCATGGTAACGGTGATCTTTGCATCGCCTTCCTTGGCATTGGCCACCAGATAGGTGTTCTGATCCTCAGACTCGGTGACGACCTCAAAGGTGTCCGGAATCTCAAGGGACATGCCCAGCTTTTCCACCTCATAGGGGTTGGAAGCAGCCTGTGCTACCACAGCAATGGAGAAAACCATAGCCATGCACATCAAAAACGCGAAAAACTTTTTCATGTTAAACATCCTCCCAAAAATGTAATCATATTTTTTGCAAGGTGAGCCCTTGCACACGCCCGCCACTATACCATATTTACCGGTACCCGTCAACCCCATTTTTCCCTAAATTTCCCCATACATTTTTGGTGAGTTTTGTCCATATTGGAAGGATATTTCCCTAAAAAACCCAGTTATCCCCCCATATCTGTCCCCGATGCGTGGACTTTTCTCTGCACGGCAAAAAATGACCGCTGCCGGATCGCAGCGGTCATTTTGTATAACTATTCACTTTCCATGCTCTTTTGCGGCGCACTGTTTTCCTCCGGGACCTCCTGTGCACACCCGGACTTCTTCCAAAACCGCCGCCCGATGGTCAGGGCCAAAAACGCCCCCAAGCTGCCGGCCAGTGCCCCTGCCAGCACATCGGTGGGATAGTGTACCCCTACATACAGCCGGGACAGGCCCATGAGTACGGCCTGCACCACTGCCGTTTTCCGCATCCATCCTTCCGGCAGGGTTCTGGCCCATACCATACCCGCAGCGAAGGCAGCGCAGGTATGGCCGGACGGGAAGGAATTGGGGTCCGAGGAAGTCAGCAGGGGCACCAGATGCTCCATGGTCATATAGGGACGGGGGCGGGCCACCAGGGGCTTCAGCCCCAGATTCACAAAGAGCAGACCAAACAGCAGGGCCAATCCCGACAGGAGCCCCGCCTTTCGGGTAGATTTTTTGCACACCAGTACAACAGACAGCACGATCCATATGATTCCTGCATTTCCCAAAGTGGTAAAAAACTCCACCAGAGGGTCAAAGGTAATCAGTCGGACATGGTCCTGAATCCACAAAAGAATGCTTTCGTCCAGAGTTTGTATGGCAGACAACATCACTTTCTTCCTTTCTTCCACACAGGCGCAGACCGCCCCGCTCCCTGCATAGGATGTCACCGGGCAGTCAAAATAAACCGATTTCTTTCCATTTTATGGCATACGCTATCAAAAAGTCAAGTATTTTTCCGCTTCGGCGCTCTATGGCAGAACGAAGGGCTGTCTCAGATTGATTGAGACAGCCCCGGTTCCTTATTCCACCGATTTCAAGGCCTCTGCCATATTGATTTTTTCCAACTTGAAGTACAGCAGCACATCCACCAGGGCAAAAAATACAAAGGTGAGAACCGCCGCCAGCAAATAGGTAACGACCGATGCCTGGGGGGTAAAGTAGACCATATCCACCCGAATATGGCGGATCACGAAGTTCAGCAGGAGCTTACCGGCCCCCAGACCCACAACACAGCCCATGGCCGTGAGGGCCAGCCCCTCCCGGAACACATAGGAGGCCGCTTCCATGGGGTAGAAGCCCAGCACCTTGATGGTAGCGATCTCCCGGACCCGTTCCGTAATGTTGATGTTCGTCAGGTTATAGATCACCACGAAGGCCAGCGCCGCCGCACACAGCACAATAAGCGCCACGATATAGTTCATACTGTTCATCATGGTCTCGATGCGATTGTTCATATCCCGGCTGACCAGGGTGGACACCACATCCTCCTGCGTCCCCGCCAGAGCGCCGGCTTCATAGGGGTCCTTCTCCGGCAGCAGCGTCACATAGGCCGTGTTTTTCTCAGCCTCATGGCCCCATTGCTCTGCCGCCGTGTCCTGAGACAGGATCACATAGTTGTTGATGATATTGTCATAGACGCCTCCCACCACAAGATTCAGCTCTTCCATATCCGTGGTGCGCACAGTCAGAGAGTCCCCCGCCTCCAGACCCAGATTGCGGGCCAGGCCGTTGCTAATCAGGGCCTCTCCCTGCCCGGGCATGGGGACCGGCTCTCCCTTGCGGTTGAGATTCACGAAACCCTCAAGACTGTCCTGCGTTACCAGCATCTGCACGCTCTTGGTCTTTCCCCCGGCGGTCAGGTCTGCCATACTCTCGTGGAGGAACAGGGCATCTTCGCAGCTTTCCTTCATGGCCGTGCGGAAGGCCTCCTGTTTGCTCTCCTCCTGCCCATGGGCAAAGGTCACTGCCATATCATAGAGGGTCACTTCGCTGAACTGCTGAGAGGCGATATCCACAATGGAATCCCGGAAGCCCAGGCCCGTCACCAGCAGGGCCGTGCAGCCACCCACGCCCACCAACATCATAATCAGCCGCTTTTTATACCGGAAGATGTTCCGAATGGCAACCTTTCTCAGGAAGCTCAGGTGCTTCCAAATGGGCAGCCGCTCTAAAATCAGCCGTTTTCCTGCCTTGGGACTCTTGGGACGAATCAGCTCCGCGGGGACCTCATTCAGTTCTTTCCGGCAGCAAAGCCAGCTCACCAACAGCATACACAGGGTAAAACCGCCGCAAATCCAGATGCACTGCCACGGATCCAATGTCAGCCTCACATGGCTGCTGAACTGGTACATGATCTGATATCCTTTAAATATGACCGTGGGAAACACCACGGAGCCAAAGGCCACGCCGATGATGCAGCCGATCAGCGAAGCACTGCCTGCATAGAACAGATATTTTTTGCTGATGTCCCAGCTGCTGTAGCCCAGGGCCTTCATGACACCCATTTGAGTCCGCTCCTCATCCACCATCTTGCTCATGGTGGTGAGGCACACCAGCGCCGCCACCGCAAAGAAGAACAGAGGAAATACCCTTCCCACGCTTTCCACAATGGAGCTGTCACTTTCATAGCAGACATAGGCCACATTGGTATTCCGGTCCAGCAGAAACACCTCCGGAAGCGCCATGGTTTCCAGCTTTCGGGCACCGGTTTCCAGAAGGTATTGGCTTGCCTCCAACTTCCGCTTTCCCTGGCCCAGCTGCTCCATGGCCTTGGTGAGCCCCTCCCGGAATTTCAGATAGCCCTCTTGCCACTTGGCACGGCCCTCTTTCAGCTGGGCCTCTCCTGAGGCCAGCTTGGCCCGGTTGCTTTCCAGCTCTTTTTTCCCGTTTTCCAGTTCCATCTGCGCAGCGGTCAGGGTGGCCTCCGCCGCTGCGAAGCGGTCATCTGCCTGATTGCGGGCAGACTGGAGACTGAAGAAGCCGTCTTCGATCTGGGCCAGGCCGCTTTCCGCCTCCTGCTTCTTATCCAGCAGATCCTGCCGCTGAGCTTCCAACTCCGCCTTCGTGGCCTCCAGCTCCTGCTTTTTTTCTGTAAGTTGGGCCTGTTTGGCCTCAAGATCGGCCACCTGGGCTTCCATCTCCGGAATTTTGGCCTCCAGCTCTGCCTTGGTCAGGAGAAGGTTTTGGTCCTCCGGATTCTCTTCCAGCGCCTGTTCCACTTTTTCCAGAAGCTCCCGGGCACTGCTGAGGGCGGCATTTGCCAGATTCAGGCTCATTTCCAGAGGGCCCTGGGCCTGCTCGATCTGCTGCAAACCGCTGTCAACCTGGGCAAGGCCCGCTTCCAGCTTGGGAAGTCCTGCCTCCAGCTGACGCAGCCCCTCCTGGATCTTATTTCGGTTTTCCGTCAGCTTGGCCTCATTTTTTGCCAGTTCTTCATAGGCCGCTGCCTTCTGCTGCTGCAGCTGCACCCGGTTGCTCGCCAGGGTCGTTTCCCCTTCCGTCAGCTTGGCCTCGGCCTCCTCTATGGCCTTGTATCCTTGCGGCAGTTTCGTTTCCTGTTCATCCAGAAGCTTCTTGTTTTCCTGCAAGGTGCGCCATCCCTGACGCAGCTGAGAGACCGCTTCATAGTGCCCCGCTTCGTATTCGTTCATCCCCTTGGAATACTCCGCCCATCCCTCTTCAAGCTCCCGGGAAGCATCCTCCACCAGGGTATCATAGCGTTTCCGGGCCAGCTCCTGGGCCTGAGGCTCCAGATCCTTCTCCCAGTCCTCCAAAAACGCCTCATATTCCGGGGAATATATGGTGTGATCTTGATCCAGCTTCAGATACACATCCGTATAAACCCCACCCGTATCCAGAGTCCCGTCTGCCACATAGAGATATGCTGCAATGGCACCGCTGCCCACTGTGGTGCTGCCCCGTTCAAAGTTCATGAACAAAGGGGAGGTGCACAGGCCCACGATGGTCAGCTCCCGCTCCTTCACCCAGTCCAGGGACTCCTTCTTATTGGATGGGCATACCGAAATGGTGGTTCCCAGTGCTTTTTCCGAAAAATACAGGCTGTCTGCCAGACATTCTCCCGGCCTCTGGGGAAGCCGTCCCTTTGTGATCATGGGCACATTGATCTCTCCGGGCATGGACATGACCCGAATGGCCATTTCTCTTTCCGCCCCCTGGGGGAGCATCAGCAAATCCACGGATACCGCCCCTTCGGCGCTTCTCAGTTCCGGTCTCTGCCCAAGAGCCTCCACTTCCTCCTGGGTAAAGCCATAGGGATTTAACACCCGAAGATCAAACATGGCTTGGCTGTCCACATAGTCCTGCAGGGTAGAGAGCATCGCCGGGGTCGTCACCTGCAGTCCCACCAGAAAGCCTGCACCCAGGGCAATAATGGCCACAATGGCCAGAAACCGCCCCATTGATTTTCGGATCGAACGGCGCAAATCCCGCCCCATTGCCGTCTTTTTCACCATTCAATCTCCGCAACAGGCCTGGGATTGGGATTCACTGCGGTGGAGGCCACAGTTCCATTTTTTACATGGATCACCCGGTCGGCCATATCGGTCAGGGCGGAATTGTGGGTAATAATGATAATGGTCATTCCCGTGGAACGGCCCGTGTCCTGCAAAAGCTTCAAAATGGCTTTGCCGGTGTGATAGTCCAGAGCGCCTGTGGGTTCGTCGCAGAGCAGGAGCTTCGGATTCTTCGCCAAGGCCCTGGCGATTGCCACTCTTTGCTGTTCTCCGCCGGAAAGCTGGGCTGGGAAATTCTTCATCCGGTCCTGCAAGCCCACATCCTTCAGAACCTGAGCCGGGTCCAGAGGATTTTTGCAGATCTGGCTGGCCAGCTCTACATTTTCCAGCGCGGTCAAATTCTGAACCAGGTTATAAAACTGGAACACAAATCCCACCTCCTGCCGCCGATAGGTGGTAAGCTGCCGCTTCTGGTAGCCGGAAATCTCCTGTCCGTCCAGAAACACCTGCCCGGTGGTCAAAGTGTCCATCCCTCCCAAAATATTCAGCAGTGTGGTTTTTCCCGCACCGGAGGGACCTACGATCACACACAGCTCCCCTTTTTCCACTTCAAAGCTGGCGTTTTTCAGGGCCTGTACCTGAACCTGTCCGGTGCCATAGGTTTTCCCCACATCCTTAAACTCTACAAATGCCATCTCGTATCATCTCCTATGGAGTTATATAATAAGAGTATACAATACCTTCCCTTTCTTTTTATCAACATTCTGTAAAGACAGCTATAAAAGATTTTATTTCTCATTCTCCATTCAGTAGAATTTTTCTGCAAGATGTGATATAATATCCGAACTAATCAGCCTTGATATAAAAAATCCGGCTGAACAGGAGGGGTATTATGAAAACAGCATTGGTCATCTTGGCCGCCGGGATCGGTGCCCGCTACGGAAAAGGAATCAAACAGCTGGAGCCTGTGGGCCCAACAGGGGAAATTATCATCGATTATTCCATTCACGATGCAATCGAAGCAGGATTTAATAAAATCGTCTTTATCATCCGCCGGGATATTGAGGCGGACTTCCGGGAGGTCATCGGCAACCGGATCGAAGCCATTTGCCAAACCCTTGGGGTAGAAGTTGCCTATGCCTATCAGGACATCCGGGACCTGCCGCAGGGATTCCAGGTTCCGGAGGACCGGGTAAAGCCCTGGGGAACTGGGCACGCCCTGCTTGCCTGCCGGGAAGTGCTCCATGAGCCCTTTGCCGTCATCAACGCCGATGACTACTACGGAAAAGAGGCCATGGTGCAGCTCTATCACTTCCTGCAAAACTACGACGAAAGCCGTGCCTTTGAATTTGCTTTGGCAGGTTTTGTCCTGCGTAACACGCTGTCTGATTTCGGCGGCGTGACCCGGGGCGTGTGTCAGGTGGATGCCCAGGGCTATCTGGAGGGAGTCAACGAGACCCGCAACATTATGAAGCTTCCTCAGGGCCCCGGTGCCAAACAGGCCGACGGCAGCTTCCTGCCTCTGGATCCTGAATGCTATGTATCCATGAATATGTGGGCCATGACACCGGCCTTCCTTCATGAGCTGGAGCAGGGCTTTTGTGCCTTCCTGAAAAATCCCGACCTGAATCCGTGCAAGGATGAGTTCCTGATTCCCATTTTTGTGGACCAGCTTCTCAAGGCAGGAAAGGTCCGGGTGCAGGTTCTGCCCACGCAGGACAAGTGGTTCGGTGTGACCTACCATGAGGATCAGCCCGCTGTGGCAGAGGCCTTCCGCCGTCTCATTGCCCAGGGCGTTTATCGCCCCGATCTCTTTCAGGATCTGCTTTCCAGCGAAACCTGAGTCAAAACTTACCGGGGGGTCTGCCTCTTTTGGTGGCAGACCCCCCGGTTTTTACGGCGTTATTCCCTTTGCTCCTCCTTGGCCTCTGCCCATCCTTTAGGCTTCCGGCACACAGGACAATGCTCCGCCGGGCTTGTGGCAGTGTAGGTATAGCCGCAGTTGAGGCACTTCCACTGCACCGCCTTCGGCTTATCATAGATGGTTCCCTGATTGAGCTGGAACTCATACTGCAAAAAGGTCTTATGATGCGTCTGCTCCACAGATGCAATCATGGTGAAAAGCTGTGCCACCTGAGGAAACCCCTCCTGTCGGGCCGTTTGCGCAAAAGCGGGATAGATCCGTGTGAACTCCTCTTCCTCCCCGTGGGCGGCAAATCCCAGATTTTCCACCGTATTGCCCAGGGGGAAGGGATATCCCGCATCCAGATTCACATTTTCCTGGGCCGGATGACCCAGGTCCTTCATGGCCTCCAGAAACTCCTCCGCATGGGCCCGTTCATTGTCTGCGGTCTGTTCAAAAATCCGGGCCAGATGCTCCTGCCCCTGCTTTCGGGCAACCTGTGCATAAATGGTATATCGGTTTCTTGCCTGAGATTCTCCGGCAAAGGCCCGGGCCAGGTTGATTCTGGTCTCCGAGTTCAAAAAATCCATAAAATCGCCTCCAAAACATTCTCATATTCAGAATGTCCAGAGGCGGTTCCTTTTATCCATAAATGGCAGCTATTTTATTCCAAGATCAGATATGAAGTTGAAATGCGCCAAATTCAAAGAGGCCCTGCCCCTACCGAAGCCTTCCTTCTTTTTCCAATCCGGCAAACGCCTGTTGAATATAGTAAACCAGTTTTCCATTTCCTCTCTCCCCCGCTCCGGTTTTCTAACCCTGATTATAGCATGAAGAACCATAATTTCCATAGAAAAACACCCGGTACCCAGAAAAATCCCTGTGTACCGGGTGATCTTTTTCATTCCACGGATGCGCTTGTCTTACTCTTCCACATTGATCTTGATGTGGACATCATCCAGCTGCTTCTGCTCGACGCAGCCGGGAGCACCCATCATCAGGTCCTGTGCATTCTTGTTCATGGGGAAGGTAATGACCTCACGGATGGACTCCTCACCGGTGAGGAGCATCACGATCCGGTCAATTCCGGGGGCTGCACCGGCATGGGGAGGAGCGCCATAGGTAAAGGCGTTGTACATGGCGGGGAACTTGGCCTTCACATCCTCTTCCCCCAGACCCACCTGCTGGAAAGCCTTGACCATGATCTCAGGATCATGGTTCCGGACTGCGCCGGAGGCGGTCTCATAGCCGTTGCACACCAGGTCATACTGGTTTGCGTTGATTTGCAGCAGCTTTTCCACATCTCCCTGGGCATCCTCCAGCGCTTTCACGCCGCCCTGAGGCATGGAGAAGGGGTTGTGGCAGAACTCCAGCTGGCCGGACTCTTCGCCCATCTCATACATGGGGAAATCCACGATCCAGCACAGAGCGTACTGATTCTCGTCAAAGTGGCCGGGAATCCGGGTGCCCATCAGCTTCCGGATCACGCCGGCGGTCTTCTGGGCAGCAGACTTCTTGCCGGCAGCCATGCAGACAAAGGAACCGGGCTTCAGATTCAGCTTGGCAGTCATGGCATCTTTGCAGTCTGCCAGGAACTTGGACACACCGCCGGTAAAGCTGCCGTTCTCGTCCACCTTGACCCAGCAGGCCTTGTTGCCGGTGGTGACTTCCACATCGGCCAGGAGCTTATCGATCCACTTTCTTCCCTGATCGAAGTTGTCCACGGCCACGGCCTTGACGGTGGCATTCTCAAAGGGGCCGAAGCCGCAGCCCTGCACCTCATTGGTGACGTCCTGAATTTCCAGATCGATTCGCAGATCGGGCTTGTCGGAGCCGTAGCGCTCCATGGCCTCATTGAAGGGAATGTGGCGGAAGGGGGCCTCAGAGACCCGCTCATACTTACCGAACTTCTGGAACACAGGCCGCAGGACCTCTTCCAGGGTGGTGAGCACATCCTCCTGCGTGGCGAAGGCCATTTCCATATCCAGCTGATAGAACTCGCCGGGAGTCCGGTCAGCACGGGCATCCTCATCCCGGAAGCAGGGCGCAATCTGGAAATAACGGTCAAAACCAGAGGTCATGAGCAGCTGCTTAAACTGCTGAGGAGCCTGAGGCAGGGCATAGAACTTGCCGGGATGGTTCCGGGCAGGCACCAGATAGTCACGGGCGCCCTCAGGAGAGGAGCTGGTGAGGATGGGGGTGGTGATCTCCAGGAACCCATGCTCGGTCATGGCCTGCCGAATGGCGGCAACCACATTGCACCGCAGAATGATATTATTCTTGACGGCGGGGTTCCGCAGATCCAGATAGCGGTATTTAAGACGGGTATTTTCGTCGGCCTCTCTGGACTTGTTGATCTCAAAGGGCAGCTGATTGTGGTGGCACTTGCCCAGCACAGCAATCTGCGTGGGAGCCACCTCAATGTCACCGGTGGGGAGCTTGGGGTTCTTGCTGGCTCTCTCCCGGACGGTGCCGGTGACGGAAATGGTGGATTCCTTATTGATGGACTTGATGATCTTCATCATGTCCTCGGTCTCCACCACCACCTGGGTGGTACCGTAGAAGTCCCGCAGGACCAGGAATGCAAAGTTGGCGCCCACTTCCCGGACATTTTCCAGCCAGCCGGTGAGAGTCACCTGCTTGCCGGCGTCGGAAAGGCGCAGCTCGCCGCAGTTATGGGTTCTGGATTGGAACATATGGATTCCTTCCTCCTGTAAAACTGGCCCCGCAGGGCCCAAATTTTGATTTATTGTCTCACAAATCGAGGCGGTTGTCAATCATTTTAGGCAGAAACGATTCCTGCGTGTGCTGCCCTTCCCACACAATTCCCGCCCTCTTTCAGAGCTGGCTCCTTTTATACATTGTGTTGACTTACCGATACCCGTTGTGGTATAACGGCACCGCCAAGTTAGTTCAGAATAACCACCTTGATAAAAGCAGGCATTCTTTTCCGCACTGCAACCATTTGTGATGCGAAAATCCATAAAATATGAGGGATTGTCCTATGGAAAAGAAAAGACTTTTGGGAACAATTTTCCGGCTGGCCGGAGCTGTATTGGGGCAGTGGCCGCCGGGATCAGCTTCAGTGAAGGAAACATCGGCTTTGCCTGGGTGCAGGTAGTACTGTCCGTGGCAGGTCATTTCCGGCATAATGAGAACGAGCAGACTGCCGCCTGAATCGCCCTTCCAGCGGTCTGTAATTTTGAAAGCCGGGGACATATTTTCCTTTCCGGATTGCAAAACACGATCCTTTTTAGCATCTTCACTAAAGCGCGAACATATTACATGTATAAAAGCAGGCGAATACTAATTAAAATTCTGCTCCAACAACTGCGTAACAATTTTAAGACACACATCTGAGGACTTCCGATACATTGCAAGAAATTCTTCTTTTCCTCCATTCAGGCTATCAGAAATCCCTTTAATAAACAAAACACCAACGCCGTGCATATCCGCAGTTAAAAGAATTCCGGCTGCCTCCATTTCTATTATTTCGCAGTTAAAATCTCGGTTAATCTGCTGTTTTTCTTCCGCAGTACTCACGAATTTAGTACCTGAAGCGCAGTTCACTCTACGAAGGCCGGGAATGATTTGTAATGCATTTTGAATCAGCCTCTCATCCGCTTTTAAATAAACAGATGGATACTCAAGATGTCTGCCTATTTCACAGCCATCTACCTCTGAAGTATCAAAGGTATAATCAACCACATGATCCACCAAACACACCTGCTGCAGCCCGATCTCTTCTGTCAGTGCTCCCACAATTCCAAAGTTAATGATAAAATCAACTTGATAGACAGAAATCAAAATTTCCGTAGCAGCAGCTGCCTTGATTTGACCGCATCCAGAATGGATCGCTATCATCCGATTCCCATTTATTTCGTAAATATACACATCGAATTTCCCAATTCGATCCATTTGAACATGGATAAATTCTGATTCTAATAAGCTATCAATTTCCACAGCAATTAAAAGCCCTATTTTCTTCATTTTGCCCTCCGCTTCATCTTCTTACCCAGCATATGGTTTATACGCCATGCAGATTGTACCCAGCACAGCCACCGAAAGCCGATTCCAAAGTCTTTTATCAATCTGTATCTGCACGGTCTTGTCTGAATGAAATCCCCGGTTTTTCTTATATCTTTCTCTGCTGCCCCGGGCAATCTGCAAAATGGCTTTTCCCGCCACTCAGCGAATGATCTTGGAAGCCTTGAGATAGCGCTCCTCCTCGGAAAAGACGCAGCCGCAGTACTTCTGGATATAAAAGCCCAGTTCTCTGGCCTTCTCCTGCCCGGCACGGAAATAGGGTCGGAAGTCCCGATAGACAAACTCCACCCCATAGGTGTCTGCCGCCTCCTGGGCCACCTGGGCCATAAGCTCATGCTTTTGATAGGGACTGATAAACAGAGAGGAAGTAAATCCGTCAAAGCCCCCTTCTTTGGCCTGTTTGGCCGCTTCAAAGAGGCGCATCCGATAGCACTCAATACACCGGTTCTCAATATCCGAAGCCACCGCCCGGACGAAAGGCCGAAGACCATAGTCGTTCTTTTCAATCACCGGCAAAGAAATAGTCTCGGCGTACTCTCTGAGACAGTTGCGCCGGGAACGATATTCCGTGAAGGGATGAATATTGGGGTTATACCAGAAGCCTGTAACATTCTGGCCTTCTCCCCGTAATGCCTCGATGCACTGATTGGCGCAGGGGGCGCAGCAAATATGGAGCAATGTGTTCATAATGTCCTCCTAGTTCGGCTTTCAGCCGGATTCTCCACTATTATACGATACTTTTTGTAAAAAAGCCAGCCCATAAGCCGTTGACAAAGTACAGAAAAAATGATACCATAATGAAATATTGGAAAAGGCAGAGATGGGAAGAGTACTTTACCCACGGCCCGTTCAGAGAGCCCCGGCTTGGTGGAAAGGGGTACGGTGCAAGGTGGAGGAACATGGCCCCGGAGTCGTCCGGCTGAATGGTTAGGCCGGGCCGGATGCGTCCGTTACCATGCGCAGGAAGTCTTCGGACTTCATAAGGTCCCGTTCCGTGAGGCCGGGGCAAAACAAGGTGGTACCGCGGTCTTTTTCCGCCCTTGAGAGGATTCTCAAGGGTGTTTTTTATTCCCTTTTCCCCTATTTTTAAGGAGGTATTTTTCATGTGCGATCACTGCAAAGAGCGTTTCTTTATCACAACGCCCATCTATTATCCGTCTGATAAGCTCCACATCGGCCACACCTACTGCACCGTGGCCACCGATGCCATGGCCCGCTATAAACGGATGCGCGGCTTTGATGTGTGCTTCCTCACCGGCACCGATGAGCATGGCCAGAAGATTGAAACCAAGGCCAAAGAGGCCAACACCACCCCCAAAGCCTTTGTGGACAACATTGTAGAAGGCGAAAAGGGTGTTAAGGATCTGTGGAAGCTTATGAACATTTCTTATGACCGATTCATCCGCACCACCGACTCTTACCATGTAGAGACCATTCAGAAGGTCTTCAAAAAGATGTATGAAAAGGGCGACATCTACAAGGGCACCTATGAGGGAATGTACTGCACCCCCTGCGAGTCCTTCTGGACTGCCAGCCAGCTCAAAGACGGCAAATGCCCCGACTGTGGCCGGGAGGTTCAGCCCGCCCAGGAGGAAGCCTATTTCTTCCGTCTTTCCAAGTACGCCCAGCAGGTCCGGGATCTGCTGGTAAATACCGACTTTTTGGAGCCTCGCAGCCGTGTCAACGAAATGGTGAACAACTTCATTGACCCCGGTCTGGAAGATCTGTGCGTCTCCCGCACCTCCTTCACCTGGGGCATTCCCGTGGACTTTGACCCCGGCCATGTGGTCTATGTGTGGCTGGATGCTCTGTTTAACTACACCTCCGCTCTGGGTTTCCTGAATGACCATTGCGACGATTACGAAAAGTACTGGCCCGCCGATGTCCACTTTGTAGGAAAGGAAATCGTCCGCTTCCACTCCATCATCTGGCCTGCAATGCTCATGTCTATGGACATGCCCCTGCCCAAGAAAGTCTTCGGCCACGGCTGGCTGCTGCTGGACGGAGGCAAAATGTCCAAATCCAAGGGCAATGTGGTTGATCCCTATCTGCTGGCGGAGCGCTATGGTACCGATGCCCTGCGGTTCTTCCTGCTGCGGACCTTCCCCTTTGGCTCCGACGGAAACTTCTCCAATGAAGCACTGATCTCCTGCATCAACACCGACCTTGCCAACGACCTGGGCAACCTGGTTTCCAGAACCATTGCCATGGCCCAGAAGTATTTCGGCGCATCTCTGCGGGCCGATCAGGCTGAGGATGCGGAAAAGGATGCAGAGCTTGTTGAAATGGTCTCCGGTCTGGCCGGACGCTACGAGGAGCAGATGGAAAAGTACGCATTCCAGAATGCCCTCAGCGAGATTTTCAAGGTCATCGGCCGCGCCAACAAATACATTGACGAGAACGAGCCCTGGCGCCTTGCAAAGGACGAGGCCAACTTCCCCCGGCTGGCTCGGGTGCTGTATAACCTGCTGGAGACCGTCCGCATCTGCGCCGGTTTGCTGCGGCCCTTCATGCCCGGCACCGCCGATGAGATCGCTGCCCGTCTGGGTGGTGCCAGAACCGATTGGGACAGCCTGACCACCTTTGGCATTCTGCCCAGAGATGTGGCTACCGTTGCCGGCCCTGCCATGTTCCCTCGGATCGATATGGACAAGGAGCTTCAGGAACTGGAAGCTGCCATTGCAGCCCAAGCCGTTCCCCAGGAAGACCCTCTGCCCGAGCCCCTGCCTGAAATTACCTTCGATACCTTTGAAAAAGTAGAAATGACCGTAGTGAAGGTCCTCAGCTGTGAAAAGGTGAAAAAGAGCGAAAAGCTGCTGAAGTTCACTCTGGACGATGGCACCGGCACCCCCCGGCAGATTCTCTCCGGCATTGCCAAGTACTATCAGCCCGAAGAGCTGCTGGGCAAGACCCTGGTGGCTGTGACCAACCTGGCCCCCCGAAAGATGATGGGGCAGCTGAGCTGCGGCATGCTGCTCAGCGCCGAGCGTGGTGACAAGCTGAATCTGGTCATGCTGGATGACGGCATTGCCGCAGGCAGCCGTTTGGTGTAATAAAGCACGCCAGCAGAGGCCTGTCGCAGAATTTATATTCTCAGGCGCTGCCATGGATAACCATTAAAAACGCCGCCGAAATCGAGAGAAAGCCCGATTTCGGCGGCGTTACTATTTGACTGTCTTTTTATAGGTTCCTTCCATCTATTATCAGAAACCACAATTCAAAGGACAGCTTTTTATTTGGATATAAAAAAAGAGAACACTCCAATGGAATATTCTCTCCTGTGTTGGCGTTACCTATCTTCCCGAGTAGGGTAAGTATTGCCGCCCAAGGGGCGCCTTCTTATATAGACATAAAAAAGAGAACATTCCGGTGGAATGTTCTCTCGTTGTGTTGGCATTACCTATCTTCC
>JARIBV010000098.1 GCA_029257335.1 Faecousia sp.
AGGCCGCAACCAGTGCCATGATGGCGACGAAGGATTCCATCAACATGCCACCGTAGCCGATGAAGCAGGCTTGGTTCTCGTTGGCCAGCATCTTCGGGGTGGTGCCGTCTGCAAACGACTTGGTGGCGTTTTCGTCCATGGTAATATAGCTGTCTGCCTTGATAACAGAAGCGATATTTGCAAGACCCGCGCCCTGCTGAATCACCGGGAAATAGCTGCCACTTTCTCCGCTGACCATAGGTTCCGCAGTGGACATCAGCAGACTTTGAGCCAACTGACGGGGCGACAGCCCGGTTTTTTCTGCCAGGCCATTTGCACGGATGTACTGAGCAGCCAGAGCGGCCATGCCGGAAATCTGAGGCGCTGCCATGGAGGTGCCGGACATATTTTCATACTGGTCTGAACCGCCGCCCTGGGGGGTGGTACCGTAGACTGAATAAATGTTTCCGCCGGGGGCTGTGATTTCCGGCTTCATTTCCAGAGAACCGGGGACACCCCAGGAAGAGAAATCACTCATGGTGTAAAATTCGCTGTCATACTGAGAAGAACCGGCCTTCTCAGACACGGTCATGGTTCCCTTGTAATACAGGACCGTTCCGTTGGCATCGGCAACCGGCTGCGCATGTTCCCGAATGGCTTTGCCCGCAGCCTGTGGAATGGAGACCATGGGTTCTGTATTGGTATACTCCGTCAGGTCCATATTGATGATGCCGGGCTCATTATTATAAATAATCGTTGCGCTGGCACCGGCTGCAACCGCATTGTTGCCTTTTTCCACGAAGGAGATCCCGCCCCGGGCGCAAAGCACGATTTTGCCCTTCATGGCATCGCCCACCGCTTTCCAGTCCTCAGGAGTACCGGTGCCATCGATCAAGATGAACTCCCGCTCCCCCGCCAGGGTGGACAAGGGCTGATTTTTAAATCTGGATTCATTGTAGACAATAAGCTGGTCATCTACCGTAAGAAACATACCTGTGGTGCCGTCATTGTCCACGGAGGCGACACACAGAGAATTGGTGTAGGAGCCGGGGCTGCCGTTGGTCTGCAAGCTGATATCATCGGCGTACAGGTGGCCGCCGGTCATAGCCTTTTTGGCCCAGTTGCTGTTATTGCCCGCAGAGATGCAGACCACCACACCGGCCTTCTCCAAGTTGTCCATAATGGCCTGATATTCTGCATTGGTGACATAGGAATCACCTGCATTGCCGGAGCCCAGAGACAGATTGACGGAATCGCATCCCAGCACAATGGCATCCTCAATGGCCGCCATGTAGTCTGAATCGTAAGCGCCGCCCTTTTTGCCGAAGACCTTCATGGTGATGATCTGCGCATCCGGTGCAACGCCCTGCACCTTCACAGCATCCAGCGCCTTGGCGAAGGTGCCGTCTTTATTGGGGATATAGGCATTGGCCGCTGCAATGCCGCTGACATGAGAGCCATGCTCGGACTTGTCATCCTCCGCATGGGTCACATAATAGTCCTGATCCACATAGTTGTAAGCAAAGGGAAGCTTGCTGCTGATAAAGGCCTGGTCCGGATCAACCTTCACATTCAGCTGGTCAGACACTGCTCTTACCTTGTCCGCATCCAGAAGATTCAATGTTTTTACATATTCTTCCGGTGTCATCCCCTTTTCCTCTGCCAGGCAGGCCAGGGAGTGGCGATAGCCCGCATCGGAGAAGGACTGGTGGGTTTTATCGATGCCGGTATCAATCACGGCCACACGGGTGCCTGCACCGGTATAACCGGTGGCCCAGGCAGTGGCGGAGCCGATCTGCTTGGAAGAAGTGGCCATATTGGGGTCGTTTGCTTCCTCCCGCTGCACCACGGCAGGTTCATATCTGGTCTCAATCACGACCTTCTGAACGCCGGGGACCTGCTCGATCTCCGCAATCTGACCATATTGTACATTGGCAGAGATCAGGTTTGCCGCCAGAGTCAAGTTCCATGCCACATCCAGCTTCCGGTCCAGACGCTTCTCAATGGAGGCGGTGACCTTCTGCTGCTGTGTTTGCAGTTCCAGCCGATAGGCCATGGCGGAGGCATCTTCGGTAATCTCCTCCAGCTCAAACCCGGCAAGCATGGTGGGGGCTTTATCAAGAACAATAGAGACACGCACTTCATCCATTTCCGCATAGGTGTGTTCCTGAGAGGATTCAACAGGCGCATGGCCGGGCAGTGTTGCGGTCACGGTGCTGTTATCCACCTGCTGGAATTGTACGCCTGCTGATTGCTCAGAAGCCTGCACCGGAATGACAAATCCGCACACGATGGCTGCAACCAGCATCCAGGAAAGTACTCGGTTCAACAAACTCTTTTCCATCTTTTTTCTCCCTTTCTTTCTCTGCCCGAAAGCAGGTCCATTTTGCAGGATTGAACCTCCCTTTTCAATCCATTTTCAGCATTTTCCACATTTTTTTGCAGAATTACCATGCTTATATGATATATTTTTCCCATTGCACTGTCAACCGATTTTGTATAAATGATTTATTTGGGTGAATTGTAATCAAATTGTTAAGCTTCTTTCGTCACGGATTATTGTCCAAATTGTATCTGATTTTTGCATAATTACACACATTCGTATGAATACAATGTACTTTTTTATATAAAACAGAAAAATATTATTTTGCAATATCGTGAAATAACAACAGCTTTTTTATAATAGATAATGGTACCTATGTGATTCTATCATCCTTTTATGCAAAGGTACTATGCAATATATATCAATTTATGGAACCTGCTTGTATAAAAAACGTCCTTCATGATGCAAAAAGATCTGCCGCAGAACTTCCATTCCGCGGCAGACCTTTTCTGTTATAAGTACTGTCTTTTATCTTTGTATATGGTATTGCCTGACAGCTGCATTATGATTCTGTTTCTTTTCCCTGTTCCGGCTGCGGCAGCGCCGTCATGCTGTGGATACTGATCCCCAGAGTGGAGAGATTGTGCAGCGTTGCAGATGCAGCCGGCATCAGAACCCCTGCTACCCCCAGGGCAATCAGCATTCCGTTGAAGCCCAGAACAAAGCGGTAGTTGGAACGGATGCGCTTCATCAGCTCTGTGGAAATCTGGCGAAGACGAACCAACTCCCAGAGGCTTTCGCCTGAGATCGTGATGTCCGCTACCTCCTGGGCAATGGCGGCACCGTCGCTGATCGCAACTCCCACATCCGCTTCGGACAACGCAGGAGAATCGTTGATTCCGTCACCGATCATCACTACCGTATGGCCCGCCTTGCGAAGGGCCGCTACATAATTGGCCTTGTCCTCCGGTAGGACCCCGGCACAGAAATCATCCACTCCTACCTGGGCCGCAATGGCGGCGGCTGTTCGTTCACTGTCTCCGGTGAGCATCACCGTCTTCTGAATCCCCATCCTGCGAAGTGTACGCAGAACCTCTGCCGCTTCCTGCCGCAGCGGGTCCATAATGCAGATCACGGCTGCCAGCTTATGATCGATGGCAAGATACAGGTGGGAATATCCGGCCTGCAGAGAATCGAATTTTTCCTGCTCCCCTTCCGGGATAACGCAATGCTCATCTTCAAATACAAAATGATCACTGCCAATCAAGACCCGTTCATTTCCCACCATGCTCACAATGCCGTGAGCCACAATATACTCCACCTTGGAATGGTACTCCTCATGCTTGAGATCCCGGCGCTTTGCCTCTTCCACAACCGCATTGGCCATGGAATGAGGGAAGTGCTCCTCCAGGCAGGCTGCCAGACGCAGCATCTCCGCCTCTTCATATCCGCCGAAGGGAATCACTTTTGCCACCCTGGGGCAGGCATAGGTCAGGGTGCCGGTCTTATCAAAGACCATGGTATCCGCCTGTTCAACTGCCTCCAGGAATTTACCTCCCTTGACCGTGATATGCTCCTTGCCGGCCTCCCGCATGGCAGACAGCACCGCCAAGGGCATGGCCAGCTTCAGGGCACAGGAGAAATCCACCATCAGAACGGACAGGGCCCGGGTCACATTTCTGGTCAGCGCAAAGCTGAGGATACTTCCCACAAAGGTATAAGGAACCAATTTATCTGCCAGATTGGAGGCCTTGCTCTCTGAGGCAGACTTCATATGCTCCGACTGTTCGATCATTGTGATGATCTGGTCATAGCGGCTTCGGCCTGATTCCTGCTTGACCTCAATGACGCACTCGCCCTCTTCCACAATGGTCCCGGCATATACGGGGCTGTCCGGGCGCTTGGCCACTGGCACGGATTCTCCTGTCAGGGAAGCCTGGTTGACCATGGCCTCGCCTTCCAGCACCACACCATCTACGGGGATGATGCCGCCCACACGAACGATGACCTGATCTCCGGTCCGGACCTGGGAAATCGGGATCAGGACTTCCCCTTCCGGGGTACGGATCCACACACGATCCACATTGAGGGACATGCACTGCGCAAGATCCTGAATGGATTTTTTCCGTGTCCATTCTTCCAGCAGCTCTCCCAGCTCCAGCAGGAACATCACAGACCCCGCCGTGGAAAAATCTCTCCGGGCTGCGGAAATGCCAATGGAGATGGCATCCAGCAGCTCCACCTTCATCTTGCCGTGCACCAGGCAGCGCAGTCCTCTTCCTATAAACGGAACGGCATGCCACAGCACCCGGGCAATCCGCAGGGGTGCCGGCAAAAACAGGGTGGTTGCGGCTTTCATCACGATCTTTCCCACCAGTTTTTCCTGGAACTCCCGATTCAGCTCCCGGCTGCTATGGGCGGGCAACATGGTGTTTTGCTC
>JARIBV010000054.1 GCA_029257335.1 Faecousia sp.
AGCTCTGTACCCCCCAGCATATTGGACCACTGGTCATTTCCGCCGAACTGCATATTACAGCCGTAATTCTTGTACAGGTAGTAGAAATCGTAGGACTGCATGGGCATGTAGTTGAACTCCAAGAAGGACAGTCCCTTTTCCATTCTCTGCTTGAAGCACTCCGCACGAAGCATATTGTTGACGGAGAAGCAAGCACCGATATCCCGGATAAAGTCAATATAGTTCAGATTCAGCAGCCAGTCGGCGTTGTTCACCATCAGAGCCTTGCCTTCACCGAACTCAATGAAGCGCTCCATCTGCTTTTTGAAACAGGCACAGTTGTGGTCGATGATTTCCCGGGTCATCATGGAACGCATATCCGTGCGGCCGGAGGGGTCACCGATCATTGCCGTACCGCCGCCAATGAGGGCGATGGGTCTGTTTCCTGCCATCTGAAGACGCTTCATCAAGCACAGGGCCATAAAGTGTCCCACATGAAGAGAATCGGCAGTGGGATCAAAGCCAATGTAGAATGTAGCCTTGCCGTTGTCGATCATCTCCCGAATTTCTTCTTCGTTGGTTACCTGGGCGATCAATCCACGGGCAACCAGTTCGTCATACAGTTTCATTTCATTTCTCCTTAGTCTACATAATGTAAAATGTGAATTTGATTGGGGGTCTTCTTGGTGAGGGTCAGAGTTTGCGTTCCCTGCTGTACGCCGGAATACTGTCCGGTAAACTCCTCCAGAGGAGCAACTTCAGAAAACCCGGTATGCGCTGTTCTGTAGTGCATGGGGATCACCACTCTGGGATTCAGCACCTTTATGATTTCCGAGGCTTCCAGGGGGTCAATGGTATAATACCCGCCAACCGGAATCAGGAGGCAGTCCGGATTTTGAAGGAGCTTCCCCTCTTCTTCTGTCAGAGGCCGTCCGATATCCCCCAGATGCGCAATCTTGAGATCACCAAAAGAGAACATCCGGATGGTGTTCATTCCCCGGTGTGCGCCATTGGCATGGTCATGGGGAACCATCAGCTCTGTCAGTGAATAAGGAGGCTCCGCAGGTGCCGCAAGAGAAACAGCCTGGGTAAAGTTGTGGTCATCATGGCAATGACTGCAATACACTGCCTCCGCCTCCAGTCGCAGAGGCGGAAGGCCGGGGATCATATGATCCGTATAAGGATCCAGCACCACACGGAATCCTTCCGATTCCAGGCAGAAGCAGGCATGGCCCCAATAGGTGATTTTCACTTGTTCCATGGGATCTCTCCTTTCAAAGAATCATACAAAAACGCCCTCTGTCCATTTCTGGACAGAGGGCGTCAAAGCAAACGCTGTACCACCTCTGATTCGGCCCCAAAAGGGCCCTCTGGGGGAGCGATATCGGGCTCACCCGTCCCGCCCTACTATGAATTCAGGCAGGCCACTCCGGGAGGTATTTCATTGGAGCGCCTGCTTCCTTGCACCAACCGGAAGCTCTCTGCAAAGCGGAGATCCAATTACTTCATCCCATCACAGTGTTTTCCTATAAACATTGTATCGATTCTATCAGAGAGCATCCCTTTTGTCAAGGGGTATCTTTCGGCAAAAATCAAAAAAAGAATGTTCCCCTCACAGGCCATTGCAGCATTGCACTCAGTTGCACAGCATCTCTTCCGCACTTTTGAGGGTTGTCTCCGTAATGGCGGTGCCGCCGATGATTCTGGCCAGCTCCAGCTTTCTTCCTTCCCGGTCCAGCGGCGTCACTGTGGTGTAGGTGCGCCCGTCCCGTTCCCCTTTGGCAATCAGCATATGGGTATCTGCCAGAGCCGCAATCTGAGGAAGATGCGTCACACAGAGGACTTGTTTGTTTTTTGCCACCGAGCGGAGCTTTTCCGCCACCTTCTGCGCCGCTCTGCCGGACACACCTGTATCAACCTCGTCAAAAATCAGTGTTGCCACCTGGTCCTGCTGCGCCAGTACATTTTTCAGTGCCAGCATGATTCTGGCCAGCTCGCCGCCGGAGGCCACCTTGTTCATCGGTTTCAGCGCTTCGCCGATGTTGGCAGACATATAAAACGCCACGCTGTCCGCTCCGGTGGGGCCCAGCTCCGTCTCCGTGAAACTGCACTGGAACTGTACCTTTGGCATATCCAGCTGCCGAAGCTCCTCTAAGATCCGATTGGACAGCTGCTCGGCGCCTGCCTTCCGGGCGCATCGGAGTTCTTTGGCTGCCGCCCAGGCTTTCTCCTCCGCTTTTTTCAGTTTCTCTTTCAGCCGGACGATTTCATCATCGGCAAACTCGATTTCATCCAGCTCCTTTTGGGCCTTATCCAAGTAGGCGAGGATGTCCTGACAACTGGCGCCGTACTTTCTGCGAAGACGATGAATCACATCCAAACGGGATTCGATGCTCTCCAGTTCGTCCCCGGAATAGGCAAAGCCATCCCGCTTGTCCCGAAGCTCCTCCGCCACATCCTGCACCTGATACATGAGGTCGGTCAATCGGGCATGGAGCGCATCCAGAGATTCATCAAAGCTGCCCAGCTTCGCCAAAGCTCGTTCTGCTCTAGTCAAAAGGGCAGCGGCGCCATCCGTGTCGTCGCCGCCATAGAGGCTTTCCACTGCGGTTTCCAGTCCGTCAGAAAGTTTCTCCGCGTTTTGCAGGATCTTTCTGCGCTGCTCCAGCGCTTCATCCTCCCCCGGCTGAAGCTGCGCGCGGGAGATTTCATCGATCTGAAATTTCAGAGACTCCATTCGCCGCAGCTTTTCCCCTTCGTCCATGGTCAGCCGCTGAATATCCCGTCGCAGCGCCGCAACCGCTTCAAACTTCTTGGTGTAGTCCTCCTGCAAGGCTGCATTTCCGGAAAATGCGTCCAGATAGTACAGGTGGTATCCCTCATCAAAGAGCTGCTGGGAATCCCGCTGCCCGTGGATATTGATGAGCTGGAGTCCCAGCTTTTTCAGAATGGAAACGGAAAGAAGCTGCCCGTTCACACGGCAGATATTCTTTCCGTCCTGATAGATTTCCCTTTGAATCAGGGTCTCTTCTTCATAGGGGACCCCATTTTCCTGAAACCAGCTCAGTTCCGGCACCTGGCGAAACAACGCTCTCACAGAAGCCTTGGAAGATCCGGTGCGAATCATATCCCGATACGCCCGCTCCCCCAAAATGGCAGAGATTGCATCAATGACAATGGATTTACCAGCACCGGTTTCACCGGTCAGGACATTAAATCCACGGTCAAACACAATATCCGCCTGCTCGATAACGGCGATATTCTCAATATGAAGAACTGAAAGCACGCTCATTCCTCCTTACGGTTCCTGCCAGGAGGTATCATCCAGGCCTCCGTCTGCCTGCACGGAACGAACCGCTGCATAGATCCGAATACCGGCCACCACGCAGGCTGCCGCAATCAGAAGCGCCGCTGCCAGCTGGAACAGAAAGGCCTTCGCAAAAAACAGCTCCAGCAAAACAGCCAGAAGGCTAAAGGTACCTGCGGCGATCAGCAATGTAACCTGCTTCTGTGCAACGGAAACCACAGCAATCTGCCGGGCTGTCAGTTCCTCTTGTCTCAAAAGCAGATGGGACACGGGGATCAATGCGCCGGAAGCAAGCAAAAGGCAGGAAAGCACCAGGACCTTCGTTACCGGAGAGATTGTAAACATAGAAAATAAAAGCGAACCGATAAGCTGTGCAAGCACCAAAGCGCCATAAGCTATGCCGATCCAGAGGATTTTTTTCACACCTATTCACTCCTCAGCTCAACAAGTTTTTAATTTCACCGCAGAAAGCGGCAGCGGCATTATTGTCCCGCATGACAATAAATACCGTATCGTCACCAGCCAGTGTGCCCACAACGACAGACATGCTCATGGCGTCGATTGCAGATGCAGCAGCATTGGCCAAGCCCGGCATTGTTTTGATGACAATGATATTCTGGGCATAATCAAAGCTGGTAATACACTCGCGGAAAATGGTATTCAGACGCGCCGAGAAGGTACCGGCACCATCCTTGGAAGCAGAAGTATACCGGTATGTGCCAAAAGAGGTCAGCTCTTTTACCACGCGCAGTTCCTTGATATCTCGAGAAATTGTGGCCTGGGTACTGTAGTACCCCTCCTCCTGAAGAGCCTGGAGCAGCTGCTCCTGGGTTTCAATGTCACGGACGGAAATAATTTCCATAATTTTAGCCTGTCTCTTAGATTTCATACTGTCACTTCCTTAGTTATTTTTAAATTTACTTCCTACGATATCAAAGAAACTACGGTTCTTGATTTTTACCAGACTGATCTCAGACTCGGAACGAGAAATCTTAACAACATCGCCGGCTCCGAGCCGAAACGCCCGGCCTCCGTCTACCGACAGGAATGCATTGCGTTTTCCGGAACGCTCCAACCGAACGGTGATGGTTCTCTGATCCGAAGCCACAACCGGGCGGCTTCTCAAGTCATGGGCGCAGATGGGAGTCACCAGAATCACACGGGCATCCGGCTCCACAATGGGCCCCCCGGCAGAAAAGCTGTAGGCCGTGGAACCCGTCGGAGTCGCCACCAGCACACCGTCGCCGCCAAATTCCATTGCATGCACCTCGTCGCAAAACACAGACAGGCGAATCACTCTGGCAACGGCCCCTTTTGTAATGGCAACATCGTTGAGGCAGACCTCGTTCAGAATCTCCGCACCGTCGCGAAGCACTGTGACATCCAGCATACGGCGGCGCTCGATCCCATAGTCGCCGCTGGCAATGCG
>JARIBV010000044.1 GCA_029257335.1 Faecousia sp.
TCATGAAATGCTTAAAGCTTGTCCTGTTCACTACAGTTGCCGCTGCTCTGATGGGGCTATGTGCCTGTACAAATACAGCAGATACAGACACGACTGAAAGCACTGTAATGAAAGAATCTGGAAATGAATCGTTTAAACTCTTTAATGAGATGAATCATGTTTACCGATATGTCGGGGAAGACAAGGCGGTGACACTGGGGGACTATGGCCTGACAGTGGATTTACCAGAAGAGTGGGCTGGGCGAGTTGAAATTTTGTACAGCTCCACACCGGGGTATTTGGAGCTGTATGTGACAAATACGAACCTGATGGAAGCCTATGCGGAATATGAAGGCAAAGAGGTGAATCAGACATATGCCTGGCATGATTTTATCCTGTTTGTTTCCTCTGTTCCGAAAGAAGACAAAGAGATTGTAAAGGAGTACGACAACAACGAACATAGAACGTTTCTGGGAGAAAATGAACAATTTCGGTTCTATTATACCACAGTCGACATGCAGGATACAGATTGCAACACATTTCTAACGGAACGCTATACATTGATCCGGGATAAAGGACAGGAATATTATGATTCTCTGGTGGGGAATTTGATTTGTACCGATGAATTGGCTAAGGAGATATTAAAAGTATCATAACGGACAGAAGCAATCCGTTGTAGTCAAAACGGATGCTGCGTTCTGGCAGCACCTCTTATCAGGGCAGGGAAACGCCTTTGATAAGAGGTGCTTTTTGCTCAGAAGAAGAAAAAGGCGGTATGACTTTGGTCACACCGCCATAAAAAAGCCGGAAGCGGCAGAAAACCGCTTCCGGCAGGATGTAAAATTACTTGTTCTGCAGGAACTTGTCGATGGCAGCAGCGCCCTTCTTACCGGCGCCCATAGCCAGAATGACAGTTGCAGCACCGGTAACAGCGTCACCGCCTGCGAACACGCCTTCACGAGTGGTCATTTCCTCTTCGTTGACGATGAGGCAGCCCTTCTTGTTGGTCTCCAGGCCGGGAGTGGTGGAGCGAATCAGGGGGTTGGGGCTGGTGCCCAAAGCCATGATAACGGTATCCACATCCAGAACGAACTCGGAACCTTCGATTGCCACAGGACGACGACGGCCGGAAGCATCAGGCTCGCCCAGCTCCATGCGGATGCACTTCATGCCGGAAACGCCGCCATTTTCATTGCCCAGGATCTCAATGGGGTTGCACAGAGTCTTGAACTCGATGCCCTCTTCCTTGGCGTGGTGCTGTTCTTCCAGACGGGCGGGCATCTCAGCCTCGCCACGACGGTAGACAATATAAACCTTGTCGGCACCCAGACGCATGGCGCAGCGAGCTGCGTCCATGGCCACGTTACCGCCGCCCACGACTGCAACAGCCTTGGACTTCATGATGGGGGTATCGTCCTGCTCCAGGTAAGCCTTCATAAGGTTGGTACGGGTCAGGTACTCATTGGCGGAGTAAACGCCCTTGAATGCCTCGCCGGGGATATGCATGAACATGGGCAGACCGGCGCCGGAACCGACGAAAACAGCCTTGTAACCCATCTCGAACAGCTCGTCGATGGACAGAACACGGCCGATAACCATGTTGGTCATGACATTGACACCCTGAGCCTCCAGCTTCTTGACCTCGTTTGCAACGATAGCCTTGGGCAGACGGAACTCGGGGATGCCGTACACCAGAACGCCGCCTGCGGTGTGCAGAGCCTCGAACATGGTGACCTCATAGCCTCTCTTAGCCAGGTCGGAAGCACAGGTCATGCCGGCAGGGCCGGAACCAACCACAGCCACCTTGATGCCGTTGGAGGCGGCCTTTTCAGGCATAGCGTTCACATTCTCACGGTACCAGTCAGCCACGAAACGCTCCAGACGGCCGATAGCGACGGGCTCACCCTTGATGCCGCGGACACACTGTGCTTCGCACTGGGTCTCCTGGGGGCAGACACGGCCGGACAGAGCGGGCAGAGCATTGGTGGAGGTGATGATCTCGTACGCAGCAGCGAAGTCGCCTTCCGCTACTTTGCCGATAAACTCAGGGATGCGAACATTAACAGGGCAGCCCTCCACGCACTTGGGCTTCTTGCAGCCCAGGCAGCGCTTGGCCTCTTCCACGGCCATCTCGGCGGTATAGCCCAGGGTAACCTCCTTAAAATTGCGGGCACGGACCTTGGGGTCCTGCTCCGGCATGGGGGTTTTGGTAAGAGTCATGTTTGCCATTGCAATTTCCTCCTTATTTAATAAGAGCCTTGCCCATGGCATCCATGCGGCAGGTATGGGTTTCCTTCACTTCAGCTTCCCGGTCACGGTACACGGAGTTACGGTTCATGAGCTCTGCATAGTCAACCTTATGGCCGTCGAACTCGGGGCCGTCAACACAGGCGAACTTGGTCTCACCGCCAACGGTAACACGGCAGCCACCGCACATACCGGTGCCGTCTACCATGATGGGGTTCAGAGAAACCATGGTCTTAACGCCGAAGGGCTCGGTGGTCTTGGCAACAAACTTCATCATGGGGATGGGTCCGATGGCCAGAACCTCGTCATAATGTACACCGGACTCCAGCAGCTGCTGCAGCTTGACGGTAACAAAACCGTGCTCACCATAGGAGCCGTCATCGGTCATGAGATACAGGTTATCGGCGCAGGCCTTGAACTCATCTTCCAGGATGACGATGTCCTTGTTACGGAAACCGACAATGACATCGACCTGAGCCCCGGCTTCCTTGAAGCCCTGAGCGGAGGGCAGAGCGATGGCACAGCCAACGCCGCCGCCGACGACACAGACGCGCTTCACGCCTTCGGTCTCGGTGGGCTTACCCAGAGGGCCGACAAAGTCACGGATGTAGTCACCCTCGTTCAGATTGCCCAGGGCGTTGGTGGTGAAGCCAACCTTCTGGAAAATGATGGAAACGGTACCCTTTTCCCGGTCATAGCCGGCGATGGTCAGGGGAACACGCTCACCCTCTTCGTCGATACGGAAGATGATGAACTGGCCGGCCTTTGCCTTCTTGGCAACAAAGGGGGCTTCGATTTCCATCAGGGTAACAGCGGAATTGAGCTCTTTCTTACGAACGATCTTATACATAATCCTGTTCCTTTCGTTCCTGAATTTTATACAGGGGGGATTTGAGTATGCAATCTCTTACAGCGTTTATTATAATCCATATTATCCCCTTTGTCAAAGGGATTTCAGAATTTTCTAAGGTTTTTGGGCGGTTTCGCTAATGATTCCTAAAATTGAAGGAATTTGTTCTGATATTCAATTGAAAATAATACAAAAATCAGCCGGGAAAAGAACCACCTCTTTTCCGGCTGATGGGTTAAAATTTTATCTTTTTTTCGGCAGCTTGATTTTCTGGATCAGGCCAATGATCTGTCCGGAGAGAATTACCGTAAGAAGAGAGTAGCCCATGCGGCGGACGGGGATATAGGTAAGAGACAGAGCCAAAACGACCAAATCACTGAACAGATAGATCCACTCAATGTTGAGATGGGTCAGTTTTGCAAAGCTCATGGCCAAAGCATCGTCTCCGGAAGGGGCGCCGCCGATGCGCACACAAATGCCTGCGCTGATACCCACGAAAAGAGCGCCTACAATGGAGGCTAGAAGGGGCATTTCCGCAATGCCGGGAAACAGAGGGTCAAACTGTTCAAAGATCCCGTAGGAGAAGGAAAATCCCAGGGTGGCAATGATGGAATAGACCATGAACCGCTTTCCCAGAAGTTTCCAGCCCAGAGCATAGCACAGGGCGTTGAGAATAAAGCCGGAGATGGAAGGGGACAGCCCAAGCCAGTGCTCGAAGAAGAGCGTCAGCCCCAAAACGCCTCCCTCTGTGACACCGGAGAGGGAATGTACATTGTATAGCCCAAAGGCCAGAAGGGCACTGGCTAGGACAGTGACCAGGCAGGACATGGGAGTGACTTGGTCAAATAGGGAGCTTACCCACCGGGCAATGGCATTCTTTGAAGGTTGATTACAGGTGTTGGTCATAAAAAAACCACCTTTCTTGTGAGGTGTTGTTGTATTATCAGTATAATCTCTGGTATAATACCAGAGTCAATAGGGGAGATGAAAAATTATGGAAAAATATTTCAAAATCGGTGAGATTTCAAAATTATATCATATTGGCGTGGATTCTCTGCGATATTATGAAGAAATAGGGGTCATTTCTCCCAAACGCTCTGAAAGCGGATACCGCCTGTACAGCATCGACGACATCTGGAGATTGAATGTGATTCGGGACCTGCGGGAATTGGGCTTTGGAATGGAGCAGATCAGAGACTATCTGCACTGCCACACAGTGGCATCCACATTGGAGCTGCTGCAAAAGGAGCAGAAGGCCATTGAGCAAAAAATGGAGACCCTGATGCAGATGAAAACCAATGTAGAGCAGAGGATGCAAACCATCTGTGCAGCCCAAAACAGGCCGCTGGCTCAGATCGGACTGGAGAGCTATCCCCCTCGGCGCTGTTTTTCCATTCCCGAGGGATATTCTGAAGAAAATGAAATGGATGTGCTGATTAAACGCCTGCTGAATATCGATCAGGCCCATTTTTATGTCATTGGAAATAATCAGATTGGTACCGTCATTTCCCGGGAGGACGCACAGCACAGGGGGAAACTGACCTATAAGTCTGTGTTTATGATTGAGGAACACGGTGGCCGGTTTCTGCCCGGCGGCAGATATCTCACGGTCAGCTATCAGGGGGACTACAGCCAAAGTGCGCAGTGGATCAAAAAACTCATGGAATATGCACAGGAGCATCAACTGGCCCCGGCCGGTGACATTCTGGAGCTTCTTTGGATCGACATTCACACCACCTCAGATGTGCAGGAGCATATTACGGAGTTGCAGATGCTTGTGAAGTAAGTGGGGGTCAAAGAGAACGCCCGGCGCTTACTTACAAGCCGGGGGCTGCCTCAGTGCGCTGAGGCAGCCCCCGGTATTACAGTATATACAAAGAGCTAGGGTTTTGCTTTTCTTAAAATTTCCTGACTGAAGGAGGGGATTCTTCCCAGACCGTCGGGGCCAACATTCAGCAGATAGTTGATGCCAAAGCTGTTCAGATGCTCCCGCTGCCGGCGGATTTCCTCCGGGCTTTTCCAATTCTGGTCAAAATAGCGGAAGCCCCAGGAATGATTCATGGTTCCGGCGGTTTCGTACAGACCATAAGGAGAAGGTTTATAGCCGCAGATGTCGTTCAGATCGGCGTCAAATGCAGTGTTTTCCGGGCGCTGCTCTGGAATTTCGTTATCTCCCAGAGAAACATAGTCATATGCTCCGTTGCCGATGCGGGAGTTGATGAGGCAGTTGGGCTGATGGTGTTTCACCAGTTCGTTTAATTCCAGACTTTGGGCCGGGGTAATGGTGTGGGGTACATCAAACCACATGAGGCACAAGTCTCCGTACTGAGTCAAAAGCTCGGTGACCTGGGGCTTGATTTTTTCCTCAAAGCAGAGGGAAAAATCCTTGTGTTTCCGATCGGGGTAATCCCAGCTGTTGTCCCAGGACACACCGGCGCAGGGAGAAAGATTGGTGTAGCCGCCGCCATGGGGGTGGTGCCAGTCCAGCTCCTGAGAGTAATACAGGCCGAATTTCAGACCGTGTCGTGCACAGGCGTTGGCCAGCTCCTCAATAATATCCCGCCCGAAGGGAGTGGCATCCACCGCATTATAGGGGTCACAGGAGCGGAACAGGGCAAAACCATCGTGGTGCTTGGCGGTAATGACAAAATACTGCATCCCTGCTTCCTTGGCCAGAGTGATCCATTGCTCTGCGTCAAAGAAGATGGGATAAAAGGCTTTGGCCAGCATTTCATATTCCCGGTTGGGAATGGCACAGGTGCACTGGATCCACTCCGCATAGGAAGCGCCCCGTTTCCCCTTCCATTCGCCGCCCAGCATGGAATAGAGGCCAAAGTGGGCCATCATTCCGTATTTTGCTTCTTTAAACCAGACTCTGTTGTCCATAACAAGCCCTCCCGGATGTTTTCTTTATTATAGCGGAGGGAGAAAGAGACTGTCAACCAAAAACCCAAGCAATCGGCGGTAAAAAAGCACCTGACGGTGCTGTATATAGAAATAACCCCTGACCAAGCCACCGTTACCGATGCTTCTCAGCCAGGGGTTACTTCTGTTCACTCTTGATATCTAACATCCGTGGTTAACCTCTCTTTCTGCGGACTACAGATCCAGCGTTTCAATCTCTTCGGCTGCTCTCGCTCACAAATCAGCTGGCATCTGGCCATGGCTCTAAGGGAGCCGCCTTGGTGCAGGCGCTTATTGGGAAGAACAACTGCAATCTGCGGTATATGACAAGGGGTTCTGCCTGTGTTCAGGCTCTGCGGCCTGTTTACTGGAATCCCCCTTTGTGACTATACTATAATACACTGCTTAGATTTTTGCAATATGGGATATTGCATGAAATGCATTAGTGTGTTTGATACAAGATGGAGATTTATCAGAACTCCATGGAATTTTCTTGACAGAGAGTTTATTTTTTTGGTATACTAATTGTGAAAGCGGCGCTTAATAAGTTCGTTCCTATGACTGTTTCTTACAAAATACAGGGCTTGCAATTCCGAAATAAATCTTGTATAATATTGGGGTCCTTGGAGCGCTATGGGGCGTCGCCTTTGGGAGTTCAGGCAAATGTCCAGCAAAATTAAATAACCGGGTGTAGCGCAGTTGGTAGCGCGCCTGCTTTGGGAGCATGTGCGAACCGCCGCTAAAACTGAATATCGGGGTGTAGCGCAGTTGGTAGCGCGCCTGCTTTGGGAGCAGGATGCCGGGAGTTCGAGTCTCCCCACTCCGACCAAAAAACCGCCTATTTAGGCGGTTTTTCTCTGTTTTTGATAACTTTTCCTGATAAGTTTTGACCCAAACCGTGGCTTGCGGTTTGGGTCAAAATCTTTAATATGGCTGTTTTTCAGTTTCATAAATACTGGTTCAAAACCCGTTTGACCCAATCAATTACCCAAACGACCAAACAGA
>JARIBV010000122.1 GCA_029257335.1 Faecousia sp.
AAAGGAAAATGTCATACATCTTGCACTTTGGTCATACCACTTGCGTGATGTAATACAATGAAATTTGAGCATTGGGAGGATTTTTATGAAGATTCTGGTCCTGAACCCCGGCGCAACATCGACAAAAATTTCCATCTTTGAAGAGGAAGAAGAAATCTTCAAGACCAACATTGTGCACAGTGCGGAGGATTTGGCTCCCTATGTTCATATCATTGATCAGGGCCCCTACCGTAAGGAACTGATTCTGAAAACCATTCAGGATGCAGGCTATCAGATGTCCGACTTTAATGCTGTCTGTGGTCGTGGTGGACTTCTGCACCACATTCCCTCCGGTACATATGCCATTTCTGACAAGGTCATTGCCGACGTAAAAGACCCTCCTTATGGCGAGCATGCCTCTAATCTGGGCGTGCTGCTGGCCAAGGAGCTGGGGGATCTGGCCGGACTTCCCTCCTTCTTTGTGGACCCTGTGTGTGTGGATGAAATGAGCGAAGTGGCCCATGTGTCTGGTTTTAAGGGAATGCAAAGAGAGTCCTTCTTCCATGCACTGAATCAGAAGTCCATTGCCCGGAAGGCTGCGAAGATTCTGGGAAAGCCCTATGAAGAGTGCCGTATGATCGTAGTTCATATGGGCGGCGGCGTTTCCGTAGCAGCCCATGAAAATGGTCTGTGTGTGGATGTATACAATGTGAAGGATGAGGGTGCCTTCGGTATGGACCGTGGCGGCAGCCTCCCTGTCAATGCTGTTATCAATCTGTGCTTCTCTGGCCTTACCAAGAAGGAAGTAAAAAAGAAACTGGGAGTGGAGGCCGGTGCCTACTCCTATGTGGGAACCAAGGACTTCCGTGAGGTTCAGCGTAAAGCACTGGAAGAAAATGATCCTGATTGCCGCCTGGTCTTTGATGCCATGGCATATCAGCTGTCCAAGGACATCGGCGCTATGGCCGCTGTTCTGAGATTTAAGGTAGATGCCATCGTGTACACCGGCGGTATGGCCTATTCCGATCCTCTGACGGAAGCGATCACCGGCTATGTGGGAGATTTGGCACCTGTGATTCGCCTGCCCGGCGAAGAGGAGATGCGCTCTTTAGCGGAAGGTGCCCTCCGGGTTCTCCATGGAGAGCGTGCCAAGGTTTACTAATTTAGGAGGTAATTAACTATGATGAACACAATTTCCTCTATTCTGGCTGCGGCTGCCGCTGCACCGGAAAAAAGAACCATTGCGGTTGCTGCCGCCCACGATGAGGATGTCCTCACCGCCGTGGCTGAGGCCCGGAAGGCCGGCATTGCCGAGGCAGTGCTGACCGGTAACGGAGAGAAAATCCGTGAGATTCTGAAGTCTCTGGGGGAGAATCCCGAAAACTACACCATCTGTGAAGGGGAAACTGCCGCAGAGTGTGCCGCTCTGGCCGTAAAAGCCGTCCGGGATGGCAAGGCCAACTTCCTGATGAAGGGCCTGCTGGGGACCGGCGACTTGATGCGCGCCGTCATTGACCGTGAAAACGGTCTGCGTACCGGCAGACTCATCAGCCATGTGATGCTCTATGAGGTCCCCGGCTACAAGATGCTCGCTCTGTCCGACGGCGGTATGAATACCTTCCCCGATCTGGATAAGAAGGCGGAAATTCTGGAAAATGCAGCCCGGGTTCTGAAGGCGCTGGGCTACGAGTCCATGAATGCGGCCTGTGTCTGCGGTGCAGAGGTGGTAAATCCCAAAGTGCAGTCCACGCTGGATGCAAAGGCACTCACTGAAATGACCGATCGCTGGGCTCCCTATCATATGCAGGTCTGCGGCCCTGTGGGGCTGGACCTGGCCGTCAGCACTGCTGCCTGCCACCACAAGGGCTATGAGGCTCCCGGTGCCGGGGAGGCCGATATCCTGCTGGTTCCTACCTATGAGGTGGGCAACGGCATCGGTAAGGCTCTGGGCCTGTTTGCAGGTGCCAGGAATGCAGGCATTATCCTGGGTGCAAAGGTGCCCATTGTTCTGGTTTCCCGTGCAGACTCCGCAGAGAGTAAGCTGGCCTCCATCGCTTTGGGTGCAGTAACAGCGGGAAAGGTATAAAAAGACTGTCTGGGCAAAGGCCCGAAAGATACATCCGTTTTATATTGCAAACAATCAACATATCATTTTCTTGAAAGGTGGGATTCTCCATGAAACACTTGCTCTCCGGCAATGAAGCCGCGGCAAGAGGCGCCTACGAAGGAGGCGTCAAGGTGTGCTCTGCTTATCCCGGCACACCCAGTACGGAAATCTTTGAAAATCTGCCCCAGTACAAGGATAGCTTGTACTGCGAGTGGGCGCCCAATGAAAAGGTAGCCACTGAGGTTGCCATCGGTGCGGCTCTGGGCGGCGTGCGCAGCCTGACTGCCATGAAACATGTTGGCGTCAATGTTGCAGCGGACCCCATTTTCACCGCTGCTTACAACGGTGTAGATAAGGGCTTCGTTATTGTCTCCGCTGACGATCCTTCCATGCACTCTTCTCAGAACGAGCAGGACAACCGGCATTATGCCCGTGCCGCCCGTCTGCCCATGGTGGAGCCTTCCGACTCTCAGGAGTGCCTGGACTACATGAAGGCTGCTTTTGAGTTGTCCGAGAAATGGCGGATCCCCGTTTTGTACAGAGTGACCACCCGTGTGTGCCATTCCAAGAGCCTGGTTGAGTTTTCTGACCGCCAGGAGGCTTCCTACGAGCCTTTCGTCCGCAATGTGGCTACCCGTGTCAGCACCCCTGCCAACGCCTATCGGAACCACGCTACTGTGGAAAAGAAGATGGAAGAGATGGCAGAGTACGGCAACACCTGCCCTCTGAACAAGGTGGAAATGGCTGACACCAAGATCGGTGTTATCACTGCCGGTATCGCCTATCAGTACGCCAAGGAGGCCTTCCCCGAGGGGACTTCCTTCCTGAAGCTGGGCCTCACCAACCCCATGCCCATGGGCCTTGTAAAGGACTTTGCTTCCAAGGTGGAGAAGCTCTATGTCATTGAAGAGCTGGATCCCTTTATGGAAGAGCAGATCAAGGCTGCCGGTATCCAGTGCGTAGGCAAAGAGCTTACCGGTCTGCTGTACGAACTGAATCCTCAGCTTCTCAAGGAGCGGCTGTTCAATGAGAAGCCCGCTACCAAGTCCGTAGCCGTGAACCCCGTGCCTCGTCCTCCTGTGCTGTGCCCCGGCTGTCCCCACAGAGGCTTCTTCTACACCATGTCCAAGAATAAGAACTTCGTGGTGGGCGGTGATATCGGCTGCTACACGCTGGGCTGTGCGGCTCCTCTGAACGCACTGGACTCCGTTGTCTGCATGGGCGGTGGCTTCACTGTGGCCATGGGTATGAGCAAGGCATTTGAGATTGCAGGCGAGACGAAAAAGAAGGTCTTCGGCGTGGTTGGTGACTCCACCTTCTTCCACTCCGGCATGACCGGCGCAGCTGAGATCATCTATAACAAGGGCAACATGATTCCTGTGGTTCTGGACAACTCCATTACCGGCATGACCGGACACCAGGATAACCCCGGCTCCGGCTACACCCTGCAGGGTGATATTGCTGAGGCCATCAAGATTGAAGATGTTCTGAAGTCTCTGGGCTATCAGAATGTAATTATCGTGGATCCTCAGGATCTGAAGGCCATGCAGAAGGCTGTTGACGATGCTCTGGCCTCTACCGTTCCTGCTGCCATTATTACCCGCCGTCCCTGCCTGCTGATTAAGCGGATCAAGCACGACATTGGCCAGTGCGTTGTGGATACAGATAAGTGCATTGGCTGTAAGAAGTGCCTGAAGGTGGGCTGCCCTGCTGTCATGATGAAGGACGGCAAGAGCTCCATTGACCCCACCCTCTGCGTAGGCTGTACCGTCTGTGCCCAGGTTTGCCCTGTGGGTGCCATTTCCAGAAAGGAGTAAGACAATGAGCGAAGTAAAGAGTATTCTCCTTGTGGGCGTTGGCGGTCAGGGTGCCATTCTGACAGCTAAGGTCCTGGTCAACGGTCTGATGAAGGCCGGATATGATGTAAAGATGTCCGAGGTCCACGGCATGAGCCAGAGAGGTGGCTCTGTCTCTACCCAGGTTCGCTGGGGCGAGAAGGTCTATTCCCCCCTGATTGGCGATGGTGCCGCCGACTACATGGTAGCCTTCGAAAAGATGGAGGCTGTTCGCTATGCCAACTTCCTGAAGCCCGAGGGCGTGGCTGTCATCAATGACTATGAGATTGCCTCTGCCACCACCGCTTCCGGCCAGTTCCAGTATCCCGAGGGATGCCTGGAGGCCATGCAGAACACCTTTAAGACCTTCCCGCTGAAGGCCGGTGAAATTGCCATGAGCCTGGGCAACCCCAAGTGCATGAATATCGTGCTGTTCGGTGCTCTGACCCATGTGCTGGGCCTGGAGCAGATCGACTGGGAGACCGTTATCCGTGAGACGGTTCCTGCTAAGTTCCTGGATCTCAACCTGCGTGCATACCATGCCGGTTTGGAGGCAGCGAAGGCCGTTTAATCGAAAAAGCTATTTCTGGGGCGGGCATGCCAGCCCGCCCCAGTACTCTAACTTAGGAGGTATTTATTTATGGTTTCTAAAGAAATGTGGGCCCTTGGTGCCAACCGTTCTG
This sequence comes from Faecousia sp., assembly GCA_029257335.1. Classification (GTDB taxonomy): domain Bacteria; phylum Bacillota; class Clostridia; order Oscillospirales; family Oscillospiraceae; genus Faecousia. The sequence continues at coordinate 4,605 of JARIBV010000122.1, forward strand.
TCATCCGTGACCTGTTCGAGTACGGCCTAAAGCAGGCTGCAATCGTAGGCCCTGAGAATGTCTTTGACTACTCCCTGGGCAATCCCTCCATTCCGTCCCCTGATGCCGTGAATGACTCCATTCGTGCCATTCTGGATGATACTGACAGCATCAAAGTCCATGGCTACACCTCTGCCGTCGGTGATGTCGAAACGCGGAAGGCCATTGCAGACGATCTAAACGATCGCTACAATGCCGGCATTCGTCCCGAGAATCTGTTTATTTGCTGCGGCGCAGCTCCCGGCCTCATTGCCATTATGCGAGCTCTGGCTGCCACCAAGGAAGCAGAATTTGTGGCAATCGCTCCCTATTTCCCGGAGTATAAGCCGTTTGCCACCTGTGCAGGGGGAAAGCTGGTTGTGGTTCCCGCAGATACGGAGCATTTTCAGATTGATCTGAAGGCTTTGGAGGCTGCAATTACCCCCAATACCCAGGCGGTCATTGTGAACTCCCCCAATAATCCTACCGGTACGGTCTACACGGCTGAGACCATCACCGCTCTGGGTCAGCTTCTGACCCGGAAGGGAGAGGAATATGGTCATCCCATCTACATTCTGGCGGACGAGCCTTATCGTGAGCTGGTGTATGATGGCGTGGAGGTTTCCTTCATCCCCAATCTGTATAAGAATACCATTGTGTGCTATTCTTACTCCAAGTCCCTGTCTCTGCCCGGCGAGCGTATCGGTTACATCTGCGTTCCCGATTCCTGCCAGGACAGCCAGGAGCTTTATGCAGCCGTGGCAGGTGCAGCCCGTGCCGGCGGCCATGTCTGTGCTCCTTCTTTGTGGCAGAAGGTGATTGCACGGTGCGCACATTTGCGTCCCGACCTGGCTGCCTATGACAAGAATCGTAAGGCTCTGCAGGAAGGCCTCACCAAGATGGGATATTCAATGGCCAGCCCCGATGGCGCGTTCTATCTGTTTGTCAAGGCTCCCAACGGCGACGATATGGCCTTCTCTGAGATGGCAAAGGCCAAGAATCTGCTGGTGGTTCCCGGTACCGGTTTCGGCTGCCCCGGTTGGTTCCGGATCTGCTATTGTGTCTCTTATGATATGATTATGAGAAGTCTGCCGGTCTTTGCTGAGCTTATGGAGCAGAGTAAGTAAATGATTTTGGGCTGCCTCGCCATTCAGCGGGGCAGCCCATTGTTGTGCAGCAGTTGCAAGAAAAGGGTACGGTCTCAGAAAGATTGCCGAGGCCGTACCCTTTTTGCAATTAAACTTCTTTATACATAGCGGCAGCATCGTCTTTGCGGACGGTTTCTGCTACCATCAGGACCTCTACGGCCAGGGTGCGACCGCCCAGATTGATTTCCAGACGGTCTCCCACTTTTACATCATAGGAGGCCTTGACCACCCGGCCATTGACGCTGATTCGGCCATTGTCACAGGCTTCATTTGCAATGGTGCGGCGTTTGATCAGTCGGGAGACTTTTAAATATTTATCCAGACGCATGGGAGGAGCTCCTTTCTTTTGGAACAAGGTTATTCTGCCACTGCTTCTATGAGATCCTTTCCGGCTTTAAACTGAGGAATCCGGGCGGCGGGGATCTGGGCGGGTTCGCCGGTGGCGGGATTGCGGCCCATCCGGGCGCTGCGATTCTTGGTTTCAAAGGTGCCAAAGCCAACCAGCTGCACCTTATCTCCCTGAGAAAGAGCGGTGGCAATGGCCTCCAGCATGGCGTTGAGTGCCTTTTCGCTATTCTTTTTGGTAAGACCGGAGCCCTGGGCAATGGCGGATATCAATTCTGATTTATTCATAGCTTATTTACTGCCTTTTTGGCGAATTCTTAAAATGGCGGCAATCTTTTCACCTTTGGGAAGGAGCATACAGTCGTCATAGGTAATGACGTGCAGCACCATAACCATGAAAACATAAACCACAGCGGCTGCAAGCATGGGCAGGGTACACTGAATCAGTGCGCTGCCGGTCATTCCGGCTGTCAGGGTCCATACACCGAAGGTTACGGCACCCATGCACAGGCTGGCAAGGAAGGGTCGGAACAGGGTCTTGAGAATGTTGGGGCTGTCTTTGAGCACCAGACGCATGGCAAACAGATTCAAAACCGTAATGGCCAGATAGCAGCACAGGGTTCCGACAGGGGCACCCTGAATGTTGATGGAAGGGTTGCTCACCAGAATATAGTTTACAACGACTTTGATAATGCCGCCTACAAACATATTGATGACGGGCAGGTACACATGCCCATGGGCCTGCATGATGGAGTTGGTAAGCAGCACGATGCTGTTGAACACGACACACAGTCCCAAAACCGACAGAAGATTTGAGGCGATGGCCAGATTTTCTCCGGAGTATCCCCGCAGCAGTGCCATAATGGGCTGAGAAATGACAGCCAGACCAACGGAGCAGGGCAGAGTAATCAGAGCCGTGACACGGATGGCGGATTCTTCGATGGCCTTGGCACCTGTGTGACGGCGCAGGGTGATCTGCTCCGTAATGGCAGGCAGGACGCTGATGGTAATGGGGGTAATAAATGCGCAGGGAAGATTGAAAATGGTCTGCACAAAATTATAGATTCCCTTCAGTTCGTCGGCTTCACGCTGAAGAAAGCCGGCAGGGCCGGTGAGCTGTGCCATTACGACCTTGGCATCGATCAGGGTGATGATCTGCAGTCCGGCAGAGCCTACGGTGATGGGAATGGCGATTGCCAAAAGCTTTTTTGCGGTGGTGGCACGGGAGTAGAGGGCGCCGCCTTCCAGAGGAAAATCGTTCTTTTGACGGTGATAGGCATAGCTCATATAGAGCACGGCCAAAAGGGCACCCAGAGTGACACCGAAAATGGCGCCGCCTGCTGCCAGACTGGTGTTTTTCCAGACCTTCATGACGAAGAAGGCCAAACCCAGACCTACAAACAGCTTGCAGATTGCCTCAATGATCTGACTGACGGAGGTAGGGCGCATATTACTCTGTCCCTGAAAGAAGCCACGCAGAGCCGAGGACTGGCACATAAGAATGGAAGCAGGACCCAACGCCGCAATGGCAGCCCAGGAATTGGGGGAGTTCATAAAGTTGGCCAGCTGGTGGCTGAAGCAGGTCATTAAAATGGTACCTGCTGCCCCGAGGAACAGAAATATGTACCGGGCAACCTGATAGGTGCGTTTAATCTGACCGTAGTTGCCCAGACTGGCAGATTCCGCGATCATACGGCTTAGAGCCACAGGCAGACCGGCAGTAGAAATCATCAAAAGGACGGAGTAAATATCATAGGCGGTGTTGAAATAGCCAAACCCGGCATCGCCGATAATACTGCCCAGCGGGATCTTATACAGAGCACCGATGATTTTTACAACGATGGTCGCCGCAGCCAGGAGCGCTGCACCATGGAGGAAGCTTTGCTTTTTACTAGATGTCAAGTAGAGTCCTTCTTTCTGATGAGGGGATGTTATGATTCTGATTTGACAGGAGTAAAGACCTTGTCGATGGCGTATTCCGCCAATTCCCGAACCACTTCGTCCAGATCAATGGTGGTGAACTTGCCGCCGGCATACAGTATTTTACCGCGAACCATAGTTAAGGCTACATCAGAGCCGTGAGCAGAATAGACCAGACTGGAAAGAATATTGTGACTTGGCATCAGATGAGGCGCTGTGAAGTCCACCAGGATCAGGTCGGCGTCCATGCCGACCTTCAGCATACCGCAGGAGTCCTGACGGCCCTGTGCTCTTGCGCCGCAAACGGTGGCCATCATAAGACTGGCCTGAGGCGGCATGACGGAAGGATCTCCGGTGCGCTGCTTTTCCAGAAGGCCGAGAAGCTTCATTTCCTCAAACAGATCGAGATTGTTGTTGCTGGCGGCGGAATCTGTGCCAAGAGCCACATTCATGCCCGATTTTACCAGCTCCATCACAGGTGCGGTGCCGGCAGCAAACTTCATGCCGGAGACGGGACAGCATACCGCAGAGGCCTTTCTCTTGGCCAGCAGGAGTCTGTCTTCTTCCTCCAAATGCGCACAGCCTGCGGCGGTGGCGGGAACGCCGAAAATCCCATGGCAGTCCAGAAGCGCGGATGAGGAAAGACCGGTGCGGTCCAGGCAGGAGGCCTCTTCTTCCTTGGTTTCTGCCAGATGGAGCTGGATTCCCAAACCCTGCTCCCGGGCATAGGCAGACAGAGGCTCCCATAGACGATAATTTCCGGTATATTCTCCCTGAAGACCTGCATCAATGCGGATCCGGCCGTCGTCGTAGTTGTGCCATTTTTCCACCAGATCCCGGAAGCTCTTGCAGGCAGGGTCTGTTTCAAAGTCGAAATCCTGACTTTCGTCTGCGAAAAGAGACAGAGGTGGAGCAATGTTTGCCTTGAGCCCGGCATCTGCAACGGCCTGGGCGGTGACTTCACCAAAGGCGAAAAGGTCAGACACGGAAGTTACGCCAAAGCGGATGCACTCAGCCAATGCCAGGGTAATGCCGGCTTTGGCAGCACGGGTGTCCATGAGGTCGGTTCTGGGGAACACATAGTCCTGAAGCCACTGGCCGGGGCCGCAATCCTCTGCGGCACCACGAAGGAGGCTCAAAGCCAGATGGGTGTGGCAGTTGATCAGACCGGGCATCACCACCATTCCTGTGCCGTCGATAATTTTTTCGGGTGCCTCCTTGGGAGGTTCTTTGCTGATGTAGGAAATTTTTGTGCCGGTTACGCCGAGATAGGCAGAAAACAGCACATGCATCGCCTCATCCATGGTGACGATGCTCACATTGGAAAAGAGAATGTCCATGAAATTGCTCCTTGCACAAATTGGAAAATTACAGAGAGGGATCTGCGTCAGATTGCTCCATCCGGGAGAAAAGCTGCGCTTTTTCCTTCAGAAGAGCAGGGCCCCGTTCAATATACTGCTGGGGGAATTTGGGATTGGGGAATCGCTCCAGTCTGCCGTTGGGCAGATTGACCTTGCTCATGGCGCCGCCGCCCAGGGCCAGAATGGAGTGTACTTCTTCCATCATGTAGATATTATACAGGCATTGAGTTCCGGGTTTGCACCAGCCTACATTCTCAAAACTGCCGGACATATACTTCTGGCGGTAGAGGTAGTAGGGGACATAGCCCAGGGAATGCAGATAGGCATTGGAAAACTCCACCATTCGGCCTACTTCACCGTCACTGGGAAGCCCTTCGGTGTGGCCGTAGAGGTCAGCTCCTTTTTTGATTGCCAGGGTGTGGACTGTGATGTTTTCCGGGTCCATGGCTGCAACGGCTTCCAAAGATGCTTTGAATCCTTCATAGCTGTCACCGGGCAGCCCTGCAATGAGGTCCATATTGATTTCCCGAAAGCCGGCCTGTCTTGCCATTTGGAAAGCGGCAGGGATTTGGGCGGCTGTATGGCGGCGGCCACAGCGGCGCAGAACCTGGTCATCCATGGTCTGCGGGTTAATGCTGACACGGCGGGCGCCGTTTTTATAGATGACATCCAGCTTTTCCTGATCCAGGGTATCGGGACGCCCGGCTTCTACGGTGTACTCTAAACAGCGGGACAGATCAAAGTGGGCATGGACCGCCTGCATGAGCCGGTCCAGCTGCTCGGCGGAGAGCGTGGTGGGCGTACCGCCTCCGATATACAGTGTACGAATATGGCGGCCGGAACTTTCCAACATCTGTCCGACTCCTTCGATTTCCATAAGAAGGGTCTGCAGAAAAGGCTCCAAAAGCTTTCCTGCGCCCCCGATCGAGGCGCTGACGAAGCTGCAATAAGCGCATCGGGTGGGGCAGAAGGGAATTCCGATATACACGGAGATGTCCTTGCTGTCCAACAAGGAGGCAGCCTCTACCGTGGCCTGGGAGGCGGCAATGCACAGGTCCCGCCGGGTGGGACTGACAAAGTAGACATTCTTCATAAGGGCTTGGGCAGATCTCACGGTACCGCCCTCCAGAAGGTGCTTGGTTGTGATTTTTGTAGGGCGGACACCGGACAAAGCGCCCCAGGCAGGGGCTGCCGGCAGGTGAGGCAGGGCGGCAAAGTAGTAGCTCTGCTGAAGGATCCTGCGGCGCATCTGCACGGTTTCTTCCTGCGCTTTTAATCGGCGAACGGCACGGGTCTGCTTGCCGTGGAACCGAATGGTGGTAACGGCGGAAAGCCAGGTTTTGCCTCTGTGCAGGGTGGATACGGCGCCATCTTCAGAGAATGGAGCCTCTGCAGGCTCCATGGGTTCCAGGGGAAACAAGGCAAGCTGAAGCTGCTCCACGGCGTAGCGATCCTCATGACCGGAAAGAAGGAGCTTCATTCTGCCATCGCCTCCAAAAGGTAGGGGTTCTGAGTTCGCTCCGCTTTCAGTGTGGTATGGGGGCCGTGCCCGGGATAGGCGGGGCCGTCATAGGGAAGATTTCCCAGAGACTTCAGGGATGCTGTCATGCTGGCAGGGTCTCCGCCGGGCAGGTCGGTTCTGCCGCAGGAGCGGGCAAAAAGAGTGTCGCCAACAAACAGCGCATCGTCTGTCAGGAAGCACACGGAGCCGGGAGTGTGACCAGGGGTGTGCAGGACCTGAATGGTAAGTCCGGCCAGATTTAAAATGTCTCCGTCTTCCAGAAGCTCGGTGGGGGTCAAAGGTCCGGCGGTGAGCGCCTGAGGCAGGCTCAGATCAGCCCCATGGAGATATACGGGACACTGGGCCAGGGCCTGCAGCTCCTTGACACCGCCCACATGGTCAAAGTGACCGTGGGTCAGCAAAACAGCCTCCACGGTGAGCCCCAGTTCCTTTGCTTTTTCCAAGGCTTTTGCCCCGTCTCCACCGGGGTCGATGACGGCACAGCCGGTACTGTCCTCAGAACGGATCAGATAGCAGTTGGTGCCATAGATGCCCAGATTTAACATATCAATTTTCGTCATAATATTGTTCCCTTATATAGAAATGTGATTATTTCCGTCGTGGTTCTTCCATCAGCTGTTCGGTGTCCAGAAGGAGGGTGACAGGACCGTCATTGACGGAGGCTACCTTCATATCCGCACCGAATTCACCATGCTGCGGAGGAAAGCCCGCTTCCTGACACAGGGCAAGGAACCGCTCATACATGGCTCTGCCCAGATCGGGAGGGGCGGCTTCCGTAAAGCTGGGACGGCGGCCCTTGCGGCAGTTTCCGTAGAGGGTGAACTGACTGACCACCAGAATGCTGCCGCCTACCTGCTCCAATCCCAGATTCATTTTTCCATTCTCATCTTCAAAGACCCGAAGCCCCAGGATCTTGTCTACCAGGTACTTGCAATGGGCCTCGGTATCCTGGGGACCAACTCCCAGAAGAATGAGAAACCCTTTTTCAATTTGACCGCTGCACACTCCGTCAATGGTGACACTGGCGGAGGTCACACGGGTAACGACTGCTCTCATAGGGGACCAACCTCCTGATAATGATAAAGTGTGATACAGGCCTCGTCAAGTCTGCCCTCTTCTTGCGCCCACCACATCCTTGATGTTGAGGAGCTTGCTGATGATGGTGTTGAGCTGCTGCACATCCTTGACTTCAAAGGACACGGTGAAGGTACTGTGTCCTCCGGGCAGGTCCCGGCCGGAAAGCTCCTTCACCCGAACCCGGGCAGAGGTCATGACCGTGGCCACATCCAAAAGCAGACCGCCTCTTGTGTTGCAGTCCAGCTCCACCGTGGTGGTAAAGGGCTGCCCATCGTCCTGTGCCCAGTGGACGGACACCCAACGGTCGGCCTGACTGGGATTGCGATGAATATAATTGGGGCAGTCGGCTCTGTGAACCGACACGCCATAGCCCTTGGTAATATAGCCAATGATGGGGTCCCCTGGCACAGGGGTGCAGCACTTGGCAAACTTGATCATGCAAGATTCGATATCATCCACAATGACACCGTTGACACTGTGGCGGTTTTTGCCGGGGTCTGCGGCATCGGAGGCGGGCTTCAGATGGGCGATGGGTTCCTTGCCGCAGGCGGTGGGATTCTCGATGCCCTTTGTGTACTTCAGAAGCTCGTCGCGGATTCTGCCCACGGCCTTCACGGCGGTCAGACCGCCATAGCCGATGGCGGCGTACATATCGTCCAGACAGTCGAAGCTCAGCTTTTTCAGCAGGGTGGGCAAAAGCTCATCAATGGTGAGAAGCGTAGGACTGAACCCGGAACGGCGCAGCTCTCCTTCAAAACTGGCTTTGCCGTGGACGATGTTCTCTTCCCGCTTTTCTCGTTTGAACCACTGCTTGATTTTAGATCGGGCCTGATTGCTCTTGCAAATGGCCAGCCAGTCGCGGCTGGGACCCTTGGCATTTTTGGCGGTGATGATCTCCACAATATCACCATTGTGGAGAACGGCATCAAAGTTGGCAATGCGGTTGTTGATTTTGGCGCCTACCATGGCATTGCCTACACCGGAGTGAATGGCATAGGCAAAATCGATGGGGGTGGACTCGGCAGGCAGATTAATGACATTTCCCTTTGGCGTAAAGACAAAGACCTCGTCATTGAACATGTCAATCTTGAGGTTGTGGACATAATCCTCTGCATCGGTGTCCTGCTGGCTTTCCAGCAGGCGGCGAACCCACTCGAAACTCTTTTCCTCGCCGCTGCCAACGCCCCGCTGCTTATATTTCCAGTGGGCAGCAATGCCGTATTCTGCGGTGTGGTGCATGTCCCAGGTACGGATCTGCACTTCAAAGGGAATGCCCTGGGTGCCGATGACGGTGGTGTGCAGGCTCTGGTACATATTGGGCTTGGGGGTAGAAATATAGTCTTTGAATCGGCCCGGGACCAGATTAAACAGGTCGTGGACATGGCCCAGAACATTGTAGCAGTCGGGAATGGTATCCACAATGACCCGGAATGCGTACAGGTCATACAGCTCGTCCATACTCTTGTGCTGGTCATTCATTTTCCGGTATATAGAGTAGACATGCTTGATCCGTCCATAGATGGTGCCATGAATGCCCACAGAGGAGAGCCGGGTGGTGATCTGGGTCTGAATGGATTTCATAAAGTGATTGGATTCTTCCTCATGTGCCTTGAGGTAGTCCATGATTTTGGCATAGCCGTCGGGGTCCAGATACTGCAAGCTGGTATCTTCCAGTTCCCATTTGATCTTCTGGATGCCAAGACGGTGGGCCAGCGGTGCATAGATGTCCATGGTTTCCATGGACTTGGAAATTTGCTTTTTGGGGGTCTGAAACTGCATGGTCCGGGTGTTGTGGAGCCGGTCGGCAATTTTAATCAGAACCACACGGATGTCCTTGCTCATGGCCATGAACATCTTGCGCAGATTTTCCATCTGCTGCTCTTCCAGAGTGGAGTATTCCACGCGAGTCAGCTTTGTGACGCCTTCTACCAGCTCGGCCACCGTGGGGCTGAACAGCTTTGCAATTTCGTCATGGGAAGAAGAGGTGTCCTCGATGCAGTCGTGAAGCAATGCGCCAAGAATGGCGTCGGTGTCCAGACCCATCTCGGCTACGATTTCAGCCACGGCCAAAGGATGAATAATATAGGGGGAGCCGTCCTTGCGCAACTGTCCCTCATGCTGGGCCTGCGCATAGCGCACGGCACGGTCAATGAGAGGCATATCCGCTCCCGGCATGTATTTTAAAATGGCGCGGCGCATGGATTCATAATGATCCGCAAAAGTTTCCATAGAATCAGCCTTCCTTTAATCGCTCCAACAGCTGCATGGTATGACACTGAGTCAGGTCGGCCTTGCCATGGGTGGCGATTAGGGTAATCGACAGAAATTTGTGCTGTCGTTCTTTTTGAAGTAAACCGGCCTCCTGGAAAATATCCAGACAGGTCAGAAGTTGTGATAAGTGAAGGGGTCTGCCTGTATGCCGGACAATTTTTCGGCACAGACAAACAGGATCTCCTGTGCAGGTAGGCCCGATATGGCTCAAGTATCGCCAAACATCTGCCAAAGTCTGCCTGCTGGGCTGCATGGCAGCGGCGGCGGCAGGGGAGAGGATCTCCTGCCTGAGCAAAGTGTAATCCGTAGGATCTGCGCTGCAGGGACAGGGGCAGCTGGGCCGCACATCCAGCAGATTGACCTGCACCGAACGGGTGCCACGGAACTCGTTGATCTGCAAAGTACAGGCCAGATCAACAATTTCTCCTTCGCAGATTGCCAGTGACTGGGCAGTAGCGGAGAAGCAAATAGCGTTGATTACATGGTGGCCCTGTCGCAGCCGCAGCCGCAGATGCCGCCCGTTCCCCACGGGGGTCAGACGCTCAATCAACAGATGCTCCAGCAGAAATACAGGCTTGGGGCATCCTGCTCCGCATGGTTCCAGCCGGGCCAGAGATTCTACATTGCTGATGGTGAGAAGCTCCGGGGAGATGGCGCAGTCGATTTCCAGGACGGCTCTCGGGCCGACAACGCCGAAGAACTGCTCTGCCAGTTTGCACACTTCCTGACGGAATGTGTCGATCTGATCTCTGGAAATGGTAAATCCTGCGGCAAGCTCGTGTCCTCCGTAGCTCTCCAGAAGAGGGGACAAGGTTGTAAGGGAGGCAAAAAGATTGAATCCTCCGTAGGAGCGGGAACTGGCCTTGCCCTTTTCCCCGTCCAGGCAGATGAGGAAGGTGGGGCAGCAGTATTCCTCGGCCATCCGGGAGGCTACAATGCCCACGACGCCCTGGTGCCAGCTGGCATTGGCCAGAACAATGGCCTCCGGGGTTTTTCCCTGGGGAAGCATGGACACGGCCTGTTGATAAATTTCTGTTTCAACGGCCTGGCGCTGGCGATTCAGCTGGCAGAGCTTTTGGGCAGATTCCGCTCCGCACTGGGGGTCCCGAGTGAGGAACAGGTCCACAGCCAGATCGATACACCCCATCCGGCCGGCAGCATTGATTCTGGGAGCCAGTACAAACCCGATGGAGCCTGCATTCAATGTGGCAGGGTCGCAGCCGGCTTCCTCCATCAGGCTGAGAAGCCCCGGCCGTTGGGTATGCCGAAGGGATTCCAGGCCTCTGTACACAAAGACCCGGTTTTCGCCCTGCAAGGGCATGACATCCGCCACGGTGCCCAGACAGACCATGTCGGCGTAGCGCTGTAAAATCGTTTCCTGATTGCCCTCCAGAGCGGAAGCCAGCTTAAAGGCCACACCTACACCGGATAAGTTTTTATGGGGGTAGCCTCCGTCTTTTCGGTGGGGATTGACCACGGCCGTGACCTCAGGCAGCTGGTCTTTGCACTCGTGGTGGTCGGTAATTACCAGATCGATCCCCAGTTCCCGGCATAGCCTGGCTTCACTGACGGCGGTGATGCCGCAATCAACCGTAATAATGAGCTTCACACCCTGCTGTGCCAGATGGCGGATGGCAATGGCATTGAGGCCATATCCCTCCTCCAGACGGCCGGGGATGTAGGACAGACAGTCGGCACCCAGACTGCGCAGGTAGTCGGTCAAAAGACAGGTGGAGGTCACGCCGTCTACATCATAGTCTCCGAAGACCGCAATCCGTTGGCCAGCCTCCAGATAATGCCGGACACAGGCCACGGCCTTATCCATATCCTTGAGCAGAAACGGATCCGGCAGGGGAACCTCTGTGGATAAATACGCATTGGCTTTTTGGGGCGTGTTGAACCCCCGGGCGGCCAGTACAAGAGCAGTAAGGGGGGCGTACCCCCCGGCCATCAGCCCGTTGACTGCTTCGGCAGCGGGCTGAGCTACATTCCAGATTCCATACTTCATCCCAATACACATCCATTATTTTTTTCATTTCCTCTCATTATAGCAAATCTTTGTACTCAGTACAATAGAGAATTCTAATTTCCTGCGAAAACCAAGGACTTAAAACTACAAACTTGCAAAAACTGTGCTATAATGGAGAAAACATTGCAAGGAGGACGATGCTGTGAGGCTGGCGTTTTTGGAAGAATTTCTGGAAAAAACAGGATTTCCCACAGAGGCAAAACAGGCCGTGACGGAAGCATACAACCAGGTGGACCTGACCCGGATAACAGAACATTATCTGAAAACATTTTCTTACGGGCAGACGGAGGATGGACTGACGCTTCTGGCGGCAGAAACCGGGATTTCCCGGTACACGCTGTGGATGCTGCTCCTCATATCTGCGGCGGAACATACCTGGGACAAGGAGATCCTGGAGCGGGACATATTTTGGCAGACCTTTGCAGATCTGCGCTACAAGGCGCTGGAGTGTTACCGCATGTATGGGGTCTGGGGAACCTTTGTGGGATTTTGGTATCCCATTTTCTTCCAGGGCAAGCTGCGAAAGCTGGGACGGCTGGAATATGAGGACGGAGTCTATCCGGGACAAACTCCGGTGCATGTGGGAGACCATACCATTTATCCGGGGGATCCGGTAAAAATGCTACACATCCCTTCTTCCGGGGAAGGGTTTGGCCGGCAGGAGCGTCTGGCGTCCTATGCCCGGGCAGAACAGCGGTTCGGGTCCCCTCTGGTTTGTTTCTGTGACTCCTGGCTTCTGTACCCGCCCTATGGAGAAATCCTGGGGGAGAGGTCCAATATTTGGGACTTTCAACGAGACTTCCGGCTACTGGAGGCAAAACCTTGTGAGACGTTCCACGATGGATGGCGCGTCTATGGAAACGATTGGCAGAAGAATATAAAAGATCTTCCGGAGCAAACCACCTTACAGCGAAAGCTCAAGGAGTATTTTTGCTCAGGCGGAACTCCCGGCACAGGACTGGGCGTATTGATATTTGAAAACGGACGACTGCTCACAAGGCAATCATAAAAAAGACTGCTGCAAATCCACATTTGCAGCAGCTTTTTTTATGAAAACAGCTCAGGTTCTGGCCATGCCATCTACACTGAGGACCACACCGGTAATATAGGAGGCTTCGTCAGAGGCCAAAAATACAAAGGCATTGGCAATATCTTCGGGCTGACCCAGACGACGCAGGGGAATTTGCTGAATCAGAGGCTCCACCACTTCCTTGGGGACGGCTCTCATCATGTCGGTCTCGGTAATTCCGGGGGCAACAGCGTTGACCCGAATGCCCTTGGGGCCCAGCTCCCGGGCCAGAGAGATGGTCAGACCGTTGACGGCGAATTTGGAGGCAGGATAGGCAATGCCGCTGGGCTGGCCGTAGATGCTGACCATGGAAGAGGTGCTGAGAATTACACCGCTGCCCCGGGCCACCATGCACTCGGAGGCTGCTCTGGTGGCGTTGAATACACCTTTCACATTCAAATCCATGACCCTGTTGAAATCTTCCTCCGTGTATTCGGTGAAAGGAGTGCTTTCGGAAACACCGGCGTTGTTTACAAGGATGTCCACGCAGCCATACTGCTGAGCAGCTTCCCGGAAAGCAGCTTTTACGGATTCCAGACTTGCGAGATTGGGGCTGATGCCGGCTACGGTGGAGTGGGGGAATTCTTCTTTTAATTTGGCAACAGCTTTCTCTGCTGAGGCCTGTGTGCTTGCAGTCACAATGACGGTGGCACCCTCACGCAAAAAGGCCTGGGCGGTAGCAAAGCCAATGCCACGGCTTCCGCCTGTGATGATTGCAACTTTATCTTTCAGTCTCATATCGAGTACCTCCATAAGTTTATGATGATTATGGCTTCATTATAGGTTGAGAAATTCCCTCTTTCTGTGATTATATCACGATGCAGGCACGCCTGAGTAAAATCCGGGAAAAGAACAGATGAGATTCCAATCCACCCAAAGAAGGCGGGCAAGAAAAGGCGGATTGTAAGTCTTGTGCGATGTAGCACAATGAAACGAAGATTGCCTACATAATTTATATACATTGACTATTTCACTATAAAAGGAAATATGGTATTGTATTATATACAGGATTTTATTTCATGTTTCACAAACAAAAGCGTTAGGTCTTTGAAAAATCTGTGTTTTTCGACTAAAAAGGATTGAAGTTCTTGTGTAAACAGGTTATAATATATCCAAGCTGGAAGGACCATCCAAACTTAGGAAGGTTTCCTGCAGCCCGAGGGGACGAACATCTTATGGATAAGAAAACCAAAGGACTTTTGGAAGAATTCCAAAACGGCACCTGTCTTCTGGCCCATGAGCTGATGGGCTGTCACCGAGTCACCCGGCAGGGAACGGCAGGTTATGTGTTCCGGGTCTGGGCCCCCCATGCCCAAGCCGTCAGTGTGGTTGGGGAGTTCAACCACTGGGACACCGGGGACCTTCCCATGGAGCAGCTTTCCGGCGGCGTCTGGGAGGCATTCACAAACCAGGGAGAGGAAGGCCATCGGTATCAGTTCTATATAACAAAGCAAGATGGCTCCGGAGTCTATAAGGCAGACCCCTATGCCACCAGAAGTGCAGTGCCCCCGGAGCCATCCAGCTGTATCTGCACGGCGGAGAAATTCCCCTGGGGAGACGGAAAATGGATGCGGGATTTCCCGATGCGCAGTCCCATGGCAGCACCTGTCAATATCTACGAATTGCATATGGGATCCTGGAAACGGAAAGAGGACGGTTCCTTCTATACCTATAGTGAGCTGGCAGAGCCCCTTGTGGAGTATTTGGTGGATATGGGATATACCCATGTGGAGCTGATGCCTCTGGGCGAGTATCTCCGGGAGGAAAGCCTGGGCTATGAGACCATGAGCTTCTATGCTCCCACGGCGAGATACGGAAAGCCTCAGGATTTGAAAAGGCTGGTAGATACCCTGCACAGAGCCGGAATCGGCGTGATCCTGAATTGGGTGCCCAGTCATTTTCCAAAGGAACCGGCGGGGCTTATGGAGTTTGACGGTACCTGCTGCTATGAGTCGTCCGACGAACAGGCCAGAGAACACCCTGTATATCCCACCAGATTCTTTGATTATTCACGCAATGAGGTTTGCAGCTTTCTGGTATCCAATGTGGTCTACTGGCTGGAGAAGTTCCACATAGACGGACTTCGGGTGGATTCGGTTGCTTCTATGCTGTACTTAGATTATCACAGACCCAATTACCGGCCCAACCGGTTCGGCGGACGGGAAAATCTGGATGCTATGGATCTGCTGCGGCGAGTCAACCGGGCGGCCCAGCAGGTCAGACCCAACGCCATCATGGTTGCAGAGGTGGCACACACCTTCCCCACCATTACAAAGCCGGAGCGTGACGGCGGCCTGGGCTTTCTGTTCAAGTGGAATACCGGGTGGCTCAAGGAGGTCCTGGATTATTTCTCAAACGCAGAAGAATCTGCGGACCACCAAAAGCAAAGAGAGGCAATGGACAGTGCTTATGCGGAGAACTTTGTGCTTCCTCTGTCCCATCATCCGGTGGTGCTGGGAAATACTTCTCTGCTCAACAAAATGCCCGGCGATTATGATATGCGGTTTTCGGGACTTCGTGCCCTTCTGGGGCTTACAATGGCCCATCCCGGCAAGAAGCTCCTGTTCATGGGAAATGAGTTTGCACATTTTGACCCATGGAACCCCCAAAAGCCCCTGGACTGGGTGCTGCTGGACTTTGAGCGGCATCGCCAGATGCAGAATTTTGTCCGCACAGTGAACCACTTTTACCGGAATCGTCCTCCGTTTTGGCAGAAGGAACTGGATCAGGATGGCTTTCAGTGGGTAACCTGTGAAAAAACAGAAAAAGGACTGTTTGCATTCCGACGCATTGACGGACGAAGCAGAGAAATTCTGGTGGTGTGCAATTTTGGCACGAACACCCACCCACAATGCCGCTTGGGCGTGCCCCGCCGTGGCATTTACAAGCCGATCCTGTCATCGGATGAACTGCAATTTGGCGGCAGCGGAATGGAGCTTCCCACCGCAGCCAGCCAGAGCAGCCCCTGCGGAGAATATAAATTATCGGCACAGTTCTGCATCCCGGCCATGTCCGTAACCTATTATGTCCGGGAAAATCCTCCCAAGAAGGGAATTTAACAGCTGCAATGTTTCCCCTTGGCCTGTGCCAGGCTGGGATTCAATAAATAAGACCATCAACGATCAAGTAAAGAATCCAATCATAGTAAGGAGAGGCGCCCTATGTATTTTCAGAAAAAACGCTGCATTGCGATGCTTTTGGCCGGAGGTCAGGGCAGTCGGCTGAAGGTCCTCACGGAGAACACCGCAAAGCCCGCTGTCCCCTTTGGCGGTAAATATCGGATCATCGACTTTCCCCTGTCAAACTGTGTAAACTCCGGAATTGATACCGTTGGTATTCTGACCCAGTACCAGCCTCTGGAGCTGAACGAGTACATCGGAAACGGTCAGCCCTGGGGCCTCAATAAGTCCCACTGCTGTGCCCAAGTCCTGCCCCCCTATGAACGCCACGACAAGAAAAGCGGCTGGTATAAGGGCACTGCCAACGCAATTTACCAGAATCTCCAGTTTATTGATCGCTTTGATCCCCAATATGTACTGGTGCTCTCCGGCGACCATATTTACAAAATGGACTATGCGGCCATGATCGATTACCATGAAAAAAATGGTGCCGACTGCACCATTGCCGTGCGGAATGTTCCTCTGGCCGAGGCCAGCCGGTTCGGCATCATGAATACAAAGCCCGACGGCACAATTTATGAGTTTGAAGAGAAGCCCAAGCATCCCAAGTCCACCAATGCCTCCATGGGTATCTATGTTTTTAACTGGAGCATCCTGCGTGAGTTCCTGATTGCAGACGAGGAAGACCCCGGCTCCAGCAATGACTTCGGCAAGAATATCATCCCCAATCTGCTGAACTCCGGACATAAGCTCATGGCCTATGCCTTTGACGGGTACTGGAAGGATGTGGGCACCATCGACTCTCTGTGGGAGGCCAACATGGACCTTCTGGGAAAGAACCCCGAGTTCGACATCCGCGGAGATGAGACCCAGAAAATCAGCGCCAGAAACAATGCGCTGCCCTCCAGCTATATTGCCAAAGAGGCCAAGACGGTGAACTGCTTTATTGCCGAAGGCGGCGAGATCTACGGTACGGTCCGTCACTCCATTATTTCCACCGGCTGCTCCATTGGCGTCGGTGCACTGGTAGAACACAGCGTAATCATGCCCAATGTCACCATTGCCCCCGGTGCCATTGTCCGCAATGCCATTGTAGGCGAGAACTGCGTGATTTCCACAGGGGCTGTGGTTGGCGGCGTGCATGTAGCCGGTACCCAGCGGAAGATCAGCGTTCTGGGCAAGGGCCATACGGTTGCGGAAAACGCCGTGGTAGCTCCCGGCGAAGTGCTGTAAAAAGGAGGAATACCACAATGAAAGCACTGGGTATTATTTTTGCCAACATCTACGACAGCTCTCTGGGCGAGCTGACCAATAAACGGACCATTGCGTCACTGCCCTATGGCGGACGGTATCGTCAGATCGACTTTATCCTGTCCAGCATGTCCAACTCTGCGATTCGTCATATTGCGGTGATTACCAAGTATAATTATCAGTCTCTCATGCACCACATTGGCTCCGGCCAGGAGTGGAACCTGGAGATGGAAGAGGGGAGTCTGGAATATCTGACGCCTTTTGCCATGAGTCATGACGGCACCTACCGGGGCAAGCTGGATGCACTGAACTGTGCCATTGAATTTTTGGAGAATACCAACGAGGAATATGTGATTCTGTCTGACAGCAGCGTGGTGTGCAACATTGACCTGCAAAAGGTTCTGGAGCAGCATGTAGCCTCCGGCAAAGAGGTCACGGTAGTAGCGGTGGACGGTGTGGCCAACAGCATAAAGCAGCTGGATCTGGCAATCCGCCTGGATGAATCCGGGGAAGTGGTAGACCTGGCCGTGGACTACTGTGCAGGTCCTGAGTATCTGGCGAGCATGGGCATCTTTGTTATGAAGCGGGAGCTGCTCATCAAGGTGGTCAAGGAATCGGTAGCCCGGAGCCTGTATCGTCTGGAGCGGGACTTCATGCTTCGTCAGTTCGCAGCAAAAAAACTCACAGTGGGCGTATACCTGTTTGAGGGCGTTGCGCTGTTTAACGAAAGTACTTTGGAGTATTACAAGAACAACCTGGCGCTGCTGAACCCCGAGATTCGGCACGGCCTGTTTAATGGCGGCGGCACCATCTATACCAAGGTGCGGGACCGTGTTCCCACTGTCTATGGAGAGAATTCCGAGATCGATGACTGCATTGTGGCAGATGGCTGTGAGCTGGAGGGAAGTGCAGAGCACTCTTTGTTCTTCCGTCAGGTAAAGCTGAAGGCCGGCGCAAAGGTTTCCAATTCCCTTATTATGAATGACTGCGTGGTTGGCGAGAATGCCGAGCTGGACTGTGTCATTCTGGATAAGGATGTAGTGGTTCATCCGGGGGCACGCCTTGTGGGCACCCCTGAAAATCCGATCATCATTAAGAGGGGAGAAGTTGTATGAAAATCGCAATGGTAGCCTCCGAAGCTGCTCCTTATGTCAAATCAGGCGGTTTGGGAGATGTGATGCTGGGCCTGCCCAGTGAACTGGCAAGAATTCCCGGCAATGATGTCTGTCTGTTTCTGCCCTATTACAAGAAAATCAAGGACAACCCCAACTATTCTGTAGAGTTTTGCACAGAGTTCCATGTGCAGCTGTCCTGGCGGCAGCAGTACGGCGGCCTGTATCGGCTGAGAGGTACCGCAGCACAGCAGCCCACGGTGTACTTTGTGGATAATGAGTACTATTTTGGAAGAGACGGCCTCTATGGATATCTGGACGACGGGGAGCGCTATGCATTCTTCTCCAAAGCGGTTTTGGAGGCAATGGCAAGCATGCAGTACTATCCCGATGTCATTCAGTCCAACGACTGGCAGACCGCCATGCTCCCTGTGTATATCAATGCAGAGTACCGGGGGACCTTCCCCTATACCAAGACCCTGTTTACCATCCACAACATTGAATATCAGGGCTGGGCAAATCCCGACTTCTTTGACAATGTATTGGGCCTTCCTGATTCTTTCCGCGGCATTATGGATATGTCCGGCGGCGTGAACATGATGAAAGGTGCCATTGAATGCGCCGATGCAGTGTCTACGGTTTCCGAAACCTATGCCCAGGAGATCCGCTATCCTTACTATGCTCATGGATTGGATGGCATCCTCTCTGCCAACTGGTTTAAGCTCCGTGGAATCACCAACGGTGTAGATGTGTCTGTCTTTGATCCATCCACGGATAAAGCCCTTGTGAAAAACTACTGTGCACATACCTATGCCGCAGGAAAGGCTGCAAACAAGGCTGCTTTGCAGAAGGAACTGGGCCTGCCCCAGGACCCTGATGTTCCCATGATGGCCATGATTACCCGGCTGGCAGGACATAAGGGAATCGACCTGCTGTGCTATGTGGCAAGACGGCTCATGGAACAGGATGTACAGCTGGTGATTTTGGGCACCGGTGAGCAGCGCTTCGAGAATTTCTTCCGTGGCCTGGCCGCCGAGTATCCTGAAAAAGTCTCTGCGCAGCTGAAGTTTGATCTTGGCCTTGCCAATCGGATCTATGCCGCCTCTGACATTTACCTCATGCCCTCCAAGTCTGAACCCTGTGGTCTCAGCCAGATGAATGCCATGCGCTATGGTACGGTTCCCATTGTCAATGCCACCGGCGGCCTCAAGGACACGGTTCCCCCTGTGGATCCCACCACGGACACCGGCCTGGGCTTTACCTTCCAAAGTTACAACGGGGATGACTTCTGGGATGCCATTGAGCGCTGCCTGGAGACATTCCAGGACAAGGAAGCCTGGAATAAGCTGATTCTCAGAGGAATGGGCACGGACTTCAGCTGGAAAAAACCTGCTGAAAAGTACATGGAGCTGTTCCGCCATCTTCAGGAACAATAAGAAAAGACACTTGCGGGGCCGCCAAACGGCGGCCCCCTGTTTGCCTGGGAAAAACAGAAGGGAAATACCCACGATGGGGAGTGTCTGCCTTGTGTTTTACGCCTACTTTTACACAAAAGGAGTTCCACTCTATGCTTCGCATTTTATATAACAGCCGGGATTTGGAGTATAAGGAGCCGTTTGGCACCATTCGGGTGGGGGAACCCTGCACACTGCGAATCAAAATCCCCTGCTATTGCCATACCGGGCAGGCAGCGTGTATCTTGCGCCGGGAAGACGGACGGGAATTTATGCAGGTTCCTCTTCGTCTGGAGCAGACGCTGCTTCCTTATGAGACCTGGACTTGCCGATTTACGGTGGAGGAACCTGGACTTTACTTCTATTATTTCCGCATTTCCACTCCCAATGAAAGCTTTTCCCTTCTGCGGCAGGGGGACCAGACCAATATGGAGGCTGGCGACTGGTGGCAGCTCAGCTGCATTGTTTCCGATGCTGGAACGCCGGACTGGGCCAAGGGAGCCATTATCTATCAGGTTTTTCCGGACCGATTTGCTAAATCCGGCAGCTGCGACCTCACCGGGAAGCTGGAACCCTATACGATCCATGAAACCTGGGAGGAAGAAGTGCAGTGGCAGCCCACAAAAGAAGGGCTTGTACTGAACAATGACTTTTACGGGGGGAATTTTCCGGGGATCACAGAGAAACTTCCCTATATTGCCTCTCTGGGCACTACAATTTTGTATCTGAATCCCATTTCCAAGTCCTTTTCCAGTCATCGGTATGATACGGGCGACTACAAGACTCCGGACCCGATGCTGGGCACGGAGGCTGACTTTGCAATGCTGTGCCGGGAAGCCCGAAAGCTGGGCATCCATGTGGTTTTGGACGGAGTATTTTCCCATACGGGGTCTAACAGTCTGTATTTTGACAGAGAAGGGACCTTTGGAGGCAAGGGGGCCTATGCAGATTCCAATTCCCCCTTCCGTAACTGGTATCAATTTTATGAATATCCCAATCAATATCATAGCTGGTGGGGATTTGACACCCTTCCCACGGTGAACAAAATGGAGCCCGATTTTCTGAACTACATCATTGATGACCAGGACAGTGTGGTGGCCCATTGGCTCCGTCTGGGTGCCGACGGGTTCCGGCTGGATGTGGCAGATGAGCTGCCGGACGAATTTATTCTCCGGCTGAAAAAACGGATCCGTGAGATCAAACCGGATGCCCTTCTGATGGGAGAGGTATGGGAGGATGCTTCCAATAAGGTGGCATACAATCGCCGCCGCCGCTACTTTGTAGACGGAGAACTGGACAGCACCATGAATTATCCCTTCCGGAATGCCATTTTGAACTTCCTGCGCAGACAAGACCAGGGGCAGGGCTTTCAGGAAACGGTGATGTCCATTGTGGAAAACTATCCCTCTGATGTCATGGCCTGCTGCATGAACCTGCTTGGTTCTCATGATACGCCCCGAATCCTCACTGCGCTTATGGGAGATTTTGCAGGAACCAGAGAAGAGCAGGCGGCCTATCATCTGAGCGACGATCAGCGGACGGAAGCAAAGCAGAGGCTGAAAATGGCATCCTTTTTGCAATATGTTCTGCCCGGTGCGCCCTCTGTATATTACGGCGACGAGGCGGGGATGGAAGGCTGTGCAGACCCCTTTAACCGTCGGACCTACCCCTGGGGCAGAGAGGATAAGGAGCTTCTGACGCATTACCGACACCTTGGACGGATGCGCCGCAGCAGTCCTGCACTGCGCAGCGGCAATATCCGTTTTTTTGCGGCGGCAGACGGACGCCTTGGATTTTTGCGGGGCTCAGAGGAAAAACCGTCGCAGCAGGTGAAGGTGTATGTGAACCGAAGTGGGGCTGCCTGGGAGATCCCATTGGGAAGGGTTCTTTTTGGGCATCGGATTGATACCATGACCCCCGATACATTGGTACTCCTTTCTGATGGTTTTGTGGCATTGGAGGTGTAGAACATGCTGCTGGAAAAGTTCATTAGCGGCTATTGCCGCGTGCAGGATCAGAGTCGGATGGTGCAGGTGGAACTGGAGGATCAGACGCTTCTCAGTGTGGACTGTACCTATGGCAAGTGCGTATATCAGAGTCAATGCCCCATTGGAAAAGAAATCACAAAGCTTCTGGAAGAGAAATAAAAAGCTACGGCTGATGCGACTGAAAGGCGTCAGCAAGATATCATAAAAAACGAGTGGTCCCATCTGTGCAGACTTGGGACCACTCGCTTTTTATCATTTTCGATGAACGGACAGGGGTCGGACAGCCGGATTACTTGCTGTATTTTTCTACATGGGATTGAATGAGGGCCCCGTCTTCAAAATAGTTGATTCTCATGGCACGCTTTACCTGAGACAGTGTTTCGGCAGCCTCTGCGCGGGCCACTTCGCTGCCCTTACGGAGGATTTCATAGACGCCGGGAATGTCCTTTTGCCACTGGGCACGCCGCTGACGGATGGGGGAAAGCTCGGCCTGCAAAATGTGATTCAGCAGCTTTTTGACCTTTACATCGCCCAGACCGCCGCGCTGGTAGTGTTCCTTCAGCTCGGTCAGGTTGGCATAGTCCGGCAGAAATTCAGCGAAATGCTCATCTCTGGCGAAGGCATCCAGATAGGTGAATACCGCATTTCCCTCCAGAGAACCGGGGTCGGAGACCTTTAAATGGTTGGGATCGGTGAACATACTCATCACCTTAGTTTTGACTTCAGCTTCCGTGTCGGACAGATAGATGCAGTTGCCCAGCGATTTACTCATCTTGGCCTTGCCGTCGGTGCCGGGCAGGCGGCAGCAGGCCTCCGTCTTGGGCAGTAGGGCTTCAGCCTCCACCAGTGTTTCGCCATAGGTCATGTTGAACCGGCGGACAATCTCTCTGGCCTGCTCCAGCATGGGAAGCTGATCTTCGCCTACGGGAACGGTGGTAGCTTTAAACGCAGTGATGTCGGCTGCCTGGCTGATGGGATAGGTAAAGAAGCCCACGGGGATGCTGGTCTCAAAGTTCCGCAGCTGGATTTCAGCCTTTACGGTGGGATTGCGCTGCAGACGAGATACGGTGACCAGATTCATATAATAGAAGCACAGTTCTGTAAGCTCCTGAATCTGAGACTGAATGAACAGGGTGGATTTGCTGGGGTCCAGACCGCAGGACAGATAATCCAGAGCCACCTCAATAATATTTTCCCGAATCTTTTCGGGGTTGTCTGCATTGTCCGTGAGGGCCTGGGCATCGGCGATCATAATGAAAATCTTATCAAACTCGCCGGAATTCTGAAGTTCGACACGCCGCTTCAGAGAGCCTACATAATGACCCAAATGAAGCCGCCCTGTGGGACGGTCACCGGTCAGAATAATTTTTGCCATAGTCAATACCTCCTAAAAAATAAAGGCCCTATCCTACAAAGGATAAGACCAAACAGTCATATGCCACCTGTGCAGATGCCCACCAACATGGACACTCCGAATAACGGCCGGATGCCGTCGGCGCCTACTGACTTCGGGCCGCCCTCCGGAGCCCATTCCGACAGTCCGCCTTACGCCCCTTTCAGCAGCAGGGCGCTCTCTGAAAAGCCGGATCCTATCGTACTACTTCTCCATCCACGGTTTCATATATGCTATATCATATCCTTATCCGGAGAAAATGTCAAGGACAAGATCAAATGGAAATCTGTCGGTTATACCGGGCCAAAAGCTTCCTTTGGGAAAGCTTTTGGCCCGGTGGTTTAAGCAGGGCTGTGTGGAAATGCGGCAATGGTTCCACAGGGGCTGTGGAAAAAATCAATAAAGGGGAAGGGATCCGGTGAGAGGGTCTACCACTTCCGCAGGCAGGGGTTCCAACGCCAGGCAGGTATAGGTGGGCTGGCCGTGAAACTCGGTCATACCTGCGTCACAGATCAGAGCGCTGATGATACCGGCTTCTTTGGCCCGTCTGTCCAGATCCAGCAGAGCCTCTTCGGAATCCACATAGACACAGATCTTGGCAACGCCGTGGGCAAACCACTCGCTCAGCGGGGTGGCAGGCTGCGCAGAGGGCTTTAGCCCTACATGATCTGCCTGGGTTTCCACCTGCTCCAGGCGGCCTTCCCGTTCCAGTGCCATTAAAACCGCAGTCACACAGGCGTGACCGGATTGGGCTGCAATTTTTCCTTTTCGCATTTTGAGGTCCCGGCGGACAACAATTATTTGTTTTGCTTTGTACATGGTTCAATCTCCTTCCAAAGGGTCAAAGCCCTGGAACATAAAACTTGCGGGTCATTTTCCAGAATCCCGTCTCCGACCTCGGTCAATAGACGACTCAGGAGTTTTCCTAATACCGGACCCTGTGGAATTCCTGCGGCCATCAGTTCTTTTCCTCCTAAAGCCAGGTCGGAAATGGAGAGGCAGGGATGCTGTGCCAGAATTTGATTCAGATGTGCTTCAAAACGGTCGAAGGGGGCGGGATCCGAACAAGTGCCTTTGCCTCCGTCGTCGGCCCGGTCCAGAGCGATGAGATTGCGAAGGGTTGTTTCCCCCAGACGACGAAGCACCCGGCGGATGGGTTTGTCCTGGGGGTACCGGGCCATATCCCGGGTCAGACTGTGGAAGGCCACCAGATTGCATACCTCCTCCCGCAAAGCGGTGGGGGCGTGGAGCTGGGTGAGAATATCACGAGCCATTTTGGAACCCACATAGGCGTGATTTTTGAAATGGCCGACACCCTCCTGATCCAGCGTAAAGGTCTGAGGCTTTCCGATATCGTGCAGAAGTGCGGCCCAGCGCAGAGGCAGGGTGGGAGGGACGCCCTCCACCACATGGGCAGTATGGGTATAGACATCATAAATGTGGTGAGGATTGTGCTGCAAAAACCCACGCAGGGGCCTCAGCGCCGGGACTGCCTCCCCTAGCACTGGGGCAAACAGCATGAGGTCTTGCACTTTGGCATGGGGAAGGTAGCCGCATAGCTCTGAAAATACCCGTTCCCTTGCCTGAAGCTTCAAAACGGGAGCAAGCTTACACATGGCCTGCAAAGTTTTTGGCTCCGGGGTGAGGCCAAACCGGGCGGCAAAGCGAACACCTCGCAAAATGCGCAGGCCGTCCTCCCGAAACCGCGCTTCCGGCTGGCCCACGGTGCGCAGAATCTGATTTTTTAAATCGGCTTGTCCTCCAAATGGGTCGGCAAGACCGTACCGGGGACGATAGGCCATGGCATTGACGGTGAAATCCCGGCGTGCCAGATCTGCCTCGATATGGGACTCGAAATGCACCCAACCCGGGTGACGGTTGTCGGTGTAATCTCCCTCGGAGCGGAAGGTGGTGATTTCAACCACCCCGTGCTCCGTAACAACACCGGTGGTGCCGTGTTTCTGACCGGCCAGAACCAGACGGTGGTCACAGAATACCTGGGCCGTTTCCTGCGGCAGTGCATTGGTGCACAGATCCCAGTCGTGGACAGGAACGCCAAGAATACTGTCCCGGATGCAGCCGCCTACCGCCCAGGCCTCATGGCCATGATTTTCCAGACGATCCATAATAGCGAGAATGTGGGTAGGAATAGCAAAGTCCATGAAACGACCTCCCTTTTATATTTTTGTTATATTACCATACATCAATAGAAACTGCAACCGGGGTTCCTCCACAGAGGGTGTGGAAAAGTGCAGAGAAAACAGCCTGCTGCAACCACACAAGGGGCTGCAACAGGCTGCGTTTGGTTATTCTACCGTCTTATAGTAGTCCGTGGTAAGAAGCAAATTGCTGATCCGAATATATTCCATGGTCATGGACTCCATTTTTTGGAGATATTCCTCAGTCAGCTTCTTGTTTTTTACATTCATGAAAACATCAGGATCTCCGGAAGCATCGGAGCGGCAGGCTACGCCGTCGCTGATCCAGCTGCCGTCGGGGAACAGGGCATAGCCTTCATAGCCGGGATCGAAGGCGTCCTTGCCCAGATAATGATAGGGGCTTTCGATGCCCAACAGGTTCAAAACGGTAGGCAGAAGGTCAGAGGTGTTCAGGGTTTTGTCTACCTGCATCTTGGGCCCGCTGGCCGACCAGATAAAGCAGGGCGTTTTTTCCAGCAGCAGGGGATCATCTACCTGAGACAGTGACATCATGGTGTCTACATCATTGAATCCGTAGGCATAGTGGTCTGTGAAGGCGATAATCACGGTGTTTTCCAGCTGTCCTCGGTCTTTCAGTTCCTGAATCAGGTCGGCAAACATGTCGTCTACCAGCTTTGCCTTGACGCGGCTGCAATCGATTTCTTCATGACCAAAACGGCCCTGATACTCCGGATATCGCTTGAGCGCATAGTGACTCAGGACCTCATTGTAGACATAGCTCAGATGGGCAGAGCGGGTGATATAGAAGTTAAAGGTTTTGCCATCTCGGAAAAACTGCTGCCGCAGTTCATCGTTTTCAAGGAAGTAGGAGTCGTTGAACAGATCGTCGTCTTTGTCGGTGTAGTCTTCAAAACTGATATACTTTTCATAGCCCATGGAAGGCTCGAAGATGCCGCGGCTGTAGAAATCCGGGCTGTTATAGTGGAAGGCCAGGGCATGATATCCCGCCTTTGTAAGGAGATTGGCCATGGACTCGTTATAATGGTTGGTGACATAATCAAAGGCATAATTGCCCATGGTGGGCAGATAGATACCGGTGTTCACGCAAAATTCCGTATTAAAGGTCCGGACGGTGCCATAGCCGGGGGTGTAGAAGTTGGTGAAGTTGATCCCATCCTGCATGAGCCTGTGGAGCGTGGGGGTATCCTCCGGGGTGATGAGCCAGTCATCCATGGACTCCATCAGAACCATGACTACATTTTTTCCTTCAAAAATACCGGTCATGTCGTTGGGCTCATGGGCACTTTGCTTGCTGAAATACTCCCGTATCTCCTGTGCCTCGTTTCGCTGATTGGCACGATAGGCAGGGGTCAGGGGGTAAAGTTCATGCTTCCAGATATCTCGCATGGTCAGCTGATAAATGCCGCAGATATCATAGACCCGATTTGCGTCATACATGGTGTTGTAGGTAGCCCGGTAAGAGGTGGACTGCATATAATCCGACTGGGTCCCCCACACGGCAAGGTCCCGGATAAACACCAGTTCGGGCAGGAATACGAGACCTGTGACAGACAGGGCAAGCGTAATGCCGCAGGCCAGATAGGACTGCCAATCTTTGTTCCATTTTGGCATCTTCCAGATGCACAGCACACCCATGGCGATCAGGACCACAGTACCGATCCACCACATGGGGGTGAAGCCAATGAGGATGGAATCCAGATAGTCGGCACCTTCACCGGCGTAGAAGATGTCGGAAAGCCACATGAGTTTTCGGAAGAACTGATAATATCCGGTCTGTCCGATGGTCCATAGGGCGATAAAATAGTAGGTGACGCCATAAAAGATCCGACCGGCAAGGGTGGGAAGGGCGATGGTGATTCCTGTGAGGACACAGGCCCACAGAAAGCCAAAGCCCAGATTGATGACACTGCCGGGGTGCAGGATCAGGGACGCAAAGACCTCTACCAGAAAGTAGGACAGTCCTATGAGAAGCACACGGTGCCACACTCTTTGCGTCGGCTGCTCCGGTGATTGGGTTGGGAGCTCAGCTCCCTCCATAGGCTGGGCTTGTGATGCGGCCTCATGATTCCCGGGCTGGGCTTGGGACTGGGAAGTGTCCGCAGGTGGTTCCAATGGCGTTTGGAGTTCAGGATTGATTTCTTTATTTGACATAATATGCCTCCATCCGGTGCGCGTTCCCATGCTCCTATACTGGGGATAGGTTTCCGGTATTTCGGACTTTCAAAAAACGGTCCGTACAAGTTGTGACGGAAAGAAGGGAAGTCTGGTTGCGCTTTGGTGAAAAAAGATTGGCGGCGGGTTGCCCGGCCGCCAATCATTTAGATGTGTGAATCAGAACTGAATCTTCTTGGAGATATAGTCCTTCAGCTCTGCGATAGGCAGACGAACCTGCTCCATGGTATCGCGGTCACGAACGGTAACACAGTGATCGGCAGGGGTATTCTCGTCGCCCACGGTCTGGAAGTCCACGGTGATACACAGAGGGGTGCCGATTTCATCAGCCCGGCGATAACGCTTGCCAATGGAGCCGGCATCATCAAAGTCCACCATGAAGTCCTTTTGCAGTTCATGGTAGATTTCCTCGGCCTTTCCGGAGAGCTTCTTGGATAGAGGCAGAACGGCGGCTTTGAAGGGAGCCAGAGCGGGATGCAGACGCAGGACAGTACGCACGTCGTCGTTGCCCTTCTTGTCCTGTCCCACCACTTCTTCATCATATGCATCGCACAGGAAGGCCAGAACGGAACGCTCCACGCCCAGAGAAGGCTCAATGACATAGGGAATATAGCGCTCGTTCTTCTCCTGGTCGAAGTAGGTCAGATCCTTGCCGGAGGTGGTCTGGTGCTGATTCAGATCATAGTCCGTCCGGTCGGCAACGCCCCACAGCTCGCCCCAGCCGAAGGGGAACAGGAATTCAAAGTCCGTGGTGGCCTTGGAGTAGAAGCACAGCTCCTCGGGATCGTGGTCACGCAGGCGCAGATTCTCTTCCCGCAGGCCCAGGTTCAGCAGCCACTGATGGCAGAAGTTGCGCCAGTACTGGAACCACTCCAGATCGGTACCGGGCTGGCAGAAGAATTCCAGCTCCATCTGTTCAAATTCACGGACACGGAAAATGAAGTTGCCGGGTGTGATTTCATTTCGGAAGGACTTGCCGATCTGGCCAATGCCGAAAGGCAGCTTGCGGCGGGTGGTCCGCTGGACATTCACAAAGTTGGTGAAGATGCCCTGTGCAGTCTCAGGACGGAGATACACCGTGTTCTTTGCATCTTCGGTGACGCCCTGGAAGGTTTTGAACATCAGGTTGAACTGACGGATATCAGTGAAGTTATGTTTGCCGCAGGTGGGGCAGGGGATGTTGTGTTCCTCCACAAAGTCCTTCATCTCCTGATGGGTCATGGCATCCAGGGGCTTTTCCAGGGAGAAGGCATTGTCATTGGCCCAGTCCTCAATGACCTTATCCGCACGGAACCGCTCGTGACATTCCCGGCAGTCCATGAGGGGGTCGGAGAAGCCGCCCAGATGACCGGAGGCCACCCATACCTGGGGGTTCATCAAAATTGCAGAGTCCTGACCCACATTGTAGGGGTTTTCCTGGATGAACTTCTTCCACCAGGCTTTCTTGACATTGTTCTTCAGCTCCACACCCAGAGGACCATAGTCCCAGGTGTTGGCCAGGCCACCGTAAATCTCGGAACCGGCAAATACAAAGCCCCGGTTTTTGCACAGGGCAACAATTTTTTCCATGGTTTTCTCTTCATTTTTGAGCATGCTAGTTACCTCCTGTAATGAGCAGATGATTCTCAAATCTGAAGGTCATTATAAAGGAAAATCTTCCAAAAATCAACTGGCATACTGCCATTTGCCGAAATTAAGGCAGATTACACATTAAAAAGGAGCACGGTCCAGATCTTTATAGGGATATATTCGCTCAAAGGTACCGTCGGGAGACCTTTGGTAGCTGGCCCTATGGCGGTTGAGAAGACGGACCAGGGGATAGACATCGATCCAGATTTCACTGTTGCAATCCTTCTGGCTTTCATCAAAAATAAGCTGAAGGCCGAAGTGCAGATGGACGATTTCGATATGATTGGTATTTTCTACAGTGGAGTAGCCGGTCCTTCCCATGAAGCCCAAAAGCTGTCCGGCCTCTACCTGATCTCCTTCCTTAAGTCCGGGAGCGAAGGGAGTGTCCTTTTGCAGATGGGCATAGTAATAGTAGCGGTGGCGGTCGAATGAACGGATGCCAACCCGCCAGCCTCCGTATTGGTTCCAGCCGATTGCCTCTACAGTTCCGGCTTCAACAGCCACGATGGGAGTGCCGAGAGAACCCAGAAGATCGTTTCCCAGATGCTTTCTGGCAAAGCCATAGGAACGGCCGGCACCGAAGTCGTCATAATGGCTGTAGCCATATCCTGCGGCAATGGGCGAAAAGGCTTTGAGCCCATAAGACGGCTGCCATCCCTGCGGGGTCTCAATGGAGAAGTTCCCCACAAGGCCGCCTAAAGCAGCGCTGTAGCTTTCAAAGTAATAGTCATAATACTTGGAAAGGTCTCCCAGCAGTTCCTGGGGGCTTTTGCCGCTTTGCAGCTGGTTCCAGGCCTGCTCCACGGAAGAGGCGGTAACCTTTCCGCCTGTGCGGCAGGCGGCCATGGATAAGAGCGTGATCCAGTTGACAGGACGATCCAGGTCCTGAGACCGGATATCCAGGGCGAGTGCTTTGTCCAGGGCCTCGTAGGAGACATTAAAATCCACCCATTTAATATAATCTGCCCCTGACACAGTGGGCAAAAGCAAAAAAATCAGAATAAATGCCAAAATGACCCGAAATTTCACAAAAACCACCTCTTTCGGATATTGTACCGAAAAGAGGTGGTTTTATACCGGTATCCAATTCTTATCTGGGAAGTTCCTTCCTTAAAATTTCTGCAAGAGAGGAGGTGTTGATGTTGGAGGCAGAGGTTCCTTTTGGGGTCACGGCCCGTCCATCCGGCAGCAGACACACGGAGCAGTGATTGTGGGAAATAATATGATCGATGGACAGAAGATCTTCCGGCAGATCCATGACGATAAAGGGGTATTGATGTCCTCTTCTGGCGTCAAGCACAAGACGGTGGACTGCCTCGCGAGCTTCTGCGCCGTCGTGCTGGGCGCAGAGCAAAACCATGAGACCGCCGAGGTCTCCGGCCTGCTCGATTCTCTGAGAAAGATTCTGGGCGTCACGGTAGGGAAGATAGACGCCAAAAAGCATTTTGCGGTCTTTGAGAGCACTGCACAGGGACTGGGACTGGGGTTCTTCACCGCGGATACAGAGCAAAAGGTTCTCGTAATTGCTGAGAGAATCCAGGTTCCAGGATGGCACACGGTCCGGATGGGTAAAGACGGCAAAGGCGCAGGTGGGATATTCCTGCAAGAGAAGTTCCAGGTCCTCCTGTCTTATGGCATGATCGTGGAGATAAAACACATGGATCCCGAAGCCCACCGCTTCTTTGATGGCTTTTTGGGTGGTGGAAAAGCGCAGGGCTTTTTCTCCAACATAGAGCTCCAGCGCCCAGGGAACCTGAAAGCCTTCGGCTTCCTCGGTCTGGCGAATGAGCCGTGCTCCGCGGCTGCAGCCCTCTAACCCCACATTGATGCCGAAGGTAATCAGACTTCTGCGGTCAAAATCCCGCAAAGCCCGGTTAATGGCATCATAATACAGACTGTCATCTTCCTGCAAAAGTTCAGTGCACAAAGTAAAAAAGTACCGCTCAAACGGACCTCTCGAAAAAAACAGACCCATATCTGCCAGCTTTCTGGCGGTGCGGTGGGAATCATTTTCCATGTCGGCCAGGGCGCGACTGATGGTATTGTCTAAAATAATCCGGTTCAGATCCGGCTTTTTCATAGTGCCGTGGCCCTCCTATACTAATCTCGGTTTATTGTATCACACTTTTACGGAAATTGCATCCTTCCGCAGAAAAAAAGAATTACCCAAAAGAAAAGTTTTGTATCAAAATTTATTCTGAAAGAAACGGAAATCCCTCAATAGAAATTTGCAAAAGAAAGAGAAAAAGTTGCGTTTTGCCTTGACAAGCTGTGTCATCAATGATAAAATGGTGTAGCCGCATCGAAGGGGCTTAAGTCGGCATGCCCGCGCCCCAAGAGCGAGACTACAAAGAAAGTAGGTGCAACAAATCGTGAAAGCAGTTATTGTTACCGGCGGCAAGCAGTACACCGTGGCTGAGGGCGACGTGATCTACGTCGAGAAGCTGGGTGTTGAGGCCGAGGAGACTGTGACCTTCGACCAGGTCCTGGCTGTTGTGGATGGCGAGAACTCCAAGTTCGGCGCTCCCGTGGTGGCTGGTGCCGCTGTTGAGGGCAAGGTCATCAAGAACGGCAAGGGCAAGAAGGTTGTTGTCTTCAAGTACCGCCCCAAGAAGGACTCCAAGTCCCTGCGTGGCCACCGTCAGCCTTACACCAAGGTCGAGATCACCAAGATCGCTCTGTAAGCTATGACAAAGGTTGAATTTTTTACCCAGGGGGAGCGAATCACAGGGTTTAGCTGCTCCGGGCATAGCGGTTACGGTGAAGAGGGCGCGGACATCTTGTGCGCCGCCATTACTTCCGCCGTGCGTTTGACCGAGTGTACCATCAATGAGGTGTGTGGCACTCGGGCTAAGGTTCGGGTCAATGAGGCAACTGCCACCATTACCCTGACCCTTCCTGCAACCTGTGACGATGAAGAGATTGTACAGGCTACATTGAGCGGCCTTATGACATATCTTGTCGAACTGCGGGAAGAATATCCTGATTTTCTCGACGTTTTGGAGGTGTAATTATGCTGAAAATTGGTCTTCAGTTCTTCGCCCATAAGAAAGGCGGCGGTTCCACCAAGAACGGCCGTGACTCTGAGTCTAAGCGCCTGGGCGTGAAGCGGGCCGACGGTCAGTTCGTTCTGGCTGGCAACATTCTGGTTCGCCAGAGAGGCACGCACATCCATCCCGGCACCAACGTGGGCATCGGCAGCGATGACACGCTGTTCGCTCTGATCGACGGCACTGTCCGTTTCGAGCGACTGGGCAAGGATCGTAAGCAGTGCTGCGTATACGCAGAGCAGTAATAAGTGGCAAGGGGCCGTTGCATACTACCTGCAACGGCCCTTTTTTCCTATTGCCGCCTTTGCAGAGT
Organism: Faecousia sp.; assembly: GCA_029257335.1. Classification (GTDB taxonomy): domain Bacteria; phylum Bacillota; class Clostridia; order Oscillospirales; family Oscillospiraceae; genus Faecousia. The sequence goes on from JARIBV010000122.1 coordinate 37,026, forward strand.
CCATGCCGCCGGCGTGGGCTGTGGAAAGCCGACACTGGATTTAAACCCCTATGGGAGGAATGTTCTATGTTTATTGACAAAGTTAGAATTATGGTTTCTGCCGGCAAGGGCGGCGACGGTGCTGTGGCCTTCCACCGGGAGAAATATGTGGCAGCCGGCGGCCCCGATGGCGGCGATGGCGGTCACGGCGGCAGCGTTATCCTGCGGGTGAATGACAATCTCACCACTTTGCTGGATTTCCGCTATAAGCGGAAGTATGCTGCACGCTCCGGCGAAAATGGAGAAGGCGGACATCGGTCCGGCAAAAGGGGCGAATCTCTGGTCATTCAGGTTCCCCGTGGTACGGTGGTCCGGGATGCTGAGAGCAACCAGATCATTGTGGATATGTCCGGTGACGAAGATTTTGTTTTGGCCAAAGGCGGCCGCGGTGGCTGGGGCAACAAGCATTTTGCAACACCTACCCGTCAGCTTCCCCGATTTGCCAAGGCCGGTCTTCCCGGCGAAGTGAGAGATGTAATTCTGGAACTGAAGCTGCTGGCGGATGTCGGTCTGGTGGGCTTCCCCAATGTTGGAAAATCGACCCTTCTTTCCGTCACCTCCAATGCCAGACCCAAGATTGCAAATTATCATTTTACTACCTTGTATCCCAATCTGGGGGTCATCTATGTAGAAGAGGGCGTGTCCTTTGTCATGGCTGATATCCCCGGCATTATTGAGGGCGCCGCGGACGGTGCGGGGCTGGGCCACGACTTCCTGCGGCATATTGACCGCTGCCGGTTGCTGGTGCACATTGTGGATGTATCCGGCTGTGAGGATCGGGACCCTGTGGAAGATTTTGACAAGATCTGCGCGGAGCTTCACGAGTACTCTGTGGATCTGTCCAACCGGCCCATGATCGTGGCTGCAAACAAATGTGATCTTCTGTCCCCTGACAGTGACAACCTGCGGAGACTGAAAGAGCATGTTCAGAAGCTGGGCTGCGAATTCTATGAGATTTCCGCTGCCACCACCCAGGGCACAAAGAATCTGATGCGGGTCATTGCGCAGAAGCTGCGGGACCTGCCTCCTATCACGGTATATGAGCCTGAGTATGTAAAGCCTGTGGAGGAGCCCTGCGATCCTTCCGAACTGGAGATCGACCACTATGGCAGCACCTGGGTCGTTTCCGGTGTATGGCTGGAGCGCCTCATGAATGATGTATTCTTTGATGACTACGAGTCCCGGAACTACTTTGACCGTCAGCTTCGTAAAAGCGGTCTGTTTCAGCGCCTTGAGGAAATGGGAATTGAAGACGGCGACACCGTAAGCATCTATGACTGGGAATTTACCTACGAAAAATAAAACGGACCCTTCGTTGAACAGGAGTGGCAAAAGAGATATGGTACAGAATTTAAATGTGTTGTCCTTTGCTCCCTATGGAAAGATTACGGCGGAGCGTTCTGAGCGGAGGCATAGCCCCCGTGTCAGCCCGGCAGAAGGGCGATTGGTGGAAGTGACTCAGGAGACCATCTTCCAGTACAGCCCCACAGAGCCGGTATATCTGGACTATGAGTCCGGAATGACCATTCTGGCTGTGGCCAAGGGCCGCGGGGAGTTTGTCTATTTCTATCTGGATAAGCCTGTGTGTATCAATCCCGGTGTCCATTTTGCAGTGGCGCCTTACCAGGTCAGCTGCTCGGTGCGCATGGCAGTTTCCGGCGGCCACTGGCCAAAGGCAGAGGCCATGACCCTTCCTCTGCGGGAGCTGGCTTTGTCCCGATCGCTGCAGGTGGAACGGGTATATACCTTCTTTTACCATGAAAAAGAGCGGGGATTCTTTTTCCGTGGCGAAGAGCATTCCATGCTGGAGCTTACCTATGTGGATAAAGGTGCCATTCATTCTGTGGCAGGCGGACAGGATCTGCTTCTGGAGCAGGGAGACATGGCAATCTATGGACCGAATCAGTGGCATATGCAGTATGCGGACCCGGAGTGTGCCCCCAGCTATATTACCATCACTTTTGATCTGGAGGGAGACAGCCTGGCAAGACTTCTGAATCGGAAGTTCCGTACGCCGCAGAAGGCTGTGCTGCTGCTGCAGCAGATGTTGCAGGAGCGGGACCATGAGGATGCCTATACCGGAGATATGCTCATCAGCTTGCTGGGGCAGCTGTTGCTCACAGTGCTGAGAGACTCCGGAACCACAGCAGAAGCGCCTCTGCGAACAGCCAATGCCATCAACAGCGAAAATGAGGTGGTTGGCCATGCCCAACGCTTCATTGGTGAGAATGTTCGGCAGAAGCTCAGCGTTCCCATGGTAGCCAGAGAGGTAGGGGTCAGCCCCTCTTATCTGACGGCATTGTTCCATAAGAACCTCCAGATCTCTCCGGGAGAGTATATCCGCCGTGCGAAGCTTCAGGAGTCAAAGCATATGATCCGGGAGGGAAAAATGAACTTTACTGAGATCGCGCAGGTTTTGCAGTATTCCACGGTGCATCATTTTTCCCGTCAATTCAAAGAGAAGTTTGGGATCACGCCAACGGAATATGCCCGTTCCATTCGGTGAAAGGTGCCGAGCTAAGATCCGGACGGTAACGCGTCCGGTGGGAAATTATTGATTTTTCTGCTGAAGAAATCTGTTTTTGTGTGATATTTTGGATAATATATCCGAATATAGGTATTATTATAAGAATTAGGTACCATAATGTCTTCTAAACTTCAAACTACCATCTTGCAATATTGCGAGATGGTAGTTTTTTATTTCTGTCAAAAAGTTCCCAAAATACTTGAATAGTTTTGATAAGAACAAATTATCGACTGTATTTGTGTGAGAAGTATAAGGCGCGGAAGTTTGATAATATAGTTATAATTCACCGAAATAAATCATTCGACTAAAAACGATTGACTTCGACGCTATAAAACTGTATTATATTTATACGGAGACTTTACACATGTGTAGTGTAAAGAAAGCCGTCGGCAGATCGAGAAAGGGAGGTCTCGATTTCCGCAAAATGGCGCCTGCCCCTATGGCAGAGAAAGGAAAAGGAGAAAAACATGATGGAAAAGAATTTGTTGAACCGCTTGCTTTCCCTGATGCTGGTTGCAGCAGTCCTGCTTGGATTTGCGATTCCAGTGCGTGCAGCTGAGGAATCGGCTACCGTACGCTTCCAGCAGGTGGACAACAGTGCCGTGACGGCAACACTTCCCGGTCACGAACCTGTTTGTTCACCAGAAGAAGACACATATGCCCCCACAGATGTGGTCCGTGTGTCGATTGTGTTAGAGAAAGAATCTACCGTGGCAGCAGGATTTGCAATGGATGACATTGCGGAAAATGCATCTGCTATGGCGTATCGTCAGGAACTGCAGACCCAGCAGCAGAAGATCACCACCACAATCGAGAAGTGTCTGGCTCAGAAGCTGGATGTGGTTTGGAATCTGACCCTGGCAGCAAACCTGATCTCTGCCGATGTGGAGTATGGTCAGATCGAAGCCATTGAAAAGGTTCCCGGCGTTGAGAAGGTCCTGATCGAAACCAGATATGAGCCTGCCGTTGTGGATCAGGAAGAAACAAATGATCCCAACATGGCCACCTCTTCCAAACAGATCGGTTCCGGCATCGCCTGGGCCTCCGGCTACACCGGCGCAGGAGCTCGGATTGCTGTAATCGATACCGGTATCGATACCGCACATCAGTCGTTTTCCAATGAAGGCTATCAGTACTCCCTGGCCTATCAGGCAGGTGAAAGCGGACTTCCTCTGGAAGAGTATGTGATGAAACTGAATCTTCTGGATGTGGAAGAAGTTGCTTCCGTAGCCGATCAGCTGAATGTGGAAATTGACCCTGCAAAGTCCTTCCTCAGTGCAAAGCTTCCTTTTGCTTACAATTATGTGGACAAGAGTTACTATGTCACCCATAAGGAAGACAAGCAGACGGAGCATGGTTCCCATGTCAGCGGCATTGCTGCTGCCAATGCCTATATTCCCAAGCAGGACGGTACTTTCGCCAAGGCATTGGATGTTGTGAAGGTCCAGGGTGTTGCACCCGATGCTCAGATCATCACCATGAAAGTCTTCGGCAAAAGCGGCGGCGCCTATGATGCGGACTATATGGCGGCCATTGAAGATGCCGTTGTTCTGGGCTGTGATTCTGTGAATCTGTCACTGGGTTCCGGCAGTGCAGGCGGGTCCCGCAATGCAACCGCAGAATACCAGGCCATTATGGAAAACCTGACAAAGGCCGGTATTGTGGTTTGTATGTCCGCAGGCAATAACGGCAGTTGGGTGGACAATGCAATGAACACAGGGCGGCTGTACGCAGATGATGTGAACATGCATACCGCCGGCTCGCCTGGTACATATACCAACTCTCTGGCCATTGCTTCTGTGGACAATGACGGTGCAACTGGCCTGTTCATTGGAGTAAAAGATATCCTGGCTGTTTACAGCGAAAGTGATTACAGCAACCAGCCCATGGCGACCCTGGCCGGTGAGCAGGAATATATTCTTATCGACGGTTATGGCACCCCGGAGCAATGGGCCGCTGTAGGGGACGCTCTGAAGGGAAAGGTTGCTATGTGCTCCCGCGGCGAAATTGCATTTGCCATGAAGGGCAATCATGCTGTTGATGCGGGCGCCATTGCAACGGTTGTCTACAACAATGCACCCGGCGTCATTAACATGGATCTGACGGACTACAAAAAGACGGCTCCCTTTGTTTCCATTACCCAGTCCGCCGGAAAGGCGTTCCGTGACAATGGCGAGGCCGTCACGGACGAGACCGGAAAGGTGCTGTATTATACCGGTACAATGACAATCTCCGAAGGCGTCGGCTCTTCCCAGTTTGACAGCGAATTTTATACCATGAGCCCGTTCTCCTCCTGGGGCGTTCCCGGATCTTTGGAGCTGAAGCCTGAGATCACAGCCCCCGGCGGTTCCATTTACTCGGTCTTCGGTCAGACTCCAGATGGCGGCGGCTTCGACAAGTATGAGAGCATGTCCGGTACCTCTATGTCTGCGCCTCAGGTTTCCGGTATGGCGGCTCTGGTGGCCCAGTACATTCGGGAAAACGATCTGACGGAAAAGACCGGTATGACTCCACGCCAGCTGGCGCAGAGCCTGCTGATGTCCACGGCTGTTCCTATGATCGACGGAAAGAGCGGCAGCTACTTCCCTGTGATTCAGCAGGGCGCCGGTTTGGGCAATGTGGGTGCTGCGGTCAATGCGGACAGCTATATCACTATGGACGAAAATGCAACCAAGTCCCATGCAGACGGCAAAGTGAAGGTGGAACTTGGCGATGATCCCCAGCGTACCGGCGTGTACAACTTCTCCTTCCGTATCAACAATCTTACAGGCAACGAGAAAGCATTTGCCTTGTCTGCTGATTTCTTCACCCAGAAACTGTTTGAGGACTATGCCAATAACAAAAACAACGAGAACCAGAAAGCGTTCTATATGGATGCTACCACCGTTTCCGTTCCTGTCAATGTGACTTGGGAGGTAGACGGCAAGGTCCTGGAACCCAGCGATCTGGTTCGTGGTCTGGACTTTGACGGCAATGGCGCAGTCAATGCCGCCGATGGTCAGGCGCTTTTGGACCATGTGGTAGATGATACAAAGACCATCAAGAATCAGGACAAGGCCGACCTGGACAAGGACGGCGATGTGGATACACAGGATGCATACCTGTTCTTTAAAAATCTCGGCACCGGTACCGTCGTGGTTCCTGGGAATGGTTCCAAGAAAATCAATGTAAAGGTTACCTTGACCGATGCATGGCAGGAATATCTGGAAACTGCCACCAATGGCGTGTATGTGGAAGGCTATGTCTTTGCGGAGAGCATGGCAAGTGCCGAAGGCGTGGAGGGTACGGTTCATTCTATCCCCGTTTTGGGCTTCTACGGTAGCTGGAGCGACCCTTCCATGTATGATGCAGGAATTCTGGCCACATATAGGACCGGGGAAGACTGCCGGATGCCATATTTGGGCAATATCGAGGCAAATACCTATTTGGTAACCTATGCCAATGATCCGGAAAATGTCTATGCATTGGGAGGAAATCCCCTGATCCCCGATAAAAAATATATGCCCGAGCGCAACGCCATCAACTCGGTCAATGGGGATGCTGTGAGCAAGGTGCAGTTTGCAGCCATTCGTAATGCAGCCGCTTCCCGGTTCACTGTCAAGAATGTAACCACGGGAGAAGAGCTGATGGAAGCACTTCCCGGTGCAGTAGGCGCGGCTTACTTCCAGCCTGCGTCCGGCCGCTGGAACAGCAATGGCTACACATTGAAAGCCAATTTTGTTCCCAAGGGGGCAGCGGAAGGAAACCAGCTTCTTGTGAATCTGGCTCTGGCACCTGAGTATTACGCAGATGCCGAAGGGAACATCCGCTGGGATGCTCTGGGCAAGGGCGCCAACTTCGGCCTGCCTCTGGTTGTGGATAACACTGCCCCTGTTCTGGAGAATGTCTCTCTTAGCTTCACTGACAATACCCTGCATGTCACTGCTTCCGATAACCAGTATATTGCGGCTGTAGCGCTGTTCAACAAGAGCGGCACGAAGGTGCATACGGCTGCCGGTTCGGCTGCGGATATCAAACCCGGGGAGACGGCGGAATATGTTCTGGATCTGTCCAATGTAAACGGCAAGAAATTTGCCTTGCAGGTCATGGACTACGCCATGAATACCACCACTTATATGATTGAAATGGAGCTTGGTGAGCAACAGCCTCTTCCTGAAATGATGGCATTCACCATGAAATCCAAGTACTGGTTTGCATTTGACAAGAATACGGAATATGACAAAGACGCCCCCCAAGGACTTGCATCTTACAGCCCCACCAACAAAATGTTTACAGCAGCTACCATCGCCGACCACATTGTTCTTGCTGCAACGGAAAACGGTGACCTGTATGCCATGCCCGAAGATGATCTGGCTGAAGAGAATCTGATCTGCAACACCGGTCTGCTGATCAGCGACATGGCTTACAACAGAGCAGACGGCAATGTCTATGCTGTCAGTGACGGTAAGCTGTATACCGTGGACAAGCTTACCGGGAAACCCACCGAAGTGGGAAAGATTGGGATTCTTACCAACACACTGGCATGCGATGCAGATGGTACCTTCTACTGTAATCAGTATGGTACTCCTGCAATTTATAAGTTTACCCTGAATACGATTGCTGCCCCAGAACTTCTTGGTACGGCGGACAGCAAAATCGAGTCCAAGTATATTCAGGCAATGGAGATCAATCCCAACACCAACATGCTTTGCTGGAATTCCTATTATACGAAGCTTCAGGACTTTATGGGCATGACCTTTGAGATTGGTTATTCCTACTATGTTGAGATGGACACCAAGACAGGGCAGGCCACGGTTTATCATGATCTGTGGGAAGAGATCAGCAGCCTGATTATTCCGGAACGCACTTCCGGTGGCGGCTGGGCCAATCCAACGGATCAGATTTCCGGAATTCAGCTGTCCCGGGATGCCCTCAATGTTCTTAAAGGCACCACAAAGCAACTGTCTGCTGTGGTTCAGCCATGGACTGCGAAAGACCGCACGGTGACCTGGACCTCTGCTGATGAAAATATTGCCACGGTAGACGACAGAGGTGTTGTGACCGGTGTCGGGGTAGGTACGACCACGGTGACTGCGGCATCTGTTCTGGACCCCACGGTTACCGCGCAGTGTAGCGTAACCGTTGAAACTCTGGATGTTACAGCAAAGGGCCTGCTTCAGGATCGGGAAGGCCATCCCGTGTTCTTCACCTGGAACATGGGGGAGGAAGATACCTGGACACCCGGCGCAGCAGTGGACACCAATATGGTTTCTGCAACCTTTGACACGGACAAGAAGTTCTACTATATTCAGGAAGATTCTTCCGGTCTGCTGATGCACAAGGTTGGCGAGGATGGCACCACTGTTGCCACCTCCGAGACCAATGGTGCAGGGGTGCCCCTGTGGGATATGGCCTACAGCTCCTACTTCTCTAAGAATGGTCCAACTCTGGTTTCCTCTATTTACGGATATTATTTCCTGTCTCCCAAGGACCCCATGAATCTGGATAGCAAGGCGTTTGATCTTCAGGATCGCTGTGAATATCTGACCGCCATTACCTCTCTGGGGTATGAGGAATATCCCGATAAGGATACCGGCGAGCTGCTGAATACGGAGCATGTGGTACTTCTGGCTAAGAATGGAACCGTGTTCCACTTCTGGATTTATGAAGACGGTGACTCCATGAGTGCATGGCTGGGCAGCTATCCCAGCAATCTGAATCTGCCTTTTGCAGGCTATAACAACCTGGACAAGATGTATTGCTCCCTGGTGCCTGGCAATCATGGCACGCTGTACCTGTCCTATTTTACCGGTGAAGCCAATGAATTGTACCGCCTGGTCTTTGACCCGGTCAAAGAAGAGTATACAGCTGATTTGGTGGGCAACTTTGGAGATGGAGTCTGGCCGGTTGTTCTTACAGAAGTGATCGAAAATGCGGCACCCGAAAATAAGACGGGTCCTGTAGCAAGTGAAAAGATGAAATCTGTGGTAGTCACTGAGGCCGACCTGCAGGCTGCGGCAGAGGCCATGGAAAACAATACCGCCAATCAAATCTTTGAAGGTACGCAGGAAGCCCAGGATGCGAAATCTGAGATCCAATCTACTTCCAAGGTAGAAGAGGGCGAAAAGACCGTCACCGTTACGGTGACAGCCAAGGATGCGGCCGGTGCCGACATTGCTTCCAACAATGCTTTGATGCGGGTAAGCTATGACACTTCCAAGCTGGAATTGACGGATGCCACCATCCACGGAGCTTATACCTCCAAGGTTCAGGCAGAGGGCAAGGTCACCTTTGGCTATGTCTCTCTGGATGAAATCCCTGCGGG